>NZ_JBIDAK010000033.1:0-79547 GCF_043202455.1 Kitasatospora sp. NPDC048194
GGCACGAACCGGAAGTGTGTTTCAGAGGATTGGCTACCCCGGGACCGTCCGCGCCGATGCGTGTCCGGTGCTCCCTGCCAGGCAGCTCGAAGAACTGTACGCGCTTCGGCGGCCCGATGCAAACGGCGCACAAAAGGGCTGGCCGGCCCCGAGGAGGAGGCCGGCCAGCCCGATGAGCGAGGGGTGCGCTGCGGAGGGTCCCGCAGCGAGCCCGCGCTCAGCTGTTGGTGGGGAACCCGAGGTTGATGCCGCCGTGCGACGGGTCCAGCCAGCGCTGGGTCACGGCCTTGCCGCGGGTGAAGAAGTGCACGCCGTCCGGTCCGTAGGCGTGGGTGTCGCCGAAGAGCGAGGCCTTCCAGCCGCCGAAGGAGTAGTAGGCGACCGGGACGGGGATCGGCACGTTGATGCCCACCATGCCGACCTCGACCTCGAACTGGAAGCGCCGGGCGGCGCCGCCGTCGTTGGTGAAGAGCGCGGTGCCGTTGCCGTAGGGGTTGGCGTTGATGAGCGCCAGGCCCTCCTCGTAGGAGGCGACGCGCACGACCGACAGGACGGGGCCGAAGATCTCGTCGTTGTACACGGACATGCCGGGCTTCACGTGGTCGAACAGCGTGGGACCGAGCCAGAATCCGTCCGCGGTGGGAGCGCCGTTCCGGTTCTCCGTGGTGATCGGGTGCTTGCGGCCGTCCACCACGAGCTCGGCGCCGTCGGCGAGGCCGGACTCGACGTAGGAGGTGACCTTGTCGCGGTGCTGGCCGGTGACCAGCGGGCCCATCTCGGAGTCACCGTTGCAGCCGGGGCCCACCTTGAGTGCGGCGATGCGCTGCTTGATCTTGTCGACCAGTTCGTCGCCGATCGGGTCGACGGCGACCAGCACGGAGACGGCCATGCAGCGCTCACCGGCCGCACCGAAGCCGGCGTTGACGGCGGCGTCCGCGGCGAGGTCCAGGTCGGCGTCCGGCAGGACCAGCATGTGGTTCTTGGCACCGCCCAGGGCCTGCACCCGCTTGCCGTACCGGGTGCCGGTCTCGTAGACGTAGCGGGCGATCGGCGTGGAACCGACGAAGCTGACGGACTTGATGTCCGGGTGCTCCAGCAGGCGGTCGACGGCCGCCTTGTCACCGTGCACGACGTTGAAGACGCCGTCCGGCAGCCCGGCCTCCTTCCACAGCTCGGCCAGGAAGTTGGCGGCCGACGGGTCCTTCTCCGAGGGCTTCACCACGACGGTGTTGCCGGCCGCGATGGCGATCGGGAAGAACCACATCGGCACCATGGCCGGGAAGTTGAACGGCGAGATGATCGCGACCGGACCGAGCGGCTGGCGGATCGAGTAGACGTCGATGCCGGTGGAGGCCTGCTCGGTGAAGCCGCCCTTGAGCAGCTGCGGGATGCCGCAGGCGTACTCGACGACCTCCAGACCGCGGGCGATCTCACCGAGCGCGTCCGAGTGCACCTTGCCGTGCTCGGACACGATGATCGAGGCCAGCTCGTCCCGGCGGGCGTTCAGCAGCTCCCGAAAGGCGAACAGCACCGTGGTCCGCCTGGCCACCGAGGCGGTGCGCCAGTCGGCGAAGGCCGAGGCGGCGGCGGCCACGGCCTGGTCGACCTCGGCGATCCCGGCGAAGTCGACCTGGCCGGAGACCTGACCGGTGGCCGGGTCGAAGACGTCACCGCGTCGGGGCGCCGCACCGGCCGTGGGGACCGGCTTGCCGCCGATCCAGTGAATGATGTGCTTGCTCAAGGTCCGTCTGCCTCCGAAGTCGCGGGCGGCGTTCTGCCACCGGTCCGGTCTGGCGCCGCCCGCAACAGGGGTGGGGCGACGGGAAATCACGGGGCTACCGCGCTCGTCTCCCAGTCTGGCGGCCGCTCCGACCGGGCTCAACGACCAGGCTGACGGGGATCGAGGATTCAGCCTTACAGGTCGTCCGGTCGCTGCTCCGGATGCGTGGATCGATCCGGGTACGCGGAGCCGGATGCGTGGATCCGGATGCGTTAGACCCGGATGCGGGGGATCCGGAGCCACCCGCTCAGGACTCCTCGTCCTCCAGGTAGGGGTCATGCAGCCCGTCCGCCGCCTCCTGGGTCTCCAGCAGGTCCAGCCGCAGGTCCTGGGCCCAGGCCAGTGCCCACCGCTTCAGCCCGTCCACCGCTCCCGCCTCGACGCCGCGGGCGCGGAACCGGCCGTCCGCGGCCTCGGCCAGCGTCTCCAGCCGGTCGGCGAGCGCGGCGGGCTGGAACTCCGGGTCCAGTTCGCCCGCCAGCGCGAGCAGCTCGCCCTCCCGGTAGTAGCGGGTGAGGGCGTGCACGTCGATCAGGTCGCGCGGCATCCCCCGGTCGACCAGCAGCGCGGTGGTGAGCGCCGCCGCGTCCTCCAGGGCGGCCACCGGCAGCACCACCGGCGGCTCGTCGGCCCCCGGGGCTCCCAGATCGAGCCGGACCGGCCGGTGGCCGAGCGGTTCCTTGCGCAGCTCCACCGAGTGGGTGCGCCCGCCCAGCGCCAGCCGTACGGCCAGCTGCTCCAGGCGGGGCGTCCCGGGTCGATCGACGACGCCGCCGCCGGCCGCGCGGTAGGCCCCGGCCAGCTCGGCGGCCACCTCCGGCAGCTCGGCGTCGACGGTCACCAGGGTGAGCCCGTCCTGCGGGCAGGCTGCGACTCCGTGGGCGCGCAGGGCGTGCCCACCGGCCAGCGCGAGCCCGGCCCGGGCGCAGAGGGGTGCGGCCACCGCGGCCAGGCGCAGCTGGGCGGGACCCGGCCGGAGCGGGGAGTCGACGGTGCGGGGGGCGGTGGTCACGCCTCCAGTCTGACGCGGCCGGCCACCCGGCGCGTCCTGCGGCAGCCTCACGGTCCGCACCGGGCACGGTCCGCACCGGGCACGGTCCGCGGCGGGCACGGCCGTTCGCGTGAGCGCTACCAGCCGGCGAGCCCGGCCGCCGCCTCGTGCAAGGCGAGCTCCAGCAGCACCGGGTCGTTGAGCCGGCCGGAGCCGTCGGGCGGGACGAGCCAGCGCACGCCCCGGTCATCGCGCTCGGGGTGCGGCACGATGACCCAGGTGCCCTCCCCGGCGGTGCGCACTCCGGTGCCGACCCAGCGGGCGGCGGTGCCGACCGGCACCAGGAAGCTGACGTGCTCGTCCCCGGCGTCGGTGAGCACCGGGCCGCAGAAGCCGGCGCCGAGGACGTCCAGCGCGGGGCGCCCGAGCGGCCCGGGGACGGCGAGGACGTCCCAGCGGCGCCCGGCCGGTAGCAGTACCAGGCCCAGCCCGGTGCGTTCCCACTCCGCCCGGAAGGCCTCCGGGTCCGGTGCCACCTGGGCGAGCCAGTGCAGTCCGGTGCTCTCCATGTCGTGTCCCCGCTTCTCGCCGTTCGTCCTGCTCGGAGGCGGCGGGACAGACTGGGACCCGCCGTCACCATGGAGAGGCGGACGGCGGGTCCCTCTTACACGCATCGCATGACTCGGATCACGGGCCCGGACCGAAGGCACCGGACAAAGGCCCGGGTCACCGGCCCGGACCGAGGCCCGGGTCACGCGGCCCGGTTCGCGCGGCCCGGTTCGCGCGGCCCGCCCGCGCCCAGCGCGACGGCGACACGGGTCAGCTGTCGAAGCCGAGCCCCAGCCGGTCGAGCGTGCGCAGCCACAGGTTGCGGTGGCCTCCGTTGCGGTCGGCCCGCTCCAGCGAGCGGGTGGTGATCTCGATCCCGGCCCAGCGCACCGGCTCCGGCGGGAACGGCAGCGGCTTGGAGCGCACCATGTCCAGGGAGGTGCGCTCGGTGCGCTCGCCCGCGAGCAGGTCGAGCATCACCTCGGCGCCGAAGCGGGTCGCGCCGACGCCGAGCCCGGTGTAGCCGGTCGCGTGGGCGACCTTGCCCCGGTACGCGGTGTCGAAGAACGCGGAGAACCGGCTGCAGGTGTCGATGGCGCCGCCCCAGGCGTGGGTGAAGCGCAGCCCCTCCAGCTGCGGGAAGCAGCGGAAGAAGTGGTTCGCCAGGGTGCGGAAGGTCTCCGGTCGCTGGTCGTACTCCTGCCGGACGTGGCCGCCGTAGTGGTAGACGGCGTCGTAGCCGCCCCAGAGGATGCGGTTGTCGGCGGAGAGCCGGAAGTAGTGGAACTTGTTGGCGCTGTCGCCGAGCCCCTGCCGGCCGCGCCAGCCGATGGCGGCGAGCTGCTCGTCGCTGAGCGGCTCGGTCATCAGCGCGTAGTCGTACACCGGAACGATGTACGGACGGACGCGCTTGAGCAGGGACGGGAAGACGTTGGTGCCGAGCGCGACGCGGCGGGCGAACACCCGCCCGTAGGGGGTGCGGACGGCCATGCCGCTGCCGTGCTCCCGCAGGTCGGTGGCCCGGGTGTGCTCGTGGATCCGGACGCCCTGGCTCAGGCAGGCGTCCTTGAGGCCCCAGGCGAGCTTGGCGGGGTGGACCATCGCCACGCCCTCCTTGTCCCAGAGCCCGCCGAGGAAGGTCGGCGAGTCCACCTCGGCGCGCAGCTGGTCGGCGTCCAGGACGGTGATGTCGAAGCCGTAGCGGGCCACCGCCTCGGCGATCTCGTGCAGCTCCTCGACCTGGTGGGGCTGGGTGGCGACGTCGATCTCGCCGGTGCGCTCCCACTCCGCGTCGATGCCGTAGCGCTTGAGGGTGGCCTCGATGCCGTCGAGGTTGGCGGCACCGAGGCGTTCCAGCTGGGCGAGTTCGGCGGGCCAGCGCTGCAGGCCGTTGCCGAAGCCGTGGGTGAGGCTGGCCGCGCAGAATCCGCCGTTGCGCCCGGACGCGGCCCACCCGACCTCGTTGCCCTCCACCAGGACGACGTCCAGTGAGGGATCGCGTTCCTTGGCGATCAGGGCGGTCCACAGGCCGGAGTAGCCGCCGCCGACGACCAGCAGGTCGCAGGTGGTGTCGCCGACGAGGGCGGGCAGCGCCGCCGGCCGGCCGGGGTCCTCCAGCCAGAAGGGGGTGGGCCTGGCGTCACTGAGTGCGCGGGCGGAGTCCATGCATTATCAGCCACTTTCTGCGAATAGATGACGGTTGCGGGTCACCGCGTGCTGACCGTGCGCGGGGTCGTGGGCGGGCGGCGCGTCAGGCGGTCGCCTTCCGACGGTTGCCGAGCCACTGCCCCGCGACGGTCAGCGCGACGGCGGCGACGAACATCGCGGTGCCGATGACGTTCACCTGCACCGGGATGCCGCGTTGCGAGGCGCCCCAGACGAACATCGGGAAGGTGACCGTGGTCGGGCCCGAGTTGAACTGGGTGATGATGAAGTCGTCGAAGGACAGCGCGAAGCTGAGCAGCGCGCCGGCCGCGATGCCGGGAGCGGCCAGCGGCAGGGTGACCCTCAGGAAGGTCTGGGTCGGGGTCGCGTAGAGGTCCTGGGCGGCCTGTTCGAGCCTCGGGTCCATGCTCATCACGCGCGCCTTGACCGCCGTCACCACGAAGCTGAGGCAGAACATGATGTGCGCGATGAGGATGGTGGTGAAGCCGAACGGAATGCGCATGTTGAGGAACAGTGTGCCCAGTGAGGCGGCCATGACCACCTCGGGCATGGCCATCGGCAGGAAGATCATCGCGGTGGTCGCCGAGCGGCCGCGGAAGCGGTAGCGGGCGAGTGCGAAGGCGACCATGGTGCCGAGCACGGTGGCGCCGATGGTGGCGAGCACCGCGATCTGCAGGCTGAGCGAGAGCGACTGGCACATGTCGGCCACGCCGCAGGGGTTGGTCCAGGCGTCGGTGGAGAACTCGTTCCACTCGTAGTTGAACTTGCCGGCCGGCTTGTTGAACGAGAAGGCCAGCACGACCAGGTTGGGCAGCACCAGGTAGGCGAGGGCCAGCAGGCCGGCGAGCACCACCAGGTGGGCGCGGACCCACTTCAGAATCCGGGGCATCAGACCAGTTCCTCCGTCCCGGCCTTGCGCATGTAGACCGTCACCATGCCCAGGATCAGGGCCATCAGGATGAAGCTCAGCGCGGCGGCCGTGGGGTAGTCGAGCACGTTCAGGAACTGCTTCTGGATGCCGTTGCCGACCGTCTGCTCGCTCGGCGAGCCGAGCAGCTGGGCGTTGATGTAGTCGCCGGACGCGGGGATGAAGGTGAGCAGGGTGCCCGCGACCACGCCGGGCAGCGAGATCGGGAAGGTGACCTTGCGGAAGGTGGTGAACGGCCGGGCGTAGAGGTCGCCGGCCGCCTCGTGCAGCCGGGGGTCCATCCGCTCCAGCGAGGTGTACAGCGGCAGGATCATGAACGGCAGGAAGTTGTAGGTCAGGCCGCAGACCACGGCGAGCGGGGTGGCCAGCACCCGGTCCCCGGAGGTGAGGCCGAGCGCGTTGGTGACGTCCAGGACGTGCAGGGTGTCGAGCGCGCCGACCACCGGGCCGCCGTCGGACAGGATGGTCTTCCAGGCCAGCGTGCGGATCAGGAAGCTGGTGAAGAACGGCGCGATCACCAGGATCAGGATGACGTTGCGCCAGCGCCGGTTCGCCTTGAAGGCGATGGTGTACGCGAGCGGGTAGCCGATGGCCAGGCAGAGCACGGTGGCGATCGCCGCGTAGGAGAACGAGCGGACGAAGTGCCACTTGTACTCGACCAGGGCGTCCCAGTAGGTCGAGACGTGCCAGGTGACCTTGAAGCCCGCCTCGAGCGAGCCGGTCTGCAGCGAGGTGGACGCCTGGTACACCATCGGCACGGCGAAGAAGACGACCAGCCAGGCGATGCCGGGCAGCAGCAGCCAGTACGGCGTGAGCCTGCGCCTGGGCTTCGGCTCCGCCGGGGGCAGCGGCTCGCGGCCCGGGGGGACGGCCTGGGCCGGCGCGGCCGGGGTGGCGGCGGTCATGCGGCCTCCTCCGCGGTGCCCGCGTCGATCGCCTGCGAGGCGTCCAGGGCGAAGGAGTGCGCCGGGTTCCAGTGCAGGAGCACCCCGGCGCCGGGGACGATCCGGGCGTCGCGCTCCATGTTCTGCTCGAAGACGGTGACCTCCTGGCCGCCGTCGGTGCGCACCAGGTACTGGGTGGAGACGCCGATGAAGCTGGAGTCGACGACGGTGCCGGCCAGCGCGTTGCGGCCGTCGGAGACCGTCCCGGAGCCGTGGGTGATGGTGATCTTCTCCGGGCGCACGCCGAGGTGGACCCGCTTGGCGTCGGTGGCGCAGCGCGCCTTCGGCACGGCGAGGCGGGTGCCGCCCACGGTGACCAGCAGGTCCTCGCCGGCGCTGCCGGTGACCTCGGCGGGCAGCAGGTTGGACTGGCCGAGGAAGTTGGCCACGAAGGTGCTGGCGGGGTTCTCGTACAGCTCGGCGGGCGCGCCCAGCTGCTCGACCCGGCCGCCGTTCATCACCGCGATGGTGTCGGCCATCGTCATGGCCTCCTCCTGGTCGTGGGTGACGTGCACGAAGGTGATGCCGACCTCGGTCTGGATCCGCTTGAGCTCCAGCTGCATCTGGCGGCGCAGCTTGAGGTCGAGGGCGCCGAGCGGCTCGTCCAGCAGCAGCACCTGGGGGTGGTTGATCAGCGCGCGGGCGACCGCGACGCGCTGCTGCTGGCCGCCGGAGAGCTGGTGGGGCTTGCGCCGGGCGTACTGGCCGAGCTCGACCAGTTCCAGCATGTCGTCGACCTGCTTCTTGACGTCCTTCTTCCCGCGCCGGCGCAGGCCGAAGGCGACGTTCTCGAAGATGTCCAGGTGCGGGAAGAGCGCGTAGCTCTGGAAGACGGTGTTCACCGGGCGCTTGTACGGGGGCAGGGCGGTGACGTCCTGGCCTCCGATCAGGACGGTGCCGCTGGTGGGCTCCTCCAGTCCGGCGATCATGCGCAGGGTGGTGGTCTTGCCGCAGCCGGAGGCACCGAGCAGGGCGAAGAAGGAGCCCTGGGGGACGGTCAGGTCGAGCGGGTGGACGGCGGTGAAGGAGCCGTAGGTCTTGCCGATGCCGGTGAGGCGGACGTCGCCGCCGGCCGCGTCGCGCAGCTGGTCTGTCATGGGTGTCTTCCTGGGTTTCTCTGCCGTGAGTGGGGGTCAGGCGCCGATGAGCTTGGAGAACTTCTGCTCGAAGTCGCTCTCCTCGCTCTCGGTGAGCGTGCGGAACACGTGTGCCTTGGCCGCCATCTCGGGGGTGGGTACGACCAGCGGGTTGGCCGCGCTGTCCGGGGCGAGGGAGGCGAGCTCGTCCTTCATCCCCGCGACGGCGGAGACGTAGCCGATGCCCGCGACCAGCTGCGCCGCGATCTTCGGCTGATAGTAGAAGTCGATCAGCTTTTCCGCGTTCGTCTTGTGCTGGGCCTTGGCCGGAACCAGCAGGTTGTCGGTCGAGGCGATGAAGCCCTGCTCGGGCACGACGAACTCGATGTCCGGGTTGTCCACGCGCAGCTGGATCAGGTCGCCGCCCCAGGCGACGCAGGCCGCGATGTCGCCGGAGGACAGTTCCTGGCCGTAGTCGTTGCCGGTGAAGCGGCGGATCTGCTTGCTGTCGACGGCCTTCTGCACCCGGGCGATCGCGGCGTCGTAGTCGTCGGCGGTGAACTTCGCCGGGTCCTTGCCCATGTCCAGCAGGACCATCCCGATGCTGTCGCGCATCTCCGACAGGAAGGTGACCCGGCCCTTCAGCTCGGGGTCGTCCAGCAGCTGGGAGACGCTGGTGACCTCCTTCCCCTTGGTCGCCTTCCGGTTGTAGGCGACGACGACCTGGATGCCGGCCCAGGGGTAGGAGTAGAGCCGCCCCGGGTCCCAGTCCGGGGCGCGGAACCGCGGCTCGACGTTGGTGATCGCGGTGGTCACGTTCGCCGGGTCGAGCTTCTGCGCCCAGCCGAGCCGGATCAGCCGGGCGGCCATCCAGTCCGTGAGCACCATCAGGTCGCGGCCGGTGTCCTGGCCGGAGGCGAGCTGCGGCTTGATCTTGCCGAAGAACTCGACGTTGTCGTTGACGTCCTCGTTGTAGTTGACCTTGATGCCGGTGGCGGCGGTGAAGGCCTCCAGGGTGCCGTGCTTCTCCTTGTCCTTCTCGTCGGTGTCCACGTAGAGGGGCCAGTTGGAGAAGTTCACCACCTTCTCGCTCCCCGAGAGGTCCTTGGCGGCGTTCGCGGTGGAGTCGCCGGTCGCCCTGGAGGCGGCCGGGATGCCGCAGGCGGCCAGGGTGCCCGCTCCGGCGGTGAGGGCGGCGGCGCGCAGCAGGGTGCGGCGGCCGACCGCGGCCCGACCGCTGGTCAGACTGCGTTCCCAGGCCTTGCGGACGGGTTCGGGCAGACCGTCGGTGAGCTCGTTGAACGCCTTGAACGCCATGGAACGGGCCTCCTGGGGGAAGGAGGGTGCGTGGGGGGAGCACCCTGCCGAAGGGGTTATCTGTCTCCGAAGACGGTGCGGTGCCAGTCCTTGCGGGCGACCGCGGTGGTGTCGAACATGACGTGCTTGACCTGGGTGTACTCGTCCAGCGAGTACTGGGACATGTCCTTGCCGTAGCCGGAGGCCTTGTAGCCGCCGTGCGGCATCTCGCTGATGATCGGGATGTGGTCGTTGACCCAGACGCAGCCGGCGGCGATCTCCCGGGTGGCGCGCAGCGAGCGGTGCACGTTGCCCGTCCAGGCGGAGGCGGCCAGGCCGTACGGGGTGTCGTTGGCCAGCCGAAGGCCCTCGTCGTCACCGTCGAAGGGCAGCACGACCAGCACCGGGCCGAAGACCTCGCCCTGGACCACCTCGCTGTCCTGGGGCGCGCCCGTGATCAGGGTCGGCGCGTAGTAGGCACCGCGGGTGAGGTCGGTGCCGTCGTGGCCCTTCTCCGGCGCGGCGCCGCCGGTGACGACGGTGGCGTAGGAGCGGGCGCGCTGCACGAATCCGGCCACCCGGTCCCGGTGGGCGTAGGAGACCAGCGGGCCGAGGTCGGTCCGGTGATCGCGCGGGTCGCCGATCCGGACGGTCGCGAACAGCTCGGCCACCCCGGCCACGAAGGCCTCGTACAGCGGGCGCTGGACGTAGGCCCGGGTGGCGGCGGTGCAGTCCTGGCCGCCGTTGATCAGCGAGGCGGCGACGGCGCCGTGCACCGCCGCGTCCAGGTCCGCGTCGTCGAAGACCACGAAGGGGGCCTTGCCGCCGAGTTCGAGGTGGGTGCGCTTGACGCTCGCGGTGGCCAGCTCGGCGACCCGCTTCCCGACGCCGGTGGAGCCGGTGAAGGAGACCATCGCGACGTCGGGGTGCGCGACCAGGTGCTCGCCCGCCGTGCGCCCGGCGCCGGTGACGACGTTGACCACGCCGTCCGGGATGCCCGCCTCGGTGCAGGCCCGGGCGAACATCAGCGAGGTCAGCGGGGTCAGCTCGGCCGGCTTGAGCACGATGGTGTTGCCCGCCGCCACGGCCGGGAGGATCTTCCAGGCGGCCATCTGCAGCGGGTAGTTCCACGGCGAGATCGAGCCGACCACGCCGATCGCCTCGCGTCGCACGTAGGAGGTGTGGTCGCCCGAGTACTCGCCGGCCGCCTTGCCCTCCAGGTTGCGGGCGGCGCCGGCGAAGAAGGCGGCGTTGTCGACGGTGCCGGGCACGTCGAACTCGGTGGCCAGCTTGACCGGCTTGCCGGTCTGCGCGGTCTCGATCCGGGCGAGGTCCTGTGCCGCGTCGGCCAGGACGGCGGCCAGCCGGGTGAGCGCCTCGGAGCGCGCGCCGGGGGTCGCGCGGGACCAGCCGGGCAGCGCGGCCTTCGCGGCGGCGACGGCGGTGTCCACGTCGGCGGCGGTGGCCAGGGCCACCTGCTCGACCACGCTGCCGTCGGCGGGGTTGACGACCTGGAAGGGTTCGCCGCCGCCCCGGGTCAGGCGGCCGGCGATGTACTGCGCGCCCGCGCCGAAATCGGTCAGGTCCATCTGGTTCCTCCAAGTGCCGGTGGGGACGACTGCGCGTGGCGGCGTCGCGCTCCGCGGGTAGCGGACTCCGCCGTGCCGGTCACTGGGGGTTGCGCGATCCTGACAGTCCGGCGGGTCGTGGGCAAGGGATTCCGCTGTTGCTTTCTGGTTACGCGACGGATTCCTGTGCGGGATCGGTCTTCCGCCACGGCTGACCCGCTGACCATGCCCGTTGTCGCCCGCGCGTGACAAGGGTCACTCCGCCAACGCCCGGCCGAAGCGCCTTACAGGGTGCAAGGGCCGCGACAGGGCGACAGGTCGTCGGGAGGATGGATCATTCACCTGACACCTTGACCGTCTGCCGCCCCGGCGCCCCGCTCCCCCAGCCCCGCCGTCACCAGGAGGCCCGCGATGCTCCCCACCGTCGCCCGCGTACTCGACCTGGAGGTGATGCGCCGCGGCCTGCCCCAGGTGGTGGCCGGCGCCGACCGCCTGGAGCGGCCGGTCCGCTGGGTCCATGTGAGCGAGCTGCCCGACGTCGCCGGGATGCTCCAGGGCGGCGAGCTGGTGCTGACCACCGGCATCGCCCTGCCGGAGCAGCGCGAGGGCCTGGCCCGCTACGTCCGGGACCTGGACGAGGTCGGGGTGGCCGGGCTGGTGGTCGAGTTCGGCCGGCGCTACTTCGACTCGCTGCCGCGGGCCCTGGTGAACGCCGCCGAGCAGCGCGGACTGCCGCTGATCGCGCTCCGCCGCGAGGTGCGCTTCGTCGCCGTCACCGAGGCCGTGCACGCCCTGGTGGTCAACGCCCAGCTGGAGCAGCTGCGGGTCTCCGAGTCGGTCCACCAGGTGTTCAACGAGCTGGTGGTGGAGGGCGCGGAGCCGTCCGAGGTGATCCGCCAGGTGGCCCGGATGGCGGGCGCGCCGGTGGTCCTGGAGAACCTGGCCCACCAGGTGCTCGCCCACGACACCGCCGGACGGCCGGAGGCCGAGCTGCTGGAGGACTGGGAGCGCCGTTCGCGCGGGGTCCGTCCGCCCGGTCGCACCGGCCACGATCCGCGCAGCGGCTGGCTGGTGACCACCGTCGGAGCGCGGGGCCAGGACTGGGGCCGGCTGGTCCTGGTCCAGGAGCCGGGCCCGCTGCCCGGGGGAGAGCCGCACCCGCACGCCATGCTGCTGGAGCGCGGCGCCTCCGCGCTGGCGCTCAACCGGCTGGTGGTGCGCGACCGGGAGAGCCTGGAGCGGCAGACCCACCGCACCCTGCTCTCCGGCATCCTCACCCACGCGCTGACGGTCTCCGAGGCGGCGTTGCGCGCCCAGGCGCTCGGTGTCCCGCTGGAGGGCCGCCGGCTGGTCGGGGTGGTGCTGCGCCAGCGCCGCGGGCCGATCCCGGCCGCGCTGGAGGCGCAGGCCCGGTTGCGCGACTTCACCGAGCTGGCCGCCGACGCCGTACGGGCCTGCCGGCTGTCCGCACTGGTCGGTGCGCTGGACGACGACGGCGTGGGCCTGCTGATCGCGCTCGGCACCCAGCAGGACGAGCACGCGGCGCTGGACTCCTTCTCGGCCGCCCTGCGCCGGATGTCCGCGGAGGCCGGCCGGGAGGGCGCCGACGCCGCAGGCCCGGTGGTCGCGGTCGGCTCCTCGGTCGGCTCGGTCCGCGACGCCCGGCGCACCCTGCTGGAGGCCACCCAGGTCGCCGACGCCGCCCTGCACGACGCGCCCGGCGGCCGCACCGCCTCCTACTACCGGCTGCCCGACGTCCGGCTGCGGGGCCTGCTCCACCTGCTGCGCGACGACGCCCGCCTGCAGACCTACGTGGAACGCGAGCTGGGCCCGCTGCTGGCCCACGACGCCGAGCACAACGGCCAGTTGGTGCAGATGCTGCGGATCTACCTGGAACAGGGCCGGAACAAGTCGGCGGCGGCCGACGCCGCGCACCTGTCCCGGCCGTCCTTCTACGACCGGCTGCACAAGGTCGAGCGGATCCTCGGCGTCGACCTCGACCAGGTCGAGTCCTGCCTCTCCCTGCACGTCGCCCTGCTCGCCCTGGACGCCGTCCGGCGCTGAGGCCCTGGGATGGCTCCCCGGTGACCGGACGCCGTCCGGCACCGCGGCAGCGCGCTCACACCCCGGTGATCCGCCCCCAGACCTTGTGCAGCCCGGGGCGCTCCGCCGAGGTGACGTCGCGCATCGTGTGCAGCCGGGCCCGCATCTCCTCGGTCGGGAAGACCAGCGGGTTCTCGGCGAGTTCGGCCTTCTCCTGGTCGCCGCTGGCCGCCAGCACGTCACGGGCGGCCGGCACCGGGCAGATGTACTGGACGGCCGCGGCGAGGTCGGCGGCCACCTCGGGCTGGTAGTAGTAGTCGATCAGCAGCTCGGCGTTGCGCTTGTGGACCGCCCGGTTGGGGATCATCAGGCTCTCCGCCCACAGCTCGCCGCCCTCCTCGGGCACCACGAAGGCGATGTCCGGGTTCTCGGCGGTGAGTTGGACGGCGTCACCGGAGTAGGCCTGGCAGGCCAGCGCCGCGCCGGAGGCGAGGTCGCTGGTGTAGTCGTTGCCGGTGAAGCGGCGCACGTGGCCGGTGTCGACCATCTTCTGCACCAGGTCCATCGCCCTGTTCGCGTCGTCGTCGTCGAACTTCGCGATGTCCGTGCCCTGGGAGAGCATCAGCAGCCCGAGCGCCTCGTCCAGCCCGGCGAACAGCGTCACCCGGCCCTTGAGGTCGGGCGCCCACAGGTCGGCGGTGGACTTGATCTCCCGGCCGAGCGCCTTGCGGTTGTACGCGATGCCGGTGATCCCGGACTGCCAGGGCACGCTGCGCCGGCGCCCGGGGTCGAAGGCCGGGTTCGCGAGCTGGGGGTCCAGGTTGGCGGTGACGTTGGGCAGGTTGGCCCGGTCCATGGCCTGCACCCAGCCCAGCGAGACGTACCGCCCGGCCATCCAGTCGCTGATCACCATCAGGTCCCGGCCCGGGTCGGCGCCCTGGGTGAGCACCGGGCTGATCTTGCCGAAGAACTCGTCGTTGTCGTTGATGTCCTCGGTGTAGGTGACCGCGATCCCGGTCCGTGCGCTGAACGCGTCCAGGGTCGGGCGCCCGCCCTGGTCGTCGGTGTCGATGTACTGCGTCCAGTTGGAGAAGGCGAGCCGCTTGTCGCTCTCCGAACGGTCCGGCGCCGAGCGGCGGTCCTCGGCGACGTACGCGGACGGGATCCCGCAGCCGGTCAGCGTGCCGGCCCCGAGCAGTGCGGCCCCGCCGAGCACGGAACGTCGGCGCAGGGATCGCGGGGCGGGCGAACGGCGGGTCAGGGTGGTGCTGCTGGGCATGGAGGGCCTTCCGGAGCGTGGGACGGCCCCGGGCACGCACGACACGGGTGCCCGGGGCCGTCCTGGTGTACGTCAGACAGTGTGCGCGTCGGTCAGCGACAGCACCTCGTCCAGCACCGCGAGGCCCGTCTTGGCCTCCTCCTCGGTGACGGTGCACGGCGGGACGACGTGGAAGCGGTTCATGTTGACGAACGGCCAGAGCCCGCGCTGCTTGCAGGCGGCGGCCAGCTCGGCCATCGGTGCGTTGGCGGCGCCGGCGGCGTTGTACGGGACGAGCGGCTCGCGGGTCGCCCGGTCCTTCACCAGGTCGAGCGCCCAGAACACGCCCAGACCGCGCACCTCGCCGATCGAGGGGTGCCGCTCGGCCAGTTCGCGCAGGCCGGGACCGAGCACCGTCTCGCCGATGTGCTTGGCGTTCTCGACGATGCCCTCCTCGGCCATGGCGTTGATGGTGGCCACGGCCGAGGCGCAGGCCAGCGGGTGCCCGGAGTAGGTGAGCCCGCCGGGGAAGGGGCGCTCGGCGAAGGTGGCGGCGATCTCGGCGCTGATCGCCACGCCGCCCAGCGGCACGTAACCGGAGTTGACGCCCTTGGCGAAGGTCAGCAGGTCCGGGGTGACGCCCCAGTGGTCGGCGGCGAACCACTCGCCGGTGCGCCCGAAGCCGGCCATCACCTCGTCCAGGATGAACACGATGCCGTAGCGGTCGCAGATCTCCCGGACCCCGGCCAGGTACCCCGCCGGCGGGATCAGGATGCCCGCGGTGCCGACCACCGTCTCCAGGATGACCGCCGCGACCGTGCCCGGTCCCTCGAACGCGATCACCTGCTCCAGGTGCTCCAGCGCCCGCTCGCACTCCTGCGCCTCGTTCTCGGCGTGGAAGTTGGACCGGTACGGGTACGGGCCCCAGAAGTGCACCACCCCGGAGACACCGGTCTCGTTGGCCCAGCGCCGGGGGTCGCCGGTGAGCGCGATCGCGTTGGCGGTGGCGCCGTGGTAGGAGCGGTAGGTGGACAGCACCTTCTGCCGGCCGGTGTGCAGCCGGGCCAGCCGGATGGCGTTCTCGTTGGCCTCGGCGCCGCCGTTGGTGAAGAAGATCTTGTCCAGGTCGCCGGGCGTGCGCTCGGCGATCAGCCGGGCGGCCTCGCTGCGCGGCTCGACCGCGAAGCCGGGGGCGATGGTGCAGAGCTTCGCCGCCTGCTCCTGGATCGCGGCGACCACCTTCGGGTGCTGGTGGCCGATGTTGGTGTTGACCAACTGCGAGGAGAAGTCGAGGTAGCGGTTGCCGTCGTGGTCCCAGAAGTACGAGCCCTCGGCACCGGCCACCGCGAGGGGGTCGATCAGCGCCTGGGCGGACCACGAGTGGAAGACGTGCGCGCGGTCGGTGGCCTTGACGGCCTGGCCGGCAGCTGAGTCAGCGGTGGGGATGCTCATGCCGGTAAGGCTAGGGCGGGCCGCGCGCGAAGTGCAGGTTCATCCTGTCAGCCGGTCGCGCGATCCGTCGACAGGGTGCAAAGGCACCGGACCCGGGGCGGAAAGCCCCGGGCCCGTTGTCAGTTCGTACGACCGGTACGACGCCTGCGGCCGGAGCCGGGCCGGCTCGCGCGCGTACCGCGCTCGGCGGTCATGGACCGCCGGGGGCTCAGATGGCCGTCATGACGTGCTTGACGCGGGTGTAGTCCTCGAAGCCGTAGGACGACAGGTCCTTGCCGTAGCCGGACTTCTTGAAGCCGCCGTGCGGCATCTCGGCCACCAGCGGGATGTGGGTGTTGATCCAGACGCAGCCGAAGTCCAGGCGGCGCGACATCCGCATGGCGCGGGCGTGGTCCTTGGTCCACACCGAGGAGGCCAGCGCGTACTCGACGCCGTTGGCGTACTCGACGGCCTGCTCCTCGTCGCTGAACTTCTGCACGGTGATGACCGGGCCGAAGACCTCGTTCTGGATGATCTCGTCGTCCTGCCGAAGGCCAGAGACGACGGTCGGGGCGTAGAAGTAGCCCTTGTCGCCGACTTGGTGGCCGCCGGCCTCGACCTTGGCGTGGGCGGGCAGCCGCTCGATGAAGCCGGCGACCTGCTTCAGCTGGTTGGCGTTGTTCAGCGGGCCGTACAGCACGTCCTCGTCGTCCACGCCGCCGGTCTTGGTCTCGGCCGCGGCCTTGGCCAGCGCCTCGACGAAGGCGTCGTGGATCGACTCGTGCACCAGCACGCGGGTGGCGGCGGTGCAGTCCTGGCCGGCGTTGAAGTAGCCCGCCACCGAGATGCCCTCGACGGCCTCGGCGATGTCGGCGTCCTCGAACACCACGACCGGGGCCTTGCCGCCCAGCTCCAGGTGGACGCGCTTGACGTCCTTGGAGGCCGACTCGGCGACCTGGATGCCGGCCCGGACCGAACCGGTGATGGAGGCCATCGCCGGGGTCTTGTGCTCGACCATCAGCCTGCCGGTCTCGCGGTCACCGCAGATGACGTTGAAGACGCCGGCCGGCAGGTCCATCTCCTTGAGGATGCCGCCGATGATCTCGGCCAGCAGCACGGTGGAGGCCGGGGTGGTGTCGGAGGGCTTCAGCACCACGGTGTTGCCCGCGGCGATGGCCGGGGCGAACTTCCACACGGCCATCATCATCGGGTAGTTCCACGGCGCGACCTGGGCACAGACGCCGACCGGCTCGCGGCGGACGATCGAGGTCATCCCGTCCATGTACTCACCCGCGGCCTTGCCCTCCAGCAGGCGGGCGGCACCGGCGAAGAAGCGGATCTGGTCCACCATCGGGCCGATCTCCTCGGAGAGGGTCAGCGCGCGGGGCTTGCCGGTGTTGCGCACCTCGGCGTCGACGATCTCGTCGGCCCGGGCCTCGACCGCGTCGGCAATCTTGAGCAGCAGCTTCTGCCGGGTGCTGGGGGTGGCATCGCGCCAGATCGGGAACGCGGCGGCGGCCGCGGCCATCGCCGCGTCCACGTCAGCGGCACCGGACAGCGGCGACGTCGCGTACACCTCGCCGGTGGTCGGGTCGACGATGTCGAGCGTGCGGCCGTCAGCCGCGTCGACGAGCTCACCGTTGATGTAGTTGCGCAGCGTGCGAAGGTCGCTCACGGGTCTCTCCTCGGGATGGGCCTGCGGCATTGCAGATTCCGGCGCCATGGTACGTCGGCGGGTCCGGCCGACGAAGGGGGCGCCGAGTGGCCGGGCCCGAAGCGGCGCGGTCCACTGGTGGCGGAACGCGCGCCGTCCTGCGGGGGCGCGCGCGTACGGTGCCAGAGTAGCCGGAAGACTGCCGTGATCGACAGCCTGACCCCCGATGCGCAATGAAATCCGCATGCGATTTCCAAGATCGCGACGAAATCAGCAGTTTCCAGGCTTGCGAACGACGGAGCGATCAGGCACAGTGGCGGCGTGGCCAACCGCGACCGGAACGCGAGCGTTCCCCTCGATGCCGCCTCCAAGGCGATCATCGAGCAGCTCCAGGAGGACGGGCGACGCCCGTACGCCGCCATCGGCAAGGCCGTCGGCCTGTCGGAGGCGGCCGTGCGGCAGCGCGTCCAGAAGCTGCTCGACCAGGGCGTGATGCAGATCGTCGCCGTCACGGACCCGCTCACCGTCGGCTTCACCCGGCAGGCGATGGTCGGCATCCGGGTCGAGGGCGACATCGAGCCCGTCGCCGACGCGCTGGCCGCCCTCGACGAGGTCGACTACGTCGTCTGCACCGCAGGCTCGTTCGACCTCCTGGCCGAACTGGTCTGCGAGGACGACGAGCACCTGCTCGAAATGATCAACAAGCGCATCCGCGCGCTTCCCGGCGTGCGGAGCACCGAGAGCTTCGTTTACCTGAAGCTCCGGAAACAGACCTACACCTGGGGCACCCGATGACAGCCGACCCGGCGCAGAAGGACCTTTCCAAGACCGCCTACGACCACCTGTGGATGCACTTCACCCGCATGTCGTCGTACGAGAACTCCCCCGTGCCGACCATCGTCAAGGGCGAGGGCACGTACATCTGGGACGACAAGGGCCGGAAGTACATCGACGGCCTGGCCGGCCTGTTCGTCGTGCAGGCCGGTCACGGCCGCACCGAGCTCGCCGAGGTCGCCGCCAAGCAGGCCAAGGAACTCGCGTTCTTCCCGATCTGGAGCTACGCGCACCCCAAGGCCGTCGAGCTGGCCGAGCGCCTGGCCAACTACGCCCCGGGCGACCTGAACAAGGTCTTCTTCTCCACCGGCGGCGGCGAGGCCGTCGAGACCGCCTGGAAGCTCGCCAAGCAGTACTTCAAGCTGATCGGCAAGCCGACCAAGTACAAGGTCATCTCCCGCGCCATCGCCTACCACGGCACCCCGCAGGGCGCGCTGTCGATCACCGGCCTGCCGGGCCTGAAGGCCCCGTTCGAGCCGCTGGTGCCGGGCACCCACAAGGCCCCGAACACCAACATCTACCGCGCCCCGCAGTACCTCGAGGGCCCCGACGGCACCGTCGACCCCGAGGCGTACGGCCGCTGGTGCGCCGACCAGGTCGAGGAGGCCATCCTCTTCGAGGGCCCCGAGACCGTCGCCGCCGTCTTCGTCGAGCCGGTGCAGAACGCCGGTGGCTGCTTCCCGCCGCCGCCCGGCTACTTCCAGCGCCTGCGCGAGATCTGCGACCGCCACGACGTGCTGCTGGTCTCGGACGAGGTCATCTGCGCCTTCGGCCGCCTGGGCACCATGTTCGGCGCCGACAAGTTCGGCTACGTGCCGGACATGATCACCTGCGCCAAGGGCATGACCTCGGGCTACTCCCCGATCGGCGCCACGATCATCTCGGACCGCATCGCCGAGCCGTTCTACAAGGGCGACAACACCTTCCTGCACGGCTACACCTTCGCCGGCCACCCGGTCTCCTCGGCCGTGGCGCTCGCCAACCTCGACATCTTCGAGCGCGAGGGCCTGAACCAGCACGTGCTCGACAACGAGTCGCGCTTCCTGAGCACCCTCAGCAAGCTGCGCGACCTGCCGATCGTCGGCGACGTCCGCGGCAACGGCTACTTCTACGGCATCGAGCTCGTGAAGGACAAGGTCACCAAGGAGACCTTCAACGAGGACGAGACCGAGCGCGTGCTCTACGGCTTCCTCTCCAAGGCCCTCTTCGACAACGGCCTGTACTGCCGTGCCGACGACCGCGGCGACCCGGTCGTCCAGCTGGCCCCGCCGCTGATCTCCGACCAGTCGACCTTCGACGAGATCGAGCAGATCCTGCGGACCAGCCTCACCGACGCGTGGGCGAAGCTCTGACCCCCTGAGCCCTCTTCCCCACCCTCCGCCGAAGGGCGGCCCCGCTCCCCGCGGGGCCGCCCTTCGGCGTCCGCATCCCTCCGCGACATCACAGTCGCACGACCAAACATGCCTGAATGCGGGTGATTTGCCCGTGATGGCCCAGTGCGCCGCAACCGCGCCAGGTCCCAGTCGTTCTAATCTGACGACTGTCATATCCCTGCGGCCACCCAGGATGGAAACCTCATGTCAGCGGCACCGCCTGACAACGACGTGCTGTGGGCCCGGGGGATCGTCAAGTCCCACTACGGCACCCCCGCGCTGCGCGGCATCTCGATCGGCGTCCGCGAGGGCGAGGTGCTCGCCGTCACCGGCCCCCGCGGCTCCGGCAAGAGCACCCTGCTCGGCTGCCTCTCCGCCCAACTCCCGGTCGACGACGGCGAGGTCTGGTTCAACAGCGCCCCCGTGCACACCCTCGGCCGGGCCGGCCGCGAACGGCTGCGCCGCGACCGCTTCGGCTTCGTCGGCTCCGAGCCCCACCTCGTCCCCGAACTGACCGCCCGTGAGAACGTCGCCCTGCCCCTGCTGCTCGCCGGGGCCGGCAACAAGGCCGCCTACACCGCCGCCGACGAGTGGCTGGAGCGCCTCGACGTCGGCGAGATCGGCCGCCACCGCCCCGACCGGCTGGTCCAGAGCCAGCGCCAGCGGATCGCCGTGGCCCGCGCCCTCGCCCCGCTGCCGACCGTCGTCTTCGCCGACGACCCCACCGCCCCGCTGCACCGCGAGGCCGCCGACCAGGTCCTGCGGATACTGACCAGCGCGGCCCGCTCGCACCAGCTCACCCTCGTCCTGGCCACCCACGACCCCGAGCTCGTCCGGTTCGCGGACCGCGCCGTCGCCCTCGTCGACGGACGGCTCACCGCCCCCGCCGCCCCCGTCCCGCGCGGCACCGCCCCGGGGACGAACGGTGCGTCCGCCGTCTCGGCCGTCCGCCGCTGACGACGCCCAGCCGCTGAAAGAGTCGACGTGTTCTACCTCCGTCTGGCCCGGGGCTACCGGGTGCCCGACCTCGGCCGCTGGCTGCTCACCGCCCTGGCCTCCGCCGTCGTCGCCGCCTTCCTGCTGCGCTCCCTCGGCCGGGCGCTGAGCGACCCGCTCGGCGACACCGGCGCGCTGGTGCGGCTGCTGTGGTGCCTGCCGCCGCTGGCCGCCGTCGCCTGGTTCGCCGCCGTCGCCGCCCGCTCGGTGCCCGCCCGCCGGCCCGAACGGATCGCCGGCCTCACCGCCGCCGGAGCCGGCTCCCGCCGGATCCGCACCCTGATCGCCGGCGAGATCGCCCTCGCCTGCGCCCTCGGCAGCCTGCTCACCCTGCTGCTCTTCCTGGTGCTGCGCAACGACATCGCCGGGCCCTCGCTCGCCCCCGACCTCGGCATGGGCGTGCCGCTGCCGGCGGCCGCGCCCGTCACCCTGCTCGCCCTGGTGCCGCTCACCGCCGGCATCGCCGCCGCCTGCGCGGTACCCGTCCCCGACGCCCTGCCCGGCAGCCGCACCCCGTCCCCCAGCGGCTTCGGTGCCTGGCGGATCGCCCTGCCGATCGGCCTGGTGGTGATCGGCGCCGCGCTCGAACTCATCGCGCTGCGGCCCGGAGCCGCCGCCGACGGCCGCCCGATCCACCTGCCTGCCGGACTCGGCACGACCAGCACCGCCGCCCTCGGCGGCTGGGCCGCCAGCGCCCTCGGCCTGGCGCTGCTCACCGGACCACTGCTCGCCTGGACCGGGCGGCTGCTCGCCCTGGGCCGGCCCACCCCGCTGCGGCTGCTCGCCGGCCGCGGCCTCACCGCCCAGGCCCGGCGCCTCGGCCCGCCGCTGGCCGTCCTCACCCTCGTCGTCGCGCTGGTGCTCACCACCATCCGCTACTGGATCGGCACGCCCGACAGCGCCGACGCGCTGCCCGCCGTCGAGGCCTGCCTGGTGCTCGGCTGCGCGGCCGCCGCGGTGGTCTCCCGGCTGGCCGAGGTCCGCACCGACCGCCGCGAGGTCACCGACGCGCTGCTGCGCCTCGGCACCGCGCCGCGGCTGCTGTTCGGCGCGGTCGCGCTGCGCACCCTGGCGGTCGGCACCACGCTGCTGCTGACCGGCGGGGCCACCGCGGCGCTGGCGGCGGCCGGGCTGCGGTAGCGGGCTCCGGCGCTACCGGCCTCGCGGGCGGCCTCCCCGGTCCAGCACCCACGGGCGGCCTCCCGGGACAGCGCCTTCCCGGGTGGCCGCCGCCTTCGCGCTGGAGCTCAGCTGCGGCGGGGCTCAGCCGGCCGCGGCGAGCTGGCCGCAGGCGCCGTCGATCTCCTGGCCGCGGGTGTCGCGGACGGTCGTCGGTACGCCGTGCGCCTGGAGCCGGCGGACGAACTCGCGCTCGTCCTCGGGCCGCGAGGCCGTCCACTTCGAGCCCGGGGTCGGGTTCAGCGGGATCAGGTTGACGTGAACCCGGTGGTTCTTGATCAGTCGGCCGAGCAGGTCCGCGCGCCAGGCCTGGTCGTTGATGTCCTTGATCAGCGCGTACTCGATGGAGATCCGGCGGCCGGACTTCTCCGCGTAGTTCCACGCGGCGTCCAGTACCTCGTCGACCTTCCACCGGGTGTTCACCGGGACCAGCTCGTCGCGCAACTCGTCGTCCGGGGCGTGCAGCGACAGCGCCAGGCGGCAGCTGAGGCCCTCGTCCGCCAGCCGGTTCATCGCCGGGACGAGTCCGACCGTGGAGACGGTGATGCCGCGCTGGGACAGGCCGAAGCCGTCCGGAGCCGGGTCGGTCAGCCGGCGGATCGCGGCCAGCACCCGGTTGTAGTTGGCCAGCGGCTCGCCCATGCCCATGAAGACCACGTTCGACAGCCGCGCCTCGCCGCCCGGGATCTCGCCGGCCTTGAGCGCGCGCATCCCGGCGGCGATCTGCTCGACGATCTCGGCGGTGGACAGGTTGCGGGTCAGCCCGGCCTGGCCGGTGGCGCAGAACGGACAGTTCATGCCGCAGCCCGCCTGCGAGCTGATGCACATGGTGACCCGGTCCGGGTAGCGCATCAGCACCGACTCGACGAGGGTGCCGTCGAACAGCTTCCAGAGCGTCTTGCGCGTGGCGTCGTCGTCGCAGGAGACGTGCCGCACCACCGACATCAGCTCGGGCAGCAGGCTCTCGGTGAGCTTCTCCCGGCTGGCGGCCGGGATGTCCGTCCAGCTCGCCGGGTCGTTCGACATCCGGCCGAAGTAGTGGTTGGAGAGCTGCTTGGCGCGGAACGGCTGCTCGCCCAGCTCGGCGACGGCCTCCTTGCGCTCGGCGGGGCTGAGGTCGGCGAGGTGTCGCGGGGGCTTGGCGCCGCGCGGCGCGACAAACGTGAGTTCTCCGGGCTTAGGCATGGTCCATCCAGTGTCGCAGACGCGTGAGGGCCCCGGACGCCGGGCGTCCGGGGCCCTCACGGTGAGCGCTCGTACCGGGCCCGGTCAGCTGCCGACGAAGGCGGCCAGCAGCAGCCAGACCACCGGGGCGGTCGGCAGCAGCGAGTCCAGCCGGTCCATGATGCCGCCGTGGCCGGGCAGCAGCGTGCCCATGTCCTTGATCCCGAGGTCGCGCTTGATCATCGACTCGCCCAGGTCGCCCAGGGTCGCGGTGACCGCCGCGCAGCCGCCCAGGATCAGGCCCTGCCACCAGCTGCCGCCGTCGATGATCAGCTGCATCAGCACGGCGCCCGCCAGCATCGACAGGCCGATGCCGCCGGCCAGGCCCTCGCGGGTCTTGCCGGGGCTGATCGTCGGCGCCAGCTTGTTCCGGCCGAACTTGTAGCCCACGGCGTAGGCGCCGGTGTCGCTGCAGATCGTGACGATCAGAAAGAGCACGATCCGCTGGGGGCCGTCGTCGGCCGCCAGCATCATGGCCACGAAGGTGGCCAGGAACGGCACGTAGAAGGCGGTGAACACCCCGGCCGTTATGTCCCGCAGGTAGTTCTCGGGCGGTCCGGCCATCCGCCAGACCATCACCGCGAGCCCGGTCAGCGCGAGCGAGGCCGCGGCCCACTGGACCCCGGACCAGTAGCCGGTGGCCACCATGGCGACGCCGCCCACCACCAGCGGGACCAGCGGCGCGTTGATCTCCTTGCGCTCGGAGAGCCGGCTGGTCAGCTCCCAGACGCCGACCGCGACCGCGGCCATCACGACGACCAGGAACAACGCCTTCACCACGAACAGCGAGGCGACGATCACCGCCCCGAGACCGACTCCCACGCCTATGGCGGCCTGGAGGTTACGGCCGCCGCGCTGCTTGCGCGGCTCCGGCTGCGGGGCGGGCTGGGCGGCCACGGAAGTCTCCTGCCCTGGGTGGGACGACGGCACGAAGTGGGGCTGCCCGGCCGGCCGGTGACTCTGCGGCGGCGCGGGATGCACCGGAGCCCCCGGGTGCGGCTGGGCGCCGGGGGCGGGGGCGGGGGTGGCGTCGTCGGCTATCGCGCGCAGCACGACCGTCTCCGTCACGCCCGGCTGGACCGTTCCGGGCCGCTCGTCCCGGAACAGCGGGCCACCGCCCGGCCGGCCCTGCGCCGCAGGCTGCCCGGGGGCGGCCGGCCCGTGCGGTGCCGCCGGGCCCGGGCCGGCGCCGCGGTCCGAGCCGTGGACGCCGCGGTCGGAGCCGTGGACGCCGCGGCCGGGGCCGTGGGCGCCGCGGTCGGGGCCGTGGGCGCCGCGGTCGGGGCCGTGGGCGCCGTAGTCGCCGCTGCGGTCGGGCGCACCGGGCTGCGGGCCCGGGTCGGCCGGGACGGGAGGCATGACCTGAGTCTCCTCCGCGTCGCCGCCCCAGTACACCGGAGACTGCTGCGAGTGATCCGAACGGAGGTCGGGGCCGCCCGGGGCAGCGCCCGCCACGCCCCGGTGGGGGGCCTGACCGGGGTGCCCCTGGGCACCGTGTCCGTGGACGGGGTGACCCTGGACGGGCTGACCCTGGACCGGCGCCGGGTGCTCGCCGTACCCCGGCGCCGGCTGGGCCGACGGCCGGGGTGCCTGCGGCTGCGGCGCCGGGCGGTAGGGCTGGAACTGCTGGTCGGACGGGCCCCAGTAGCCAGGGGCGTCAGGGGCGTCGTTCATCAGACCTCGAGCAGCTCGGCTTCCTTGTGCTTCAGCAGCTCGTCGACCAGGGCCACGTACTTGGCCGTGGTGTCGTCGAGCTCCTTCTCACCGCGACGGCCGTCGTCCTCGCCGACCTCGCCGTCCTTCACCAGCTTGTCGATGGCGTCCTTGGCCTTGCGGCGCACCGAACGGATCGAGACCTTGGCGTCCTCGCCCTTGGTGCGGGCGATCTTGATGAACTCCCGGCGGCGCTCCTCGGTCAGCTCGGGCAGCACCACCCGGATGATGGAGCCGTCGTTCGACGGGTTGACGCCCAGGTCGGAGTCGCGGATCGCCTGCTCGATCGCCTTCAGGGCGGTCTTGTCGAACGGCGAGACGACCGCCATCCGGGGCTCCGGCACCGAGAACGAGGCCAGCTGGTTGATCGGCGTCACGGCGCCGTAGTACTCGGCGACGATCTTGGCGAACATCGCCGGGTGCGCACGGCCGGTGCGGATGGCCGCGAGGTCGTCCTTGGCGACGGAAACGGCCTTCTCCATCTTCTCCTCGGCCTCGAGGAGGGTCTCTTCGATCACTGTGGTCTCCCTGTCCGGTTCATCTGCTGTTGTCCCGACCGGTGTCGGCATCGGGGCCGGTCGCGGCGGACGCCGTCCCGTACGGCTGGTTGCTGCTCAGGCCCGGACGGAATCCTGGCTGATGAGTGTGCCGATCTTCTCACTCTTCACCGCACGCGCGATATTGCCCTCCGCCAGCAGTTCGAAGACCAGCATCGGGAGGTTGTTGTCCTTGCACAGCGTGATCGCGGTGAGGTCGGCGACCTTGAGGTCGCGCGCGATGACCTCGGAGTACTCCAGCGCGTCGAACTTGACCGCGTCGGGGTTGGTCCGCGGGTCGGAGTCGTAGACGCCGTCCACGCCGTTCTTGCCCATCAGCAGGACGTCGGCGTGGATCTCCAGGGCGCGCTGGACGGCCGTGGTGTCGGTGGAGAAGTACGGCATGCCCATACCGGCGCCGAAGATCACCACACGGCCCTTCTCCAGGTGCCGGACGGCCCGCAGCGGCAGGTACGGCTCGGCCACCTGACCCATGGTGATGGCGGTCTGGACCCGGGTCTCGATGCCCTCCTTGACCAGGAAGTCCTGCAGCGCCAGGCAGTTCATGACGGTGCCGAGCATGCCCATGTAGTCCGAGCGGGCCCGGTCCATGCCGCGGACCTGCAGCTCGGCGCCCCGGAAGAAGTTGCCGCCGCCGATAACCACCGCGACCTCGGTGCCGGCGCGGACGACCGTGGCGATCTCCCGGGCGATCGCGTGCACGACGTCCGGGTCGACGCCGAGCCCGCCGCCACCGGCGAAGGCTTCACCGGACAGCTTGAGCAGCACCCGGCGGCGCGAGCCCGCCTGGGGGTCCTGCGCGGTCTCCTGCGTCTCCTGCATGGACTTCTCCTTTTTGCACCTGCTGGCTCACAGGCCTGGGTGTGCGGGTACCCGGCCTGCGCGTACACGCGAGGAGGCCACTGCCGCGGGAACCGGTTCGGTGTCCTGCACGGCAATGGCCTCCTCGTCGTTCATGGTGCCGAAGCGGCCCGCCCATGGACGGTTGGCGCTGGGTGAGCCCGTTCGGCGTTCCGCCCGCCCTGGTCAGCGGGCGGGGGCGGTTCCCAGCCTAAGGGGGCCGGGGACCAGGTGGAACGTGACTCAGGCGCCGACGCGGAAGCGGGCGAAGCGCTTGAGGGTGACGCCATTCTCCTCGAGGACCTTGGCGACGGTCTTCTTGTTGTCCTTGGCGAACGCCTGCTCCAGGGCGGCGTTCTCCTTGACGAAGCCGGTGACGCGGCCCTGGACGATCTTCTCCAGAGCGGCCTCGGGCTTGCCCTCCTCGCGAGCGGTGGCCTCGGCGACGCGGGCCTCGCTCTCCAGGACCTCGGCCGGGATCTCGTCGCGGGACAGGAACTTCGGCGCGAAGGCGGCGATGTGCTGCGCGACGTCCTTGGCGACCTCGGCGTTCTCCTTGTCCAGCTCGACCAGGACGCCGACAGCCGGCGGCAGGTCGGGGCTGGTCTTGTGCAGGTAGACAGCGACGAAGCCGTCACCGTCGAACTGCGCGAAGCGACGGAAGACGATCTTCTCGCCCAGGGTCGCGTTGGCCTCGTCCACGAACTGCTGGACGGTCTTGCCGGGCTCGATCTCGGAGGCCAGGGCGGCGTCCAGGTCGGCCGGGGCGGACTTGGCGACGTGGGCGGCGATCGCGTCGGCGACCTTGACGAAGTTGTCACCCTTGGCGACGAAGTCGGTCTCGCAGTTCAGCTCGACCAGGACGCCGGACTTCTTGTCCTCGGCGATCAGCGCGGCGACGGCGCCGTTGGAGGCGTCACGGCCCTCGCGCTTGGCAACGCCCTTCTGGCCCTTGATGCGCAGGAGCTCGACGGCCTTCTCGACGTTGCCCTCGGCCTCGTCCAGGGCCTTCTTGCAGTCCATCATGCCGGCGCCGGTGAGCTCACGGAGCTTCTTGACGTCCGCGGCGGTGAAGTTCGCCATGGTGTGAATCTCTTCTCGCGTCTCGCGTGTCTGCGTGGGGTGGCGCCGGGACCGGTGGTTCGGTCCCGGCGCGGGAGAGAGGGGCACCTGCCGGCTTGGTACCGGCCGGTGCCCCTCACCCTTGGTACGTCAGGCCTGCTCGGCCGGCGCCTCGGCGGCGGGGGCGGCCTCGGCCTCGGCGGCGGGGGCGGCCTCGTCGGCCTTCTTCTCGCCCTCGATGAGGTCCTTCTCCCAGTCGGCCAGCGGCTGGTCGGCGCCCGGCTCGGCCTTGGCGTCGCCCTTGGCGACACCGGCGCGGGCCTTCAGGCCCTCGGCCACGGCGTCGGCGATCACGCGGGTCAGCAGGGTGACGGAGCGGATCGCGTCGTCGTTGCCCGGGATCTTGTAGTCGACCTCGTCCGGGTCACAGTTGGTGTCGAGGATGGCGACGACCGGGATGTTGAGCTTCCGGGCCTCGCCGACCGCGATGTGCTCCTTCTTGGTGTCCACGATCCAGACGGCGCTGGGAACGCGCTGCATGTCGCGGATACCGCCGAGGGTCTTCTCCAGCTTGTCGTGCTCGCGCTGGAGGACCAGGAGCTCCTTCTTGGTGAGGCCGGAGCCGGCCACGTCCGAGAAGTCCAGCTCGCCGAGCTCCTTGAGGCGCTGCAGACGCTTGTAGACGGTCGAGAAGTTGGTCAGCATGCCGCCGAGCCAGCGCTGGTTCACGTAGGGCATGCCCACGCGGGTGGCCTGCTCGGCGATGGCCTCCTGGGCCTGCTTCTTCGTGCCGACGAAGAGGACGCTGCCGCCGTGGGCAACGGTCTCCTTGATGAACTCGAAGGCGCGGTCGATGTAGTTCAGCGACTGCAGCAGGTCGATGATGTAGATGCCGTTGCGCTCGGTGATGATGAAGCGCTTCATCTTCGGGTTCCAGCGGCGGGTCTGGTGACCGAAGTGGACGCCGCTCTCCAGCAGCTCCCGCATCGTGACGACGGCCATTGCCGTGCTCCTCAGGTGTTACGGCCCGGCTGCGGCGTTCCCTCGGGGGTTCCCCTCGGGCGTTCGCCCACGGCCGGGTCAGGCTCGGTTTTGTCCGTGGCAGCCAGGTGACAGCCACGCCTGACGCCCCGAACGTGCCGAGCCGCTTCCACCCGCTCGGTCCGGGGACCGGTCGGGCTCGGCGGACCGAGCGGCACTCGCACCTGGCGGGGCCGCGGAGAACCGCGTCCGACCACCGGTGGCGGGGCGTGCGAAGTCGACCCAGTGGACCGGGTCGCGTGTGAAGTGTACGGGAAGCGCCGAGCGGCGAGCGACTTCACGAGCGTCGCAGGGCAGCGGACGGCCTGCGGGCGGCCCGTGTGCGGCCTGGGTGCGGCCTGGGTGCGGCCCGGGGATGGTCGGGGATGGCCCGGGGCCGGACTCGCGGACGGCTTCTGGTCCGGGGCGGCGGCACGGGCCGTGCGCGCCGGGTGGGTGCTGGTCGGCTGCCTGCCCGCGGATCGGTGCCCGCATGCCGGTTGTACACCGGATGGCGGGATCCGTACACCCGTCTGAGGGATGGCGGCCGGGAGTGGGGGTTTTGTCCACAGATTTTTGAAAGGGGGTGGTGCGGGGCGGGCACCAGCAGGAGCCTCGGCGCATGACTGGGTGCGGTGAGGTGTGTGGGGAGCTGCGCGATGGCATGCGCGCGGGGACGCGCGATGGGGTGTGCGGTGGAGCGCGGGGGTCGCCGGGGGTGGTCGCCGCGCTCGCCGGGGCGGCGCGGGTGCTGGCGCTGGCGCTGGCGGTGGTGCTGACAGCGGTGCTCGGGTGTCCGGGGAGCGCGGGCGCGGTCGGCCTTGCCGCTCGGGGCCCTCGGGGCGCTGGAGGCTTCGGGGTCGGTCCGAGTGGCGGGGCCGGTGCAGGTGGCGGGGGCCTCGCGGCGGCGCGGGCCTGGCTGGTGGGTGGGCCGGATGGCGTGCTGGCACGGTTCGAGCCGCCGGCGAAGCCCTGGGCAGCCGGGCACCGGGGAGTGGACCTTACCGCCGAGCCCGGGGCCGAGGTACGGGCGGCCGCCGCCGGGGTGGTCCTGTTCTCCGGGCTGGTGGCGGGGCGGCCGGTCGTGACCGTCTCCCACCCCGGATCCGGCGAGCCCGCGCTCCGCACGACATACCTGCCGGTCATCGGCACCCTCCCGCCCGGTACCGCCGTCTCCACCGGCCAGGTGATCGGGCGGCTCAGCTCCGACGGACGGCACTGCGGCACCAGGGACTGCCTGCACTGGGGGCTGCTGCGCGGGCACCGGTACCTCGACCCACTGGCCCTGCTCGGCGTCGGCGCGGCGCGGCTGCTGCCGCTGGGCGGTGTGGACGGCGGCCAGCCGGGGCGGGCGAGCCCAGACCCGGTCGGCGGCTCAGGCTCGGCCAGCGACTCAGGTCCGGGAGAGGCCGTGCAGCGCCAGGGCGACGGCGGCGTCGGCGATGGCCCGGGAGGTCTCGGTGGCGGTGGCCTCAGTCGGGCACCCCGGGCGGTCTCCCCCGGCCGGCTGCTCGGCCCGGCGGACGGCCGCCTCCACGATCCCCTGCAACAGCGCCGCAGCCAGCCGGGGCTGCTCGTGACCGAGTTCCTCCAGCGCCTGGACGACCGGACCGACGAGTCGGCCGTGTGCCGCTCGGATGCGCTCGCGCGCGGCCTCGTCCAGCTCCAGGGCCGAGATGGCCACGACCGCGCGGTGCCTCGGGTCGGCGGCCAACGCCAGCTGGCCCCGGACATACGCCTCGATCCGCTCGGCGGCGGTGTCGCAGCTCGCCATCCCGGCCTCGATCTCGGCCGCCCAGAGCGGGAAGTCCACCTCGCAGAGCGCCTCGACCACGGCGGCGCGGGAGCGGAAGTACTCGTAGACCGAGGAGCGCGCCAGCCCGGTGCGTGACGCGAGCGCGGGGAAAGTCAGGGCCTCCATGCCACCCTCGGTGAGAAGGGCGCGGGCAGCGTCCAGGAGGGCTGCCCGCTGCAGCTGACGATGCTCGGCCACGGTGGCAGCTCGGATCTTCGGCACGCACCAACTGTACGGAGCGGTGTCCATGGCCGTTACGGTGCCGCGCTTTCGAACGGAGTGCGGGGCCGTCCGGCGGTTCCGGCGCGCGCTACCGGACGTCCGAGAGCTTGGCGCGCAGTTGGAGGACGGACTTGGTGTGGATCTGGCTCACCCGACTCTCCGTCACCCCGAGCACCTGTCCGATCTCGGCGAGGGTGAGACCTTCGTAGTAGTAGAGCGTCACCACGGTCTTCTCCCGCTCGGGGAGAGTGTTGATCGCCTGGGCCAGCAGTCTGCGCAGCTCGCGGTCCTCGGCCACCTCGACCGGGTCGTCCGCGCCGTGGTCCTCCAGGGTGTCCATCAGGCTCAGCCGGTCGCCGCCGTCGCCCACCGGGTGAAGCAGCTCGTCCAGGGCCACAACGTTGGCGAGCGACAGTTGGCTGAAGATCGCGTGCAGGTCCTCGATCGCGATGCCCATCTCGGCCGCGACCTCGGGATCGTGCGGCGTCCGGCGCAGCCGTGCCTCCAGCGTCGCGTACGTCCGTTCGACGGCCTTCGCCTTCTGCCGCACCGATCGCGGGATCCAGTCCAGGGCGCGCAGTTCGTCGATGATCGCGCCGCGGATCCGGCTGATCGCGTAGGTCTCGAACTTGATCGCGCGGTCGATGTCGAACTTCTCGATGGCGTCGATCAGCCCGAAGACCCCGGAGGAGACGAAGTCGGCCTGCTCGACGTTGGCGGGCAGACCGACCCCGACCCGGCCCGCGACGTACTTGACGAGTGGTGAGTAGTGCAGGATCAGCTGTTCGCGCAGCCGCTGATCGCCGGTCTCCTTGTAGGAGCGCCAGAGCTCTTGGAGCGCACTGCGCCCCGCGGTGCCGGGCGAGGGAACGGCGCCGGGCGGAGGGACGGTCCCGGGCGGGGGGACGGCGCCGGGCGGGGGGATGGTGCCCAGTGGTGGTGCGGCGCCCGGCGGTGGTGCAGCGTCTGCGGGGAGCGCTGCGTCCTCGGGCGGGGGTGCGGTCTCCTCGGGTGGGGGCGTGGCGTCCGGGGAGGGAGTGCCGCCGGGCGGCCGGGGCGCGCGGTCGGCGGGCACGCCGGGGCGCACGCCCGCCGCACCGGCCGTCCCGTTGCCGGGGGGCGGCTCGGTTCCGCGGGCCGCGTCCGCGGGCTGGCCCGGCACCACCGCCGGCCGGCCGCCCTGGCGCGACAGGCCTCCCATGGTTCCCGCCGGCTTGGACGGGAACTCGGTCGCGGGTCGCCGCTCGGTCCGCGGCCCTCCCGAGGACCGGGCGCCACCGGTCACTCTGTGTCCGGGAATGTGTGTGGGCATACGTTGGTCTGCGCCGTTCTGCCGAGTCATGTGCTGATAGGGAAGGCATGTGGAGCGTAGCGTGACCGACTCGCTGCAAAGCGCTACCGCCACCCGGTCGTCCCTCGATCCGGTGGCGTTCGCCCACCGGATCCGGCCACACGAACGGAAGAACCGGATCAGCAGGTCAGCGGGGCCGTCCCGTACCGGCGCCCGGCGCACGCGCGTTCCCCTCTCCGACGGTCAGTTCCTCCTCCGTACCGCGCGCCAGTGCGCTCCGTGCCGCTCCACGTAACCGAGGGCGCTCAACTCGTAGAGGCGTTGGAGGGCTTCGTCCGGCGGGAGCCCGGACAGGCGGGCCAGCCGTTCGACCGGGGCTCCGTCCGCCGTGGCGGGGACGGCCTCCAGCACCCGGGCCACCCCGGGCTCCAGCAGGTCCCGCGGGAGCACCGGCCCACTGCGCTCCGGCGCCAGGTCATCGCCGATCGCACCGATCAGCTCGGTGATCTCGGCCGCGTCGGTGACGAGCGTGGCGCTGCCGCTGCGGATCAGGGCGTGCACCCCGGCGGAGAGCTCCGAGGTGACCGGGCCGGCGACGCCCATGGTGTGGCGGTTGAGGTCCCGCGCCCGTCTCGCGGTGCTCAGCGCGCCGCTGCGCACGGCCGCCTCGACCACCACCGTGCCCCGGGTGAGCGCCGCGATGACGCGGTTGCGGAGCACGAAGCGGAAGCGGTTCGGGTGCTCCCCCGGCGGGAGTTCGCTGACCAGGAGGCCCTGGGCACCGATCCGTCGGATCAGTTCGGTGTTGCCCTTCGGGTAGGCCACGTCGACCCCGCAGGCGAGGACGCCGATGGTCATCCCGCCGACGGCGAGCGCCCCTCGGTGGGCGGCCGCGTCGATCCCGTAGGCCGCTCCGGAGACCACCACCCAGCCGCGCTCAGCCAGTTGGGCCGACAGCTCCCCCGCGACGTGGGCGCCGTAGGCGGTGCACGCCCGGGACCCCACCACCGCGACCGAGCGCAGGGCGAGCAGCCGGAGCGAACCGGTGCCGGCGGTCCACAGCCCGATCGGGCGTCCGTCGCCCAGGTCGTCCAGTTGACTCGGCCATTCCGTGTCCCCCGGAATGATGAAGCGTCCCCCGACGGCTCGTACCCGGTTCAGGTCGTCCACCGGATCCAGGCCCGGGAGCCGCGCCTGGTAGGCGGCCAGCCGAGCGGCGTCCAGCCCGGGGTGCTCGGGGACGGCACCCGCCCGGATCGCCCGGACCACGTCGGCAGCGGGCAGCTGTCCGAGCCAGCGCCCGACCACGGCGTCCCCCGGTTCGGTGAGCCGGGTGAGAAGTACCCGGGCGAGGCGCTCGGCGTCGGCTGCGGACGTGCCGCCGGAGGCCGTTGCCGGGCCCGGCGGCGCGCCGGTGCCGGGCTCACCCGCACGGGGTGCTTGAGGGTTCCTCAACAGCTGGTTCACGCCGCCTCCTCCTCGTCGGCCGGTGGCTGTCCGGGCTCGGGTGGCCAGTCGTCAGGGCCGCTCCGCCGCTGGGCCGGTACGGACCCGAGCCGGCCGAACGGGCGTTCGGCCAGCGGCAACCCCTGCTCGACCCCGGTGCGCATCACCAGGGCGGTGCGCACGTCCCGCCGGTCCGGCCGGTCCCGGCCGGCCAGATCGGCGACCGTCCAGGCGACCCGGAGCACCCGGTCCAGGCCTCGGGCGGTCAGCAGCCCGCGTTCCAGCTGGCGCGCGACGTCGTTGAGCGCGCCCGGACCGAGCTGCCACCGGGTGCGCAGTTCGTGGCCCGGCACCTCCGCGTTGGTCCGCCACGGGGTGTGCTCCAGCCGCGCGGCCGCCCGCTCCCGCGCGGCCAGCACCCGGGCCGCGACGGTCTCGGTGCTCTCCGCCGTGACGTCCCGTTCCATCAGTTCGGCCCTGGTCACCGGGGCGACCTGGACCTGGAGGTCGACCCGGTCCAGCAAAGGGCCGGAGAGCCGCCCCTGGTAGCGGCTGACCATCGCGGGCGTGCACTCGCAGCCCTCGCCCCGCCGTGAGTACCGGCCGCACGGGCAGGGGTTGGCGGCCAGACAGAGGAGGAAGCGGGCCGGGAGGCGGAGCGAGCCGGCCGATCGGGCGATCACCACCTCGCCCGATTCCAGCGGCTGGCGCAGCGCGTCGAGCACCCGCACCGGGAATTCCGGCGCCTCGTCCAGGAAGAGCACGCCCCGATGGGCCAGCGAGACCGCACCCGGTCTCGGCAGGCCGCTGCCGCCGCCGACGATCGCGGGCATGGTGGTGGAGTGGTGCGGGGCGCAGTAGGGCGCGGTGTCGATCAGAGGGCGCCCGGCGGGGAGCAGGCCCGCCACGGAGTGGACGGCGGTGACCTCCAGCGCCTCCTTCTGGGTCAGTGGCGGGAGCAACGAGGGCAGCCGCTCCGCCAGCATCGTCTTGCCGGCACCGGGAGGGCCCTTCAGGTAGAGGTGGTGTCCTCCGGCGGCGGCGATCTCCAGTGCCCGCCGGGCCTCGTACTGGCCGGCCACGTCGGCCATGTCGAGGCGGAGCGCCCGGTCGTCCGGCAAGCCCCGGACGCCGGCGGTGGGCAGCATCAGGCCGGCCATCAGCGGATCCGGCCGGCCGCCGATCGGGTCGGGCGGCTCCTCCGGCTCCGTCGCCCCGGTCAGGATGGCGACCAGCTGGCGCAGGCTCCGGACGCCGATCACCGTCACCCCGGGGACGAGCGAGGCCTCGGGTGCGGTCTGTTCGGCGACCACGACCCGTTCGTACCCGGCGTCGGCGGCGGCCAGCACCGACGGCAGCACTCCGCGGACCGGCCGCACCCGGCCGTCCAGCCCGAGTTCGCCGATGAGCAGCAGGTCCGCGATGGACGACGGGTCGAGCCGCTCGGCGGCGGCCAGCACCGCGCAGGCCACCGCGAGGTCGAAGCCGCTGCCGCTCTTGGGCACCGAGGCGGGGCTGAGGCCGACGGTCAGCTTGCGCTGCGGCCAGGGCTCCCCGCTGTTGCAGACCGCGGCGCGGACCCGGTCGCGGGCCTCGGTGAGCGCCTTGTCGGGCAGGCCGACCAGGGTGAACGCGGCCACCCCGGGCTCCAGATCGGCCTGCACCTCGACGATCACCCCGTCGACCCCGACGAGGGCGACGGAACAGGTTCGGGCGAAGGCCATCTCAGACCACCCCCCGCAGGTGGTCGACCAGGGCCGCACCCCGCGCCCGGTTGACCACGGCCACCAGATCGATCCGCACTCCGCCCGGTGGGGCGGGAGGCCATTGCGGATCCGCCGGCCCGGGGTCGTACCCGGGCCCGGCGAGCCGGGCGAAGTGACCGGGCCATCGTTCGGCCATCCAGCGCTCGGCCAGGCGCTGGAGCCGGGCGGCCTTGACCCGGTCGATGGCCTCGCTGGGTTGCTGGAAGCCCCGCTCGGAGCGGGTCTTCACCTCGCAGACCGCCACCGTGTCGCCGTCGAGGGCGACGATGTCCAGCTCGCCCTCGGCGCAGCGCCAGTTGCGGTCCAGGATGCGGAGCCCGGCCTCCGCGAGCCAGCGGGCGGCGACCCGCTCCCCGTAGCGGCCGAGCCCGTTGTTGGTGCTGCGCTCCGGGCTCTTCCCGGTGTCCGGCCCGGCTGCGGCCGTGTTCGGCACGGCCTGGTCCTGCACGATGGTGTTCTGCACGGTGACCACCTCCGCCGAGGAGGCTGCACCACCGTGTGCGACGGAGCCGGAGAATTCCGGTTCCCTGTGGATAACTCGGGCCTGTGGATAACTTTTGTCACCCGCAGGGGTGAGAAGCCCCCTTCGCCCGAAATTCGGCTGGACAACGCGGGACGGAGTCGTCCAACGTCAGTTCCCGAAGCCGGACTCGTCCGAGGGCAGCTCCAGATCGCTCTTCGCGAGTTCCTCGATGTTCACGTCCTTGAAGGTCAGCACCCGGACCTTGCGGACGAACCGGGCCGGCCGGTACATGTCCCAGACCCACGCATCCGCCATCGACACCTCGAAGAACACCTCGCCCTGGACCGAGTGCACCTGCAGCTCGTAGTCGTTGGTGAGGTAGAACCGTCGCTCGGTCTCGATCACGTACTTGAACAGGCCGACGACGTCCCGGTACTCCCGGTAGAGCTTGAGCTCCATCTCGGTCTCGTACTTCTCGAGATCTTCGGCACTCATCCAGGCGTCCCCTCAACTTGTCACGTCCACCCATTGTGGACCACCGCACCCCCGCTCAGAGCCGTACCGGTTCGACCGGCGGGCCCTGCGCCAGCAGTCGCCCGAGGAAGTCCGCCAGTCCGGCCGGATAGACCGTCTCGGTGGTCCCTCTCAGTTCCTCGACCGTCCACCAGCGCGCCGCGAGCAGCTGGGCGTGTTCGTCCTCGCCCATTCCCGAGTGATCCAGATCCGTCTCCGTGGTCCGGGCCAGGTGGAACCACTGCTCCTGCTCGTAGCGCTGCCCCTGAAAGGAGAACGACACCGTGCCGTACGCCACCAAGGGCCCCAGGTCCACTCCCCGCAGACCGGTCTCCTCCGCGAGTTCCCGCTCGGCTGCCTCGCGCACGTCCTCCCCCGGCTCCAAGCCGCCTCCGGGCGTGAACCACCACGCCTCTCCGGGCACGGCCGGATCGGTCCCCAGGAAGAGGAGGATGCGGTCCAGCCCGTCCAGCAGGAGGATCCGCGCCGCCCTGCGACGCTGTGCTGTCATGGCAGCGCTCCACGCTCCTTCCGTACGCATCGGTGGCGCTAACGATCCTGCCACCCGGCGCGGCCGTCCGGGGCGATGTTCGCCAGAGCGGCCCGGCCGACGACGGCCCCGCTCAGGTACTGCGCCCCCGGCGGAACCGGCGGGCCAGGCCCGCCACCCCGCCCACCACGGAGGTGACGACGATCAGCGCCGCGCCCGCAACGCTGGCGTAGGCCGCCGGCTCCAGCGGCCCGGGCGAGCCGGCCTTCGGGCCCGGGAAGGAATCGAAGGCCGTGGTGCGCTCGAGCAGGCCCATCCGGCCGAAGGGCTGCAGGGTGGCCTCGACCCTGGCCTCGACCTCGGCGGCCGGGACGGTCCCGCCGTCGACCTCCAGGTGGGTGCGGGAGTCGAGCGAGCCGACCCGGTTGTCGCCGAGCAGGAACAGCCGGCCCTGCGGCACCGTCACGCTGAACGACTCGCCCTGGCGGCCCTGGGCCGCGAGGTACGGCTCGTCCACCGGCTGTCCGTTGACCGTCAGCCGCTGGTCGCTCCCGGCGCTGGTGGTGGCGACGGTGTCCCCGCCGACCGCGACCACCCGCTTGACCATGAGCTCGCCGCCCCAGGCCTGGTCACGGAAGACCACCACGTCACCCCGGCCGATGGTGCCGCCGCCCACCTTGCGGGCGAGCACGGTGTCCCCTGCCTGGAGGGTCGGGTGCATGGAGGCCGTGGGGATCTTGTACGGCCGGTAGTCGACCGCGATCAGGGCGAAGCCGCCGATCATCAGCACCAGCCCGAGCGCGAGCGCCACGCCCTGCAGCACCGCGGCGGGCCCCCGGCGGAGCCGGGCGGGCGCGGCCGGTCTGTCGGCCGGCTGTTCCACGACACTGCTCATCGACACCGTCCACCTCTGACCGACCGGACAAGACCACTGGCACGCCGGTGGCTCGGGCGGGAACGCCGACGGGCCGTGGCACGTCCGAGCAGATTACTCGTCGGTACCACGGCCCGCGCAAGAGCTTGCGGCGACCCGGTGGAGCTCAGGACTCCTTCCGGCGGTCGGCCCGGGTCCGAACTCGACGCACCAGCGGAAGCAGCGCGACGGCACCCACCGCACCGGCCACGGGAGGCGCCACCGGCAAGGCCGCCGCCAGCCCCTTCTGGTCGTAGGTGTCGGGCACCGGAAGCGTCGACCAGTGGTCGATCGGCCAGGCCACCACGAAGGCGCGCCCGATGACGTTGTCCACCGGCACCGTCCCGCCACCGGGCTGGTCCATGTGGAAGCGCGAGTCCAGCGAGTCGGCGCGGTGGTCGCCCATCACCCAGATCCGGCCCTTGGGCACCTTCACGGGGCCGAAGGGCTGCGTCCCGCAGGGGGTGTTGCCCTGGTAGACGTACGGCTCGTTGAGCGCGACACCGTTGACCTTGACCGGCCCGTCGCCCTTGCACTCGACGGTGTCCCCGCCGACCGCGATGACCCGCTTGATCAGGTCCTTCTCGTTGGCGGAGGGCATCAGGCCGACGAAGCTGAGCACGTCCTGGACACCGCGGACGAAGGAGTTGCCGCTCTGCTGGGTCGGCTCGTCGTTCAGCCAGCCGCCCGGGTCGTGGAACACCACGACCTCACCGCGCTCGGGCTCGGCCCCGAACCAGGGCGTCAGCTTGTCCACCAGGACGCGGTCGCCGACCTGCAGCGTGTTCTGCATCGACTCCGACGGAATGGAGAACGCCTGGACGAAGAAGGTCTTGATCACCAGCGCGAGGATCAGCGCGATGCCGACCAGGATCGGCAGCTCCTTCAGGAAGGAGCGCTGCTTGCGCGGCTTGGCCGGAGCCTCCGACTCCGACTCGTCCGCCGGCTCGGTCCCCGGCCGCTGGGGCTCCGAGGAGTCCTCCGCTCCGGTGCCGTGCCCGTCCGCGGTCTTGGCGGTCGAGTCATCGACCGCGGGCGAAGGCGCCGAGGAGTCGGCGGACCGGGTCACCCGGCCACCGCCCGAGCCCTCGGGTTCCCCGGCGCCCGCGCGGGCGCCGATCACCAAATCCCCCACAACGTCTCCTCCCTGCTGTGCGGACGCCCGCGCGCCCGCGTTCAGAGTGCCGCACAGCGGGCACCACGCTCGCCACGACCGTGAACGCATCAGGGCTGCCCACAAGGGGCTCCCCTGACACCGACGCGGCTGCGGCGCACAGCCGGGGATCCCGGCCGCACCTGCACTTCTCTATCACTCCCGGGCATCCGGCTCGCGGTTCCACACGCGTGGTCCGGCCCTTCACCAGCGGAAGCGACTCACTCGGGAGGCCGCCTCGGCCGGCGAACGACGAACGGAAGGATGCCCAACACACCCATAACGAGCGGAGGTTCCAGAGGAACCGGCCCAACGCCCATCGATTTCGCCGCAGTTCCGCCGGGCTGCGGAGCCCCGGCGAGGGAGGAGAGTGAACTCGGCTCATCGAGTTGATGGAAGCGGTCCAGCGGCCAGGCGATCACGAACGCGCGGCCGACCACCCCGCTCAGCGGGATGGTGCCCTGGCCCGGATTGCCCATGTGGAACCGGGAGTCGGCGGAGACGTCCCGGTGGTCGCCCATGACCCACAGACGCCCCTTCGGCACCGTCACCTTGAAGGGCTGCCGGGACGGCGGGTTGCCCGGTGCCAGGTACGGCTCCTCCACCGCGCGGCCGTTGACACTGAGCCGTCCCTGCGGGTCACAGCACTCGACGGTGTCCCCGCCGACGCCGATGACGCGCTTGATCAGGTCCTGCTCGTTCTCGGACGGCAGCAGTCCGACGAAGGTGAGCACCTGCTTGGCCGCACCCAGGACCGGACCGTCGGTGGACGGCTTGCGATCGTCCTCGAGCCAGCCGCCCGGGTCCTTGAACACCACGACGTCGCCGCGCTGCGGCTCACTGCCGAACCAGGGGGTCAACTTGTCCACCAGCACCCGGTCGCCGACCCGGATGGTCTGCTCCATCGAGCCCGACGGGATCACGAACACCTGGATCAGGAAGGTCTTCATCAGCAGCGCCACCAGCAGGGCCACCAGAATGATCATCGGGAACTCGCGCAGCAGCGAGCGCTTGCGCCGCCGGGCCGCCCGGCGGGCGCTGCGGCGGCGCTCGGCGCGGCCGCGGACCGGCGCCACCGGACCGGGCCCGGCTCCGTCCGGTCCGCCGTCACCCGGCTCCGGCGCCGACCGGTCGGCGACCCGCCCCCTACCCCTGGTCCCCATGACCACCCGTCCCCGCAATCGCGGCGAAGGCCGCGGGCCGGTCGAGGCCGGTCCAGCGGGAGAACGGGTAGACCACCCAGTCCGCCCGTCCGATCACCTCGTCCTCGGGCACGAAGCCGCCGCCGGGCTCGCCGAGGTGGTCGCGCGAGTCCCGGGAGGCGCTCCGGTGGTCCCCCAGCACGAACAGCTTGCCGGTCGGCACCACGATGTCGAAGGCCACCTGGGAGGCCTCGTCTCCGGGTGCCAGGTAGGAGGTCTCGTCCAGCGGCACGCCGTTGACCGTGATCGGCTTGCCGGGGCCGGCGCTGGTCACCCGGTCCCCGCCGATGCCGATCACGCGCTTGACGTAGACGGTGTTCCCGGCGGGGGCCAGGCCGAGGTCCCGGCCGAGCGAACGCAGGTCGTCCCAGAAGCCCGGCGGCTCGGTCGGTTCCGGGAGGAAGGAGCCCGTCCCGTCGAAGACCACGACGTCGCCCCGTCGGGGGTGGCCGCCGAAGGCGTAGGCCAGTTGGTTGGCGATCAGCCGGTCACCGGGCCGCAGGGTGTCCTCCATCGAACCGGAGGGCACCGTGAACGGACGGGCGACGAAGGCGTTCAGCAGGAGCAGCGCACCCAGGCAGATGCCGACCAGCAGCAGCAGGTCCCGCGACCGCGAGCGACCGGATTCTTCCTCCGGTTCCTCGCCCTGGTCGGCCCCCTCGGCCTCGTCGGTCTCCCGCGCGCCCTCGTCCGCGGCAAGGAGCGCTCCCGCGCCCGCGCCCGCGCCGGCACCGGCGCCGGCACCAGCCGTCGCTGCGGGACCAGCCGTCGGTGCGGGACCGTCTCCCGAGACGTTCCCCGAGGCGTCCCGGGAAGCGCCCCCGGAAACGACCGCGGACCGCGACAGCGAGTCCGCACCGGAAGGTGCGGGACTGCCGTCGCGATCCGCGGGTGGTTCGTGCGTGCTCATCGGGGGGTGAGCTTACCTTGCGGTCGCTCGGCCCTTCAGAGCGCTCCGATCCCCCGGCAGGGCCGGGGGCCGGTGGATCAGCGGTCGCGCTTCTCCTTGATCTTCGCGGCCTTGCCGCGGAGGTCACGCAGGTAGTACAGCTTGGCGCGGCGAACCGCACCGCGGGTCACGACCTCGATCTTCTCGACGACCGGGGTGTGCACCGGGAAGGTGCGCTCCACGCCGACGTTGAAGCTGACCTTGCGGACGGTGAAGGTCTCACCGATGCCGGAGCCGTGGCGGCGGATGACGATGCCCTGGAAGACCTGGACACGGGAGCGGTTGCCCTCGATGACCCGGACGTGGACCTTCAGGGTGTCACCGGCGCGGAAGGCCGGGATGTCGGTGCGCAGCGAGGCCGCGTCGACAGCAGCGAGCTTGTTGCTCATGTTGCTCTCCATCGCAGGCGCCACGGGCCGCCCACGGAAATGTCGTCACAATGGGGTCTGCTGCGGGCCGCATCGGCTGACGGCGATCCCCCCGTGGCGGGGGCGCCGGTCCACGTGCCCCTACGGGAGGGAACCAGCGACAGACAGCAGTCGCCTATTCTTCCACACCATCGCCCACGGACCGAAATCGGCCCAGTTCCTCGTCCCAGGCCAGGCCGAGGATGCTGAGCGCCTCGCGGTCCTTCTTGTCGAAGGAGCCGTACTGCCAGCGCTCGACCAGGTCGGGCCGGTTGGCCAGGGTACGGGCGAAGGCCTGCTCCCGGCGCCAGCGGGCGATCTTGCCGTGGTTGCCGCTGAGCAGCACCTCGGGCACGGTCCGGCCGCGCCACTCGGCGGGCTTGGTGAACACCGGGCCCTCCAGCAGATCGGCCATCGCGCCGGGGGCGAAGGAGTCGTCCCGGTGGGACTCGGCGTTGCCGAGCACGCCGGGCAGCAGCCGGGCGATCGCCTCGACCATCACCAGCACCGCGACCTCGCCGCCCGCCAGCACGTAGTCGCCGATCGAAACCTCGACCACCGGCATCCTGGTGGCCGCCTCCTCGATCACCCGGCGGTCGATGCCCTCGTACCGCGCGGGCGTGAACGCCAGCCAGGGGCGGCCGGCCAGCTCCTGGGCGAGTGCCTGGGTGAACGGGCGCCCGCTCGGGGTGGGCACGACCAGCGTGGGCACCTCGCCCTCGGGGCCGCCGGCCACGACCGCGTCCAGCGCCTCGCCCCACGGCTCGGGCTTCATCACCATGCCGGGGCCGCCGCCGTAGGGACTGTCGTCCACCGTGCGGTGCACGTCGTGGGTCCACTCGCGCAGGTCGTGGACGTGCACGTCCAGCTGGCCGCGGGCGCGGGCCTTGCCGACCAGCGAGATGTTCAGCGGCTCCAGGTACTCGGGGAAGATCGAGACGACGTCGATCCTCATCCCGGCCTGCACGGCCGCGGCGGCGTCCCGGTCGGCATCCGCGCCAGGCTCCGCCGGAGTCTGCTCGAACGTCACTGCGACTCCCCGGACTCGCCCGAGGCCTTGGACTCGCCCGACTCGCCCGACTCGTCCGATTCCCCCGACTCGTCCGACTCGCCCGGCTTCGCCGGTTCCTCCGTCGCCGAGCCGGCGACCTCGGCCCGCTCCGGGTCGATCAGCCCGGCCGGCGGGGTGATGACCGCGCGCTGGTTCTCCAGGTCGATGGTCGGCACGATCTGGCTCACGAACGGGACCAGCACCTCCGTCCCGTCGGCCTTCCTGACCGTGAGGAGGTCCTGGTACGGCAGGTGGACGACCTCCGTCAGCTCGCCGACCGGGGTGCCGTCGAGCAGCACCACGTCGAGGCCGATCAGCTGGTGGTCGTAGTACTCCTCCGGGTCCTCGGGCCGCTCCTCCGGGTCGACCTCGGAGATCAGCAGGGTGCCCCGCAGGGCCTCCGCCGCGTTGCGGTCCTTCACGCCGACGAAGCGCAGCAGCAGCCGGCCGCTGTGCACCCGGCCGGATTCGACGGTCAGCGGTCCGACCGAGGCCGGGTCGGTGAGCAGGACGGCACCGGGGCCGAGCCGGAGTTCCGGCTCGTCGGTGCGGACCTCGACACTGACGTCCCCCCTGATGCCGTGGGCGCGGCCGATCCTGCCGACGACGAGCTGCACGGTGATCGTTCTCCTGGAGTTGCTGAGCGGGAAGGCAGAGAGAAGTGGGCTGGGACGGCCGGCGGGAGCCGGAACGGCCAGCAAAAAAGGCCGACCGGGACGACATGCGTCCCGGTCGGCCTCAAGCCCGACGGCTGAACGAGCAGCTGCGTCAGCGAATGTTGTCCACGTCGACGAGGTCGACCCGGACGTTGCGACCGCCGAGGGCGCCGACCACGGTGCGCAGAGCGCGCGCCGTGCGGCCGCCCCGGCCGATCACCTTGCCGAGGTCATCGGGGTGCACGCGCACCTCGATGGTGTTGCCCCGACGCAGGTTGCGCGAACGCACCTGAACCTCGTCGGGGTGCTCGACGATGCCCTTCACCAAGTGGTCGAGGGCGTCCTCGATCACGATCAGGCCTCGGCGGCGGCGTCGGCCTCAGCCTCGGCCTTGTCCGACTTCTTGGCCTTCGGGGTGATGGCGACACCGGTGGTGGCGTCCTCGAAGCCGGCGACGGCCTTGGCGAACAGGTGCGAGAAGTCCTCGACCTTCGGCTCGGCGACCTTCAGCGGCTCCGGAGCCGGCAGGCCCTTGAACTTCTGCCAGTCGCCGGTCAGCTTGAGGATGGCGAGCACCGGCTCGGTCGGCTGGGCGCCGACGGACAGCCAGTACTGGGCGCGGTCGCTGTCGACCTCGATCTTCGAGGGGTTGTAGGTCGGCTGGTAGATGCCGATCTCCTCGATCGCGCGACCGTCACGCTTGGTGCGGGCGTCGGCGACGACGATGCGGTAGTGCGGGGAGCGAATCTTGCCGAGACGCTTCAGCTTGATCTTGACTGCCACGGGAGTGGATTCTCCTGGTGTTGACGTGGGTGAGCGTCCGCGCCGTCCGCGTGGGGTTGCGGGGCGGGGCGTTCAAGGGACACGCCAGCCGTAGGAGAGAGGGGTCCTGCCCGGCTGCCGAGTACTCAGCTGTCCATTCTGCCATATCGGCGGGAACGCTCTTCACCCGGTCAGCGTCTGGTCAGCACCCGGCCACCGCTCGGCCACCGCGGACGGAACCCGCTCGGGCACTCCGGGACCGACCACCGGGGCGCACGGCGAAGCCGCTCACGGCCTCACGGCTCGGGACGTGCCACGTTCAGGGCTCGACCGGGAGCCCCCGCTCCCGGTCAGCCACAGCCTTACCGACGCCGATCACCGCTATGCCTCGACCGCCGCGCTTCCTCGACCGCCGCGACATCCGACCACCGGCCGCTCGATCACCGACCGCCCGGTCACGCCGACCGCTCGACCACCAACCGCTCGGCCACCGACCGCCCGGTCGCGCCGACTGCCCGCACAGTCGCCGACCGGTCCGGTCGCCCGATTACGCGATCTTGAACGGCTGCTGGCACGCGCCGCAGACGATGGACGCCTGCGCCAGCACGGACGGCACGACCCGGACGTTGCGACCGCAGCCGCAGACCGCCTTGACCCGGACGCCGCCGCCGGAGGATCCGTGCCGGGCGGCCGGGCCGCGGAAGGCACGGTTGGCGCCGTCGCCGGCCACCGCCTCCTGGTGGGCGCCGAGGGCGCGGTCCAGGCGCTCGATGGTCTCGGCGTAGCGTTCCTGCGTCTCCTTGAGCATGGTCACCTGGGAGAAGCCGCTGCTCGCGTGCGGCTCGACCGGGTGGGCCAGGCCCAGCTCGGAGGCGAGCATCAGGAAGCGCCGGTTGTGGTAGCGGCCGGCGCGCGAGGTGTCCCGGATGTCCCGGGCCGCGGCCAGGCCGTGGGCAGCCTCGTGGAGGAGCCGCTCGAAACCGAGCCGCGTGCCACAGGCCGAGGAGGACTCGCCGATCAGGGCCTCGGGCGAGGCCAGGTCCGGGAGGTCCTGGTGGTAGGCCTGGATGTCGCTCCAGGCGGCGGCCAGTTCGGCCGCGAGGACGAGGGGCTGTGTCGTGCTCACGCTAGACCAACGATGCAGAGCGAGCCGATGTTCCGCATGTTCCCGTTCTCCTGGAATTCCCAGGGAACTCCCAGGAATGCGCGACTGTGCGCGAATTGCGCGTTCCGGATCCGACGCAAGACCAACCCCCTGCCGGTTTCGGCCCGTCGCAGAGTCGGCGGGCCTCCTGAATTCCGCCCAGGGGCGGGCTGTCGCCCCCAGGACGTACGGCCCGTGGACCCGTCGAGTTGACAGGGCCACGGGCCGTACACCGTACCGCTATTCCGTTAATACCGGCAGTTGACTGACCAGTAGGGATGTTGACGGTCGGCGGTCACCCGGCAGAGTTACCGGATTCTTACCCATCCGCATTCCGGGCAAATGTTGCCGCGGACGGTCATCACCTGTCGGTAACGGGCATCAGTACGCACGCGCGACGATCGCGATATTGCCGTCCTGGTCGTCCGCCTGCGGCACCGAGCCGTCGGCCGCGACGATGCAGCGCACCGTGACGCCCTGCTCGGCCAGCTTGGCCTCGCCCTCCGGGCCGAGGTCGGCCCAGGAGATCCGGCCCCAGCCGGTCGCGGCCGCCTCGACGGCCTCGTCGAGCGTCTTGACGTCCACCGTGCGGGCCTCGCGGCGCTCGCGGGACTGGCGGAGCAGCAGCGCCTGGTCCTCCTCCAGGATGCCCGGCAGGAGCGCAGCCAGGGCGTCGATGGAGACCGGCTCCTTGCCGCCCGGGATGCGGCGGGCCAGCATCGCGGTGCCGTTCTCGAGGTCGCGCGGGCCGACCTCGATGCGCACCGGAACGCCCTTGAGCTCCCAGTCGACGGCGCGGCGGCCGAACGGGGTGTCGGTGCGGTCGTCGACGACGGTCCGGACGCCGGCCGCCTCCAGCGCGGCCCCGATCTCGCGGACCTTGGCGATGACGGCGTCGTCGCCCTTGATGGCCAGCACGACGGCTTGGACGGCGGCCAGACGGGGCGGAACCCGCAGGCCGTTGTCGTCGCCGTGGGACATGATCAGGCCGCCGACCATGCGGGTGGAGACGCCCCAGGAGGTCTGCCAGACGTGCTCGCGCTCGGCGCCCTGCAGCTGGTAGGTGGTGTTGAACGCCTTGGCGAAGTTCTGGCCCAGCTCGTGGCTGGTGCCCATCTGCAGCGCCTTGCCGTCGCCCATCATGCCCTCCAGGGTGAGGGTGTTGATGGCGCCGGCGAAGCGCTCCTTGGCGGTCTTGCGGCCGAGCACGACGTCGATGCCGAGCACGTTGGTCATGAAGTCGCCGTAGACCTGGGTGTGGATCATCGACGCGTACGCGCGGGCGTCCTCGTAGGTGGCGTGGGCGGTGTGGCCCTCCTGCCAGAGGAACTCGGTGGTGCGCAGGAAGACGCGCGGACGCAGCTCCCAGCGGACCACGTTGGCCCACTGGTTGATCAGCAGCGGCAGGTCGCGGTGGCTCTGCACCCACTTGGAGAAGTACTCGTTGATGATCGTCTCGGAGGTCGGCCGGACCACGACCGGCTCCTCGAGCTGCTTGCCGCCGCCGTGGGTGACGACCGCGAGCTCGGGCGAGAAGCCCTCGACGTGCTCGGCTTCCCTGGTCAGGTAGGACTGCGGGATGAACATCGGGAAGTAGGCGTTCTGCGCGCCCGCCTTCTTGATGCGCGCGTCCATCTCCTGCTGCATCCGCTCCCACAGGCCGTAGCCGTACGGCCGGATGACCATGGTGCCGCGCACCGGACCGTTGTCGGCCAGCTCAGCCTTGTTGATGAGGTCCTGGTACCAGCGGGGGAAGTCTTCCGCCTGGGGGGTGAGAACGGGTGCCTTAGCCATGGCCCGAATGGTACGGGGCACGGCCCCCCGGTTTCGAATCGGTATCACACCCGCGTCAGCGGGCACGGCCTCCGCAGGGGGCGCACGACCGCGACCCGCGCGCACCACCCTGCACCCCTCTGGACGCCGGGCCCGACCCGCTGTTGGCTGGAGTGGGGCGGGACTTTGGGGGAGCCGTAGCAGGACACCGAAGGACCGGATGGGAGGCCGCGATGGCTTCAGCTCGGACGACCGGCACGACCGTACGACCAGCGGGCGCACGACCGCACCACCCGCAGCCCGGGGCCGCCGCGCCCGCGCGGGCGCGCGACTGGGCGGAGATCCAGGAACGCATGCTGGTACCGCTCTACGAGGCGGTGTACGACCGCTTGGAGGTCGGCCCGGCGAGCAGTGTGCTGGGGCTCGGCTGCCGGTCCGGACTGGCCCTGCTGCTCGCGGCCGGACGGGGCGCGCAGGTCGCCGGCCAGGAGCCGCGGGACGAGCTGCGCGAGCTGGCCCGCGGCCGTCGGCTGCGGGTGTGCGCGGGGGCCCGGCCGACCGCCGCCGTCCCCCGCTCGGCCCATTCGCTGGTGACGGTTTTCGAGCAGCTGCCCGGCGCCGCCGCGCCCGGCCAGGTGGTCGCGGAGGCGGCCCGGCTCACGCTCCCGGGCGGCCACGTGGTGCTCGCCGCCTGGGGGCCGCCGGAGCGCTGCCAGAGCGCCCCGGTGCTCGACGTGGCCCGCCGCAGGGCCGGACGGACGACCGCGCGGGACCCGTTCGAGCTGAGCGCGCCCGGCGCGCTGGAGGACCTGCTCGCTCCGGCCGGCCTGCGCCCGGCCGGCAGCGGGCGCGTCAGCTGCCCCTTCGCGTACCCGGACCTCGACAGCGCGGTCCGCGGCCTGCTCTCCACCGGGGTGTTCGAGGCGGCCGAGGAGTTCTCCGGCGCCTCACTGGTGGCCAAGGAGCTGGAGGAGGCGTTGCAGCCGTACCTGCGCCCGGACGGCACGGTCCGGATGGAGAACCTCTTCCGCTACCTGATCGCCGAGCGCCCCCGGTAGCGGGGGCGACCCGTCCCGGCCCCGGGCGCCCCCGGCAACGGGCGGCGACCGGCGGACCCGTCCGCCGCCCCACCGCTCGGACCGCTCGGACCGCCCGGACCGCCCGGACCGCCCGGACCGCCCGAGTAACCCGGCCGCCCGGCCGCCCGGACCGACGGAACCGGGATCGCCCGAGTCGCCGGACCGACGAAAACCGGGGGCGCCCGCCGCGATGGCGAGCGCCCCAGGGCATCGGTTCACGCCTCCGGCTCAGGCCTCCGGTTCACGCCTCCGGCTCAGGCCTCCGGTTCACGCCTCCGGTTCACGCCTCCGGGTCGGACGCCTTCCTCGGCACCCCCGCCGCCCGGTAGGCCTCCTCCTCGTCCAGCGTCTCGGCCTCCAGCAGCGCCGCCGCCAGCGCGTCGAGCCGGTGCCGCTGCTCGGTCAGCAGCCGCACCGCGTCCTCGTAGCACTCGGCGACGATCCGCCGGGCCTCCTCGTCCACCGCGTCCAGCGTGGTCGGGGCGGCCGACAGCCCGTACGCGCCCTGCGGGTCCGCGGGTACGGCGGTGAGCCGCCCGACCCGCTCGCTCATCCCCCAGCGTCCGGCCATTCCGCGTGCGATGTTGGTGACCTGCTCCAGGTCGCTCTCCGCGCCGGTGGTGATCACCCCGTAGACCACCTGCTCGGCCGCCATCCCGCCGAGCGCGCCGATGATCCGGCCGCGCAGGTAGGGCTCGGTGTACGAGTAGCGGTCGTTCTCCGGGGTGGAGAGGGTGACGCCGAGGGCGCGGCCGCGCGGCACGATGGTGATCTTGCGGACCGGGTCCGCGCCCGGCTGGAGCATGCCCAGCAGCGCGTGCCCGCTCTCGTGGTACGCCGTCCGCTCGCGCTCCTCCTGGGGCATCACCAGCGGCCGCACGGCGCCGAGCTGGACCTTCTCCAGGGCGTCCGAGAGGTCCCGCTCGCTGACCGCGTCCTGCTGGCGCTTGACGGCCAGCAGGGCGGCCTCGTTGACCAGGTTGGCGAGTTCGGCGCCGGTCATCCCGGGGGTGATCTTGGCCAGTTGGGCGAGGTCGGTGCCGTCGGCCAGCGGGACGGTCCGGGTGTGGATGCGCAGGATCGCCGCGCGGCCCTCCCGGTCGGGCGGGCTGACGGTGATCCGCCGGTCGAAGCGGCCGGGGCGCAGCAGCGCCGGGTCGAGCACGTCCGCCCGGTTGGTCGCGGCGATCACGATGACGCCCTCGGAGCCGGTGAAGCCGTCCATCTCGGTGAGGATCTGGTTGAGCGTCTGCTCGCGCTCGTCGTGCCCGCCCATGCCGCCGCCGGCGCCGCGCTGGCGGCCGATGGTGTCGATCTCGTCGATGAAGATGATCGCGGGGGCGACCTTGCGCGCCTCGGCGAACAGTTCGCGCACCCGGCTGGCGCCGACGCCGACGATCATCTCGATGAACTCGGAGGCGGAGGCGGAGAAGAACGGCACGTCCGCCTCGCCGGCGACGGCCCGGGCCAGCAGGGTCTTTCCGGTTCCGGGCGGGCCGCTGAGCAGCACGCCGCGCGGCATCTTGGCGCCGAGCCGGCGGTACCGGTCGGGGTTCTTCAGGTAGTCGACCACCTCGGTGAGTTCGGCCTCCACCTCGTCGATGCCGGCCACGTCGGCGAAGGTGGTGCGCTTGCCCTGGTCGGCGGTGACCGGCTTGGGCGGGGCCTTGCGGCCGAGCGGTCCGGCGCCGAGGCCGCCGGCCATCCGGCGGGCGAGCAGCACCCAGACGAAGACCAGCAGCAGCATCGGGGCGAGCGAGAGCAGCAGGTTGGTGAGGAAGCTGCGCTGCTGCACCGGCGAGGTGGCGGTCACCTCGACGCCCTGCTGCTGCAGGGTGGTCCACAGGTTGTCGCCCGCGAACGAGGGGCGCTGGGTGGCGAACTCGGTGTAGTCGCCCTTGCCGCCGTCCGGTTTGGGCTGGGCGCTCTTGAGAGTGCCCTCGATCGCGTCGCCCTTGGAGTAGATCTTGGTGATGTTGCCCTTGTTCAACTGGTTGTTGAACTCGGTGTACGAGATCGTGGTGGCGCCCTCGTTGCCGAAGAAGGACAGCAGCAGGTCGGAGATCAGGAACACCACGAGCGCGGTGAGGATGAGGCCCGTCCAGCCGCCGGGCATCCGGCGGCGGGGCGGCGGCGGGGGCGGGGCGCCCTCGGACCGCCAGGGCTGGTCGGGGGTCTGGCGCGGCGGGGCGGGTTCGGTCACCCACCGGACGATACGGACAGGTGCTCGGACGAGCCAACCGCAACGCCGGGCCCGACCGCCCGCACGGCGGCCGTCCGGCGACCGTCCGGCGGCCGTGCAGCGACGGTCCGGCGGCCGTGCAGCGACCGTCCGGCCGCGGCGCGGAACCACTGCCGCGCGGGCCGCCGGAACGCCGAAGCGCCGAACCCCTCGCGCCGAGCCCGGAGGCGGTCAGTCCGGCGGTCAGTCCGGCGGTCAGTCCGGCGGACAGCAGGCGGTCAGCAGGTCATACCGCGGCGCCCGGCCATTCCTCGGCGGTCAGCGCGAAGCGCTCGTGGTCGCGCCAGTCCCCCTGGAGGAACAGCATCCGGGGGGTGAAGCCCTCGTGCCGGAAGCCCAGCCGCTTGGCCATCGCGATCGAGCGCTGGTTCTCGGGCTGCACGTTGATCTCCAGCCGGTGCAGGCCCAGCCCGCCGGCCGACTGGGCGGCGAAGCAGCGCTCCACGACCAGCCGCAGGCCTTCGGTCATCCGCCCGGTGCCCGCGAACGGCAGGTACGAGTCGTAGCCCAGCGCGCCGTTGCAGAACCGGCCCATCACGATGTTGGCGACGTTCACCTTGCCGACCAGCCCCCCGGAGTCCCGGTCGAAGATCATGAAGGTGCGCAGGCCCGGCCCCTGGCGCTCCAGCAGTTCCGGCAGCCCGTCCGGCTCGACCGGGTTCCACCGTCCGATGTGCTCGGCGGACCGGCGGACCGCCTCCGCGTACAGAACCTCGTCCTCGGCCCTGGGGGCCCTGATCATCACTCGCACGCCAACATCATCCGACATGGCAGCATCATCGGACATGCGAACGGCCCGCCGTCCGGGGACCACCGGACGACGGGCCGCTCAGGACCGCTGAGTACGCTCGACCGCTCGGCCCCGCCGAGGGCCAGCAGGCCCCGCGAGGCCTACAGCAGGTCCTTGAACTCCTTGGGCAGCTCGAAGTCGGCCGGGCCCTTGCCGGCGCCGAGGCCGAAGGCGCCGCCCTCGGCCGGGCCCTGGGCGCCGCCCGGGCCGAGCGCGCGGCGCTGGGCGGCCGCGGCCTCCTCCTGCGCGCGCTTCAGCGGGTTGCCGCTCTTGCGCTTGCCCTTGGCCTGCGGGGCCTTCTTGCCGGACTTCTTCGCGCCGCCGCCCATGCCGGGGATCCCCGGCATGCCGGGCACGCCCTTGCCGGAGGCCATCGCGGACATCATCTTGCGGGCCTCGAAGAACCGCTCGACCAGGTTCTTCACCTCGCCGACCTGGACGCCGGCGCCCTTGGCGATGCGGGCGCGGCGGGAGCCGTTGATCAGCTCCGGCTCGGCGCGCTCGACCGGGGTCATCGACTTGATGATCGCGCCGACCCGGTTGACGTCCTTGTCGTCGATGTTGTTGATCTGCTCGCGGATCTGGCCCATCCCGGGCAGCATGCCGAGCAGCTTGGAGATCGAGCCCATCTTCTGGACCTGCTCCAGCTGCGACAGGAAGTCGTCCAGCGTGAACTGCTTCGGGCCGCCGCGCAGCTTGGCGGCGATCTTCTCGGCCTCGGCCTGCGAGAAGGTCTGCTCGGCCTTCTCGATCAGCGAGAGGACGTCACCCATGCCCAGGATGCGCGAGGCCATCCGGTCCGGGTGGAAGGCGTCGAAGTCGTCGACCTTCTCGCCGTTGGAGGCGAACATGATCTGCCGGCCGGTGACGTGCGCGACCGACAGGGCGGCACCGCCGCGGGCGTCGCCGTCGAGCTTGGAGAGCACCACACCGGTGAAGTCGACGCCCTCGAGGAACGCCTGCGCGGTGGTGACCGCGTCCTGACCGATCATCGCGTCGACGACGAACAGGACCTCGTCCGGGTTGACCGCGGCGCGGATGTCGGCGGCCTGCTGCATCAGCTCGGCGTCGATGCCCAGGCGGCCGGCGGTGTCGACGATGACGACGTCGTACTGCTTCTGCTTGGCGTACTCGATCGAGTCCTTGGCGACCTGCACCGGGTCGCCCACGCCGTTGCCCGGCTGCGGGCCGTAGAAGGCCACGCCGGCGCGCTCGGCGACGACCTGGAGCTGGTTGACCGCGTTGGGGCGCTGGAGGTCGCAGGCGACCAGCAGCGGGGTGTGCTTCTGGGTCTTCAGCCAGTGGCCGAGCTTGCCCGCGAGGGTGGTCTTACCGGCACCCTGCAGACCGGCCAGCATGATGACCGTCGGGCCGTTCTTGGCGAACCGGACCCGGCGGGTCTCGCCGCCGAGGATGGCGATGAGCTCCTCGTTGACGATCTTGATGATCTGCTGCGCGGGGTTCAGCGCGCCGGAGACCTCGGCACCGAGCGCCCGGTCCTTGACCTGCTTGATGAAGGCCCGGACGACCGGCAGCGCGACGTCCGCCTCCAGCAGCGCGATCCGGATCTCGCGGGCGGTGGCGTCGATGTCCGCCTCGCTGAGGCGGCCCTTGCCCCGGAGGTTCTTGAACGTCGCTGCGAGGCGATCGGAGAGAGTGTCGAACACGTCGGCGCGGGTCCTCTGCGGCATCGGTATCGGTACGGTCGTCGTCCCCAGGGTATCCGGCCGCCCCGGGTACGGTCTCCACCCCTACCGGGAACGCCCGCCGGGCCCCGCACCTCACCGGGGACCCGCCGCCCAGGCCGGATCCCCGCCACGCCCCACGGAAAGCCGCCCGACCCCGCCGGCGCCTCGCCCGGCGCCCTGCCCGGCGACCAGCCCAGCGCCCTGCCCGGCGACCAAGCCCGGCGCCCCGCCCGGCAACCGGCCCGGCACTCAGCCCAGCGCCGCCCGCACCGCCGCCGCCACCTCGGCGGCCCGCTCGGCGGTGAGCGGACGGCCTGCCGCGTCGGTCAGGTAGAACGAGTCGACGGCGTCCGCGCCCAGGGTGGAGACGTGCGCGGTGCGCACCCGCACCCCCGCCCCGTCGAGCGCCCGGCCGATCCGGTGCAGCAGCCCGGGGGCGTCGTGCGCCCGGACCTCCAGCACGGTCGCGCTCGCCGAGGCCACCGCGGGAGCCACCGCGACCACCGGCGGCGGGGTGGGGATGCCCTTGCGCCGCGGGGCGGCCGCGTCCCGCTCGGCGAGGCGGCGGGAGACGTCCAGCGAGCCGTCCAGCGCCCGGCGCAGGTCGGCGCGCAGCCGGGCGGCCTCCGGCAGTTCGCCGAACTCGGCGGCCACCCGCCAGGACAGCAGCAGGACCGGGCCGGCACCGATCGGGTCCAGCTCGCGCAGTCCGGCCGAGCGCACGGCCAGCCGGTGCAGCGCGAGCACCCCGGCGACGGTGCCCAGCAGACCCGGCTGGTCCGGGACGGCCAGGGTCAGCTCCACGCCCATCGGCTCGGTGCCCGGGTCCGCGCCCTCGGCCTGGGCCAGCAGCGACAGCGCGGGTGCGCCGGTGCACGCGGCCTCGACCGCGAGCCGCTCCTGCTCGGCGGTCGGTGCCCCCGACGGCGCGCCCCCCGCGCGGGCGCCGTCCGCGAGGGCGCCGTCCGCGAGGGCGCCGTCCGCGAGGGCGCCGTCCGCGAGGGCGCCGTCCACGGGCGCCCCGCCGGCCCCGGTGAGCTGGGCGGCGACCCGGGCGACCAGGCCGTCCACCAGCGAGGCCCGCCAGCCGCTCCACGCGGCCGGGCCGGTGGCCAGCGCGTCCGCCTCGGTGAGCGCGTGCAGCAGTTCCAGCTCCGGCAGGGTGCCGACCGCCTTGGTGATCGTCTCGACGGTGGCCGGATCGTCCGGGTCGCGCCGGGTCGCGGTGTCGACCAGGGTCAGGTGGTGGCGGACCAGCACCGCCAGGGTCTCGGTGTCCTCGGGGCCGAAGCCCATCCGGGCGGCCAGGTCGCGGACGATCACCTCGCCGGCCTCGCTGTGGTCACCGGGCCAGCCCTTGCCGATGTCGTGCAGCAGCGCGGCGATCAGCAACAGGTCCGGCCTGGCCACCCGCCGGGTCATCGCGGCGGCCCGGACGGCCGTCTCGACCAGGTGCCGGTCCACCGTCCAGCGGTGCACCGCGTTGCGCTGCGGGCGGCAGCGCACCCGCTCCCAGTCCGGCAGCAGCCGGGTGACCAGCCCCTCCGCCTCCAGCGCCTCCCACACCGGGACGGCCGCCTCCCCCGCGCCGAGCAGGGTGACGAGCTGCTCGCGCGCCTCGTCCGGCCACGGCACCGGCAGCGGTCGGCACTCGGCGGCGAGCCGACGCACCGTCGCGTACGAGACGGTCAGCCCGTTCTGCGCGGCGGCCGCCGCGGCGCGCAGCGGCAGCACGGGGTCGGTGGCCGGGCGGGCGGCCTGGGCGAGCACGGCCTCGCCGTCCTGCTCGACCACGCCCTCGGCGAGCGGGCGGCGCTCGACCGCGCCCCGGGCCACCGCGCCCGCGCCGCGGCCGATGCCGGTGAACCGGAAGGCCGCTCGGCCGGGCCGCCGGCCCCGGGTGGCGCGGGCGGCCAGCACCCGGTCGACCGCCCGCCAGGTGACCTCGCCCGCGTAGGCGATGGTCCGGGCGGCCTCGTAGACCTGGCGCAGCAGGGTGTCGGCGTCCAGCACCCCGAGCCGCTCGGCGACCTGGTCCTGGTCCTGGAGGCTGAGCCGCTCGGTGGCCCGGCCGGTGACCAGGTGCAGCGCGTCCCGGACGTCGGCGAGCCGCAGGGCGGCGGCGTCCAGGCCGTCCCGGGGGGCGTCGGCGAGCCAGGTGGCGGCGATCGCGTCGAGGGCGACCAGGTCGCGCAACCCGCCGCGGGCCTCCTTGAGGTCGGGCTCCAGCAGGAAGGAGAGCTCGCCGTGCCGTTCGGCCCGCTCCCGGCCCAGCTCGCGCAGTTCGGGCAGGCGCGCGGGGGCGCTCGCCCGCCAGTCGGTGAGCACCGCGGAGCGCAGCGCGGAGGTGAGCGCCGCGTCCCCGGCGAGGTGGCGGGCGTCCAGCAGGCCGAGCTGGGCCTTGAGGTCGGCGGCGGCGACCGAGCGGGCCTCGGCGACGGTGCGCACCGAGTGGTCCAGTTTGGCGCCCGCGTCCCAGACCGGGTACCAGATCCGCTCGGGCAGCTCGCGGGCGATCGGGCCGTCGTGCAGCAGCAGGACGTCCAGGTCGCTGCGCGGGGAGAGTTCGCCGCGCCCGTAGCCGCCGACGGCGACCAGCGCGACGCCGGAGCCGGGCGCTCCGGCCGAGGCGAGCAGCCCGGCCAGCCAGTGGTCGGTGAGCCGGGCGAGCGCGGCCCGGCGGGGGCGCCCGGTCAGGCCGGGCCGCTCGAGCAGCTCGGCCCGGGCGGCGGCGTAGTCGGGGAGGTCGCGGGGTTCGGCGGGGCTGGTCTCGGTGGTCATGCGCGGGGTCCCGTCCGTCGGGTGAGCGGCCGAGCGGCCGAGCGGGGCGCCGTGCCGCCCGCGGTCCGGCCGGGCGTACGGCTCGCGGCCCCCGGCCGGGCGCCGGCGGGCCGTCGGCGGACCCGCGGTCCCCCGGAGGGGGCGCGGGCCCGCCGGTGGGTCGGTCGGTCAGGGCCTCACAGGGCGTCCGGGCCGCGTTCGCCGGTGCGGACCCGGACGGCGGTGTCGACCGGGATGCTCCACACCTTGCCGTCGCCGATCTTGCCGGTGCGGGCGGCCTTCACCAGGACGTCGATCAGGTCGTCGGCGTCCTCGTCCTCGACCAGGACCTCGATCCGGACCTTCGGCACCAGGTCCACGGTGTACTCGGCGCCCCGGTAGACCTCGGTGTGGCCGCGCTGGCGGCCGTAGCCGCTGGCTTCGGTGACGGTCAGGCCGTGGACCCCGAAGGCCTGCAGCGCGGCCTTCACCTCGTCCAGGCGGTAGGGCTTGATGACGGCGGTGATGAGCTTCATCGGGCGTCGACCTCGGTCTTCTCGGCGGGCTTCTCGGCGGCGGTGGCGGTCTTCTCGGCGGCGGCGGCGGTCTTGCCGGCGGACGCGGCCGGCTTGCCGGCCGGCCGCTCGACGGACCCGGCGGCCGGCGCGGAGCCGCTGGCGGAGCCCAGGCCGGGCAGGGCCCGGGCCAGGCCGGCGCCCACGGCGCTGAAGTCGTAGGCCGACTCGGCGTGTTCGGCCTGGTCGATGCCGGCCGTCTCCACCTCCTCGCTGACCCGGAATCCCACCAGCTTGTCGACCGCCTTGGCCAGCAGCCAGGACAGCACGAACGAGTACGCCGCGACGACCGCCACGCCCATCGCCTGCTTGCCGAGCTGGCCCAGGCCGCCGCCGTAGAACAGGCCCTTGGCGGTCTGGCCGACCCCTCCGGTGGCGAACAGGCCGATCAGCAGCGAGCCGATGGCCCCGCCCACCGCGTGCACGCCGACCACGTCGAGCGAGTCGTCGAAGCCCCAGCGGTACTTCAGCGAGACGGCGGCCGCGCAGACCGCGCCCGCGACCAGGCCGATCGCCACCGCGCCGAGCGGGCTGACCGAGCCGCAGGCAGGGGTGATCGCGACCAGCCCGGCCACCGCACCGGAGGCGGCGCCCAGCGTGGTGAACGCGCCGTGCTTGAGCTTCTCGTAGACCAGCCAGCCGACCAGCGCCGCGCCGGTGGCGACCTGGGTGTTGACCATCGCCATGGCGGCCACGCCGTTGGCGGCCAGCGCCGAGCCCGCGTTGAAGCCGAACCAGCCGAACCACAGCAGCCCGGAGCCGAGCATCACCAGCGGCAGGCTGTGCGGGCGCATCGGATCCTTCTTGAACCCGATGCGCTTGCCCAGCACCAGGCAGAGCGCGAGGCCCGCGACACCGGCGTTGATGTGCACGGCGGTCCCACCGGCGAAGTCGATCACGCCGTTCCGGTCGCCGAGCCAGCCGCCGTTGCCGCCGTCGAAGAAGAACACCCAGTGCGCGACCGGGAAGTAGACGATCGTCACCCAGAGCGCGATGAACAGGCCCCAGGCCGCGAACTTGGCCCGGTCCGCGATGGCGCCGCTGATCAGCGCCGGGGTGATGATCGCGAACATCAGCTGGAAGACCGCGAACGCGGTCACCGGGATCGACCCGGTCAGCTCGTTCAGCCCCATCCCGCGCATCCCCAGGAAGTCCAGGTTGCCGATCAGCCCACCGAAGGAGTCGGGTCCGAAGCTGAGCGAGTAGCCGTAGAGCACCCAGAGCACGCTGACGATGCCGAGCGAGAGGAAGCTCATCGCCAGCATGTTCAGTGTGCTCTTCGCCCTGACCATGCCCCCGTAGAAGAAGGCCAGGCCCGGGGTCATCACCATGACCAGGGCCGCACTGATGAGCACGAAGGCGGTGTCGCCCGCGCTGAAGCCGTCCGGCATCGGCGTCTCCTCTGCGTGAAAGCCGCTCCACCCTCCCCCGGGTACCTGTCCCGTGCCACCCGGGGCGGCGGCGATGAAAGGAGAGTGCCGAAGGCTGGTTTCGGCCAGTGCGGCCGGTTGTTTCGCGGCCGTGACGCGTGCGACGCGCGGGTTACGGGCACGTGAACCGCGGCCGTGTCGCGGGGCCGGACGGGTTACCGTGCCGCCGCGTCACCGCCGAGCCCGCCGGGCCCGGGGCGCAGCGGACCCGCGGGGCGCCTGGGGCCCGCGGGACCCTCGCAGCCCGTACGGCGTCCGCGTCTCCCGCGGCGCGAAAAGGCCACCGACCGCGACGGCGGCGGCCGTCACGGCCGGTGGGGTCCGGAACTGCGGAGTCCGGAGGTGGTGGGTCCGGCCGGTGGTTGCGGGATCCCGCCGGCGGGTGCGACATCCGGAGTGGAGTGCGGGGGCCGGCCGGTGGGCGCCGGGTCCGGTGGATCCGGGCCCGGTGGCTCCGGGCCCGGGCGGAGGAAGTCCGGCGGGAGGGGAGTCCGCCGGTCGGGGGCAGGGCCGCTCAGACCACCGAGACGTACTCCGGGATGTCCTGGACCACCCGCTCCTTGAGCCGGTTCACCGCGTCCACCCCGTCGAAGCGGGCGGCCGCGGCCTCGGTGGTCTTGCGCACCCGGGAGTTCAGCCGCTCCGAACGGACCTTGGTCGCGATGTCGACGGCCTGCTCGGCGTACCGCACCGCCTCCTCGGCCTCCCGCTGCAGCAGGTGGACGCTGGCCATGCCGATCAGGTTGAAGGCGTACGAGCGGACGTGGTCCTCGTCCTGGCGGAACAGGTCGACCGCGCGCTCCATCACCGGCGCGGACAGCGAGGCGTACAGCTGGGCGTTGTCCGAGTGGTACGCGAGGTCGCGGAAGGAGTGGGCGTTCTCCGCGTTCAGCTCGGCCGGGGAGAAGAACCGCAGCCAGTCCGGCTCGTCGTCGCCGTCCCGGATGTCGGTGAAGGTGTCCTCCGCCAGCCGGATCGCCCGGGCGCAGCGGTTCACCTCGCCGATCGTGGCGTAGGCGCGCGCCTCCATCGCGTACAGCAGGGACTGCTGGCGGGGCGTCGCGGTGTCCCGGCTGCCGTACTGGGCCAGGTGGATCAGCTCCAGGGCGTCCTCGCCCCGGTTGAGGTGGATCATCTGGCGGCTCATGTCGGTGAGGATCAGCGCGCCGAACGGGCGGTCGCCGGCCTCCTTGGCCGCGTGCAGGGCCAGCACGTAGTACTTCTGCGCGCTCGGGTGCATGCCGACGTCGTAGGACATCCAGCCGGCCAGGTGGGCGAGTTCGGCGGTGAGCCGGAACAGCCGCTTGGTGGTGTCCTCGTTGTACGTCTCCTGGAGCAGGTCGGTGACCTCGTGGAGCTGGCCGACCACGGCCTTGCGGCGCAGCCCGCCGCCGTTCTGGGCGTCCCACTGGCGGAACATGACCGTGGTCTGCTCCAGCAGTTCGAGCTCGGGTTCGGAGAGCCGGCCGGTGAACGCCTCGCCGCCGTTGGCCGCGGTGAGGATGGGCGTGGGGATGCCCGTCGGGCCGGGGGCGAGCCAGCGCTGCATGGGCTCGATCAGCGCGGCGCCGGCGGTCAGCGCCAGGGAGGTGCCGAGGAAGCCCCGGCGGTTGAGCATCAGGTCGCTGCGGGAGTACTCGCTGATCAGCTGGACGGTCTGGGGGGCGCTCCACGGCAGGTCGACGCCTCCGCCCACGGTGGACACCGGGATCGCGGCGCGCAGGCCGAGGTCCTCGATCGAGACCACCGAGCCGAAGCGCTCGGAGAACAGCTCCGACATGATCTTGGGGATCGGCTCGCGGGGCTGTTCGCCGTCGAGCCATCGGCGCACCCGGGAGGTGTCGGTGGACACGTGGTGGGCACCGATCTGCCGGGCCCTGCGGTTGACCTGGCGGGCCAACTCTCCCTTGGACCAGCCGCTGCGGGCGAACCACGTGGTCAGCTTCTCGTTGGGTTGCTTCTCTGCCATGGGAACGTCCCCATCCCGCCCGGCCCCTTCGGGGCCCCCGATCGTGACCGCCCGACGGTTGCGGGCTCTTGCCAGACGTGCCGTGCCTGAGGTGATGTGGTACCGCCTCGTCGTACTGGTGTGCCATCGTCCCGGACGGTTCGTCAGATCCCCAACTCCCGTGCCCCGACGGCCAGGAGCAGGCTCCCGACGACGTCCGTGTGCTGAACGTAGTGCCCCGCGGGGCACCCGTGGGAGCGGCCCTGGGGAAACGCCACCTTTCGCCACCCCCAGGAGTGAACCGAAGTCAGGAGGCACACGCTTCACTGGATAGTCCCGACGGTCCGGCATATGCGGGCCGCCAAGTCCCCCGGCCAGCCCCGGAAGACCCGGCAGACCCCGCAATCCACCGCAGCCACAGGCGAGTTCGCGGCCCACTCGGGACAGCGGCCACCTCACGCACCAGACGATCCGGCATCCGCGCCGCCCCCACAAGGCGGCGCCCGAGGCGCACCATCGCAACAGGCGCACGCCAAGCGCTGCGCGCCGCCACCGCGCAACGCACCACGCAACGGACAATCAACACACAGTCACCATCCCGTAACCATCGGCAACGAGAACCTGTTGGGGGAGGCATGGACAACCTGTTCGGCGAACTTCGACTGGGGCACCTGCGGCTGGCGCCGCTGGGCGCGCGCCGCCGCACCAAGGTCACCGCGTCCCTGGCCGCTGCGGAGTACACCGGCCGCTGGGGCTGGACGGTCGCCACCGGCGACGCGGCCGGATCCGCCACCGCCCCGACCCGCTGTCCCTGCGGCGCCCACCGCTGCGCGGCGCCCGGCCTGCACCCGGTGCCCGACGGCAGCAGCCGCGGCCGGACCGGCGCCGAGGGCTCGGTGCTGTTCGCCACCGGACGCGCCTTCGACGTCCTGGACGTCCCCGAGCAGGCCGGTCTGCAGGCGCTGGTCCGGCTGGAGCGGATGGGCACCCAGGTCGGCCCGGTGCTCGCGCCGCCCACCGGCCGGCTGCAGTTCCTGGTCGCCGCCGGCGCCGCCCGCCGCCTGCCCGACCTGCTCTACCGGATGGGCTGGGACGACGCCTCGCTCGACCTGACCTGCCACGGCGAGGGCAGCTACGTCGCCGCCCCGCCCACCGTCCTCGGCGGGCTCGGCCCGGTCCGCTGGCTGCGCCGCCCCACCCGCGACAACGCCGGCTGCCCGCCCGAGGCCCGACTGCTGCTCGGCACCCTCGCCTACGCCTGCCACCGCAGTCGCGAGCGCACCGCCGAGCCCGCCTGGATGGCCTCGTGAGCCGCCCGCTCCCCCGCTGACCCTCCCCGCACCTCCGGGGCCCGGCCCGCCCCCGTCGTATGCGCCGCCCCGCCGTCCGGCCCACGGCAGCCGAACCAGGGCGGCCGAACCAGGGCAGACGAAAGGGCCCGCCCCCGAAGGAGCGGACCCTCGTCGACCGGGAGATCCGGTCAGTCCCCGATCAGCGCGTCCACGAACGCACCCGGCTCGAACGGCGCCAGGTCGTCCGCACCCTCGCCCAGACCGATCAGCTTGACCGGCACGCCCAGCTCGCGCTGCACCGCGACCACGATGCCGCCCTTGGCGGTGCCGTCCAGCTTGGTCAGCACGATGCCGGTGATGTCCACCACCTCGGCGAACACCCGGGCCTGGATCAGACCGTTCTGACCGGTGGTGGCGTCCAGCACCAGCAGCACCTCGTCCACCGGGCCGTGCTTCTCGACGACCCGCTTGACCTTGCCCAGCTCGTCCATCAGGCCGGTCTTGGTGTGCAGTCGGCCGGCGGTGTCGATCAGCACGGTGTCCGCGCCCTCGGCGATGCCCTCCTTGACCGCGTCGAAGGCGATGGAGGCCGGGTCCCCGCCCTCCGGTCCGCGCACGGTGCGGGCCCCGACCCGCTCGCCCCAGGTCTGCAGCTGGTCGGCGGCGGCGGCCCGGAAGGTGTCGGCCGCGCCGAGCACCACGGTGCGGCCGTCGGCGACCAGCACGCGGGCCAGCTTGCCGGTGGTGGTGGTCTTGCCGACGCCGTTGACGCCGACGACCAGGACGACGGCCGGGCCCTCCTCGTGCTTGAGGGAGCGGACGGTGCGGTCGGCGTCCTTGCCGATCAGCTCGACGAGCTCCTCGCGCAGCAGCGCGCGCAGCTCCTCGGGCGTCCGGGTGCCGAGCACCTTCACCCGGGTGCGCAGTCGCTCGACCAGTTCCTGGGTCGGGGCGACGCCGACGTCGGCGGTGAGCAGGGTGTCCTCGATCTCCTCCCAGGTGTCCTCGTCCAGGTGCTCGCGGGAGAGCAGCGAGAGCAGGCCCTTGCCGAGCGAGTTCTGCGAACGGGAGAGCCGGGAGCGCAGCCGCACCAGCCGGCCGGCGGTGGGCTCGGGGACCTCGACGGCGGGTGCCGCCTCGGCCTCGACGGGCCGGACCTCGACGGTCCCGGGGGCCTCCGGGGCCTCCGGGGCCTCGGGGAGCGGCACCTCCTCGACGGTGCGGCGGGGCTCCTCGGTCGGTGGCGCGGCCTCCTCGCCGACCTGGGGCTCCGCCGGGGTGGGCTTGGGCGCCGTGATGACCGGCGCCTGCGACTTCGGGGGCAGCTGCTGGCGTCGTCTGCCGGAAACGACGAGGCCGGCGATCGCGCCGACGGCGACCACGGCGATGACTACGGCAAGGATCACGTATTCCATAACCGCTCCAGTATCCGTGACCGGAGCCGGAATGGACCGCAGCCGCCCCAGGTCCGGCTAGGCGCTGTCCCGGGCCGCCGCCGTGCCGGCGCCGGACGGCCGCCGCTCCCGGGGCTCTGCGGCCCGGCGGCCGGGGACCGCCCCCTCCCGCAGCCGCTGGCTGATCACCTGCGAGATGCCGTCGCCCTTCATGGTCACCCCGTACAGGGCGTCGGCGGACTCCATGGTCAGCTTCTGGTGGGTGATCACGATCAGCTGGGAGCTCTCCCGCAGCTCCTCCATGATCCCGACCAGCCGGCGCAGGTTGGTCTCGTCCAGCGCCGCCTCCACCTCGTCCATCACGTAGAACGGGCTGGGCCGCGCCTTGAAGATCGCCACCAGCAACGCCACCGCGGTCAGCGAGCGCTCGCCGCCGGACAGCAGGGACAGCCGCTTGACCTTCTTGCCGGGGGGACGGGCCTCCACCTCGACCCCGGTGGTGAGCATGTTGTCCGGGTCGGTGAGGACGAGCCGCCCCTCGCCGCCCGGGAAGAGCCGGGCGAAGACGCCCTCGAACTGGGCGGCGGTGTCGTGGTAGGCCGAGGTGAACAGCTGCTCGACCCGCTGGTCCACGTCCCGGACGATGTCCAGCAGGTCGCGCCGGCTGCGCTTGAGGTCGTCCAGCTGCTCGCCCAGGAACTGGTGGCGCTCCTCCAGCGCGGCGAACTCCTCCAGCGCGAGCGGATTGACCTTGCCGAGCTGCTGGTAGGCCTTCTCGGCGGCCTTCAGCCGCTTCTCCTGCTCGGCCCGGACGTACGGGTACGGCTCCCCCGGCTCCTGCCCCTCCTCGGGTGTCGCGGGCGGGACGGGCTGGTCCGGTCCGTACGAGGCGAGCAGCTCGCCGCCGTCGATGCCGAACTCCTCCAGCGCCCGGGCCTCCAGCTGCTCGATCCGCAGCCGTTTCTCGGCCCGCAGCACCTCGTCCCGGTGGCCCGCGTCGACCAGCTTGTCCAGTTCCTCCTTGAGGCCGCGGCCGTGCTCGCGGTGTTCGCGCAGTTCGTCCTCGCGCTCGGCGCGTTCCCGTTCGACCGCCGCCCGCCGGGCGTCCGCGCGGGCCAGCGACACCTCCAGGCAGGCCAGCAGTTGCCGGGCGCCCGCCGCGACGGCCCGTGCCACGCCGGCGTCGTGCTCGGCACGCCGGCGGCGCTCGGCGGCCCGGGCGCGCGCCTCCCGTTCGGCGCGGGCGGCCCGGTCCAGCTGGTCGGCCCGGCCGGCCAGGGCGCGGACCCGCTCCTCGTGGGTGCGCACCGCGAGCCGGGCCTCCAGCTCGGCCTGCCGGGCGGCCGAGGCGGCCTCGGCCAGCCGCTGCTGTTCGGCCCGGTCCGGCTCGTCCGCCGCCGCGTCCGCCGACTCCTCGGCCGCTACCAGCCGTTCGGCCAACTCCTCGGCCGTGGAAACCAGTTCGGCGAGGCCCTGGTCGGCCCTGGCGACGGCGGCCGACAGCCGTTCCGCCTCGCCCGCGGCGGCGCGGGCCTGCCCGCCGAGGCGGCCGAGCGCACCGGCCACTTGGGCCCGCTCCTTCTCCGCCTGCCGCCGCAGCTCGGCCAGCCGCTCCACCTCGGCGGCCGACTCCCGGCGCAGTTCGGTGAGTTCGGCCAGCCGGTGGCTCGACTCGGCGCAGCGCCGGGCGAGTTCCTCGAGGGCCCGGGCCGCCTCGTCCACCGCCGCTCGGGTCTCCAGCAGGCTCGGGGCGCCGGCGGATCCGCCCTGGGCGAAGCCGGTGCCCAGGCGGTCCCCCTCGGCGGTGACGGCGGACAGCTCGGGGTGCTCGGCCAGCAGGCTCAGTGCCCCGTCCAGGTCGGCGACCACCGCCACTCCGGCGAGCAGGTCGTGGACGGCGGTGCGCAATCCGGCCGGGCCGTCGACCAGTTCGGCCGCCCAGCGGGCACCGTCCGGCAACCGGGTGCCCGCGACCCCGCCCGCCGGCGATCCGCCGTCCGGCGACCGGCTGCCCGGCACCCCGGACGCCGCCCCCGGCGCTGCCGCGGCCCCGGCGATCAGCAGCGCCGCCCGGCCCGCGTCCCGCTCGCGCAGCAGCCGCAGCGCCCCGGCCGCGGCGGCGGGCGAGTCCACGGCCACCGCGTCGGCCGCCGCCCCGAGCGCCGCGGCAACGGGCACCTCGTACCCGGGTTCGATCCGCAGCAGCGCGGCCGCCGGGCCGAGCACCCCGGTCAGCTGCTCCGCCGCGTCCAGCAGCGCCCCGGTGCCGTCCTTGCGGCGCAGCCCGAGCGAGAGCGCCTCGTGCCGGGCGGTGAGGGCCGCCCGTTCGCGCTCCGCGGCGCCGGACGCCTCCCGGGCGGCCGCCAGGTCCCGTTCCACGGCGTCCAGCCGCTCCCGGGCCCGCCGGTACCCGGCCTCGGCCTGCTCGTCGTCCCCGGCCAGCGCGTCCACCTGTTGCTGGAGCTCCTCGAGTTCGGCCCGGGCGGCCTCGGCGCGCAGCAGCGCCTCGTCCCGGGCCTCGGTGAGCCGGCCGATCTCGGCCTCGGCCGAGGCGGCCTTGGAGCGGGCGGCGGCCGCCTGGCCCTGGAGCCGGGCCAGGCCCTCCCGGCGGTCCGCGATCGCCCGGGCGGCGTCCCGCAGCCGGCGTTCCTCGGCGGCCAGTCCGGCCTCCAGCCCGGCCTTGCGCTCGACCGCTTCGGCCAGCGCGTACGAGGCCTCCTCCAGTGCCTCGGTGAGGGCCGCCTCCTCCTCGCGGACCCGCTCGGCCTCCCGCTCCAGCTCCTCCGGATCACGGCCGCGGCGTTCCTCGGCGGCGCCCCCGGCGGCGGCGTGCCGGGCCCGGGCCTCGGCCAGCCCGATCGTGCCGCGGGTGCGTTCGGCGAGGGCGGAGAGCCGGTACCAGGTCTGCCGGGCGGTCTCCAGGCTCGGGCCGAGCTGCTGCACCTGCGCCTCCAGGACCCGCTCGCGCTGGACGGCGCGGGCCAGTTCCTGTTCGACGGTGGTGCGGCGCAGCTTCAGTGCCAGTTCGTCGGCGACCTCGGCCTCGACGGCCCTGCGCAGGGTGAGCAGGTCGTCGGCGAGCAGTCGGAGCCGGGCGTCGCGCAGGTCGGCCTGGATGCCCGCGGCGCGGCGGGCGATCCTGGCCTGCCGGCCGAGCGGTCCGAGCTGGCGGCGCAGTTCGGCGGTCAGATCCTGGACGCGGTTGAGGTTGGCCTGCATCGCGTCCAGCTTCCGCAGCGCCTTCTCCTTGCGCTTGCGGTGCTTGAGGACGCCGGCCGCCTCCTCGATGAAGGCGCGCCGGCCCATCGGGTCGGCGTGCAGGACGGAGTCCAGCTGGCCCTGTCCGACGATGACGTGCATCTCGCGGCCGATGCCGGAGTCGGAGAGCAGTTCCTGGATGTCCAGCAGGCGGCAGGTCTCGCCGTTGAGGGCGTACTCGCTGCCGCCGTTGCGGAACATGGTCCGGGTGATCGTCACCTCGGAGTAGTCGATCGGCAGGGCGCCGTCGCTGTTGTCGATGGTGAGGCTGACCTCGGCCCGGCCGAGCGGGGCGCGCCCGCTGGTCCCGGCGAAGATCACGTCCTCCATCTTGCCGCCGCGCAGCGACTTCGCGCCCTGCTCGCCCATCACCCAGGACAGCGCGTCGACCACGTTGGACTTGCCGGAGCCGTTCGGGCCGACGACGCAGGTGATGCCGGGCTCGAAGCGCAGGGTGGTGCTGGAGGCGAAGGACTTGAATCCGCGCAGCGTCAGGCTCTTCAGGTGCACGCGGCCGGTCTCCTCAATCACTCACGAGGAACCGACTGTATCGGGAGTCCGACACGACGAAGGGACGCCACATCCGGGCGTCCCTTGCAAAGCTGCGTCCCTTTCGGGGCGGCTCAGTGCACAGCGGCGTCGATCTGCCGGGATCGGGGGCGGTCTCAGGTGAGAGCCGGCTCCCGCTGGTCCAGATCGATGCTGTTGAGCAGCGAGTGCTCGTCAGCGACAGCGGTGAGAGCGTCGTTCTCAGCCTGCATCCGAAGGAGCTCGGCTTCAAGGTCCTGGACGCGCTGCTGAAGCCGTCGCATCTCGGAGAGCATTCGCGGGTCGGGGCCGCCGACGTACCCGAGAAGCGCCTTTGCCATGATGAATGGTCCTCCACGCTGAGTGACCGAACCGGAACGGTACAGGTCTAGGGGGAAGGGGGACGCACGCGCGGCGCGCACCGGAAGTGCTGGCTGGGCACTACGGCACACACACCGTGAGCTGGGGCTCACGAGGGCATGCACCTGCCGGTAAACGCGTTCGTGTGCGCGGGCTTCAAGCGTCTCACCAAAGACGGTACGGGTCAACACGATCACCGCACGCTACCGCGCCCCTGTCACCTGCCCGGCGGTGTCGTCACGCCTGGGGGGTTCGGGCCGGGGTCCACCAGCTGCTCGTGGATCATCGTTCGATGCGGAGTCAACCACGAGTCTGCCCGAATGGCAACCGTATGACACCGACGGTTGCCGATCATTTCCGGAAGGCTTCGGCACAGGGCCGGGCGTCGGCGGTTCAGCGGATCTCGAAGCCCTCGTAGCCTGGGCCGACGGCCGTCCAGATCTCGGTCACGCCGGTCACCGCTCCGGGCGTGCCGGGGCCGCGCAGCAGGGCCAGCAGGTGCTCGCAGTCGGCGGCCAGGCCCTCGGCCACCACCTGCACCCGGCCGTCGCCGAGGTTGCTCGCGTAGCCGGTCAGCCCGATCTCCAGCGCCCGCGCCCGGGTCCACCACCGGAAGCCGACCTCCTGGACCTTCCCCCGGACCCAGGCGGTCACCCGGACCGGTTCATCACTGTGGGCGTCGCGACCGTGCATGCCCCGACCCTAACCGCCGACGGGGGCGGTCACCGCTCCACGGCCGCCCGGCCGGGCGGTCCGGGACGGCGGACGGCCCCGCCGGTCGGAACCGACGGGGCCGTGCCGAGCGGGCTCGGGCTGCGCGGACTACCAGTCCCCGCCGCCGAAGTCGCCGCCTCCGAAGTCGCCGCCGCCACCGAAGTCGGTGCCACCGCCGTCGAACCCGCCGAAGTCGGCGCCGTTGAAGTCGGCGCCGGTGTAGTCGCCGCCCTCGTTCGGGTCCTGGTAGCCGTGGTGCTCCATCATCGGCGCGGCCGCGTACGCCGGGCCGCTCATCATCGAGCCGAGCATGGTGCCCACCAGCAGGCCGGGCAGCAGGCCGCCGCCGAAGCCGCTGTAGTAGCCGCCCGCGTACGGCGCGTACGCCGGGCCGGCGTTCCAGTACGGCTGGGGGCCGTACTCGGTGTCGACGGTGCGCACGGCCGGGTCGAGGCCGGCCGTCACCCGGTCCGCGTCGGCCTGGCAGACCGGGACGCTCCGCGGGGCGCCGCCGGCCGGGGCCCACTCGACGTCCTTGACGGACGGGCCGTGGCGCGGGTCCATGAAGCACGGGGGTCGCCGCTCGGGCAGCGGGCGCCTGTCCCGGCGGGCGGCCAGGGTGGCCAGCGAGAACCGGCCGTCCTCGATCGCCTCGGTGACCTGCTTGACGTCCTCCGGCTTCTTCGCCTCGTCCATCAGCCGCTTGGACTTCTCGTACGCGTCGAGGGCGTGGGCGTAGTCGGTGCGCTGGGCGTCGTCCGCGTCGGGGGCGGCCGGGTTGAAGTCGAGCCGCTCCAGTTCGACGCCGAAGGCGGTGATGTCCTCGTCCACCACCCGGCGCAGCTGCTCCAGCTCGGCCCGGGCCTGCTCCTCCTTGCGCTTCTTGGCGCGGCGGAAGACCAGGAAGACGCCCGCGCCGGCCAGGGCCACCAGCACCACCGGGATGACCACCCAGGCGATCGAGGTGCTGTGGTCGACCCCGTTGCCCTTGGTCTGCGGCGCGGCCTGGTCGACGAAGTCGTTCAGCGTGCCGGCGATGTCGCCCTGGTGCGAGCGGTAGGCCGCGCCGGCGATGCGCTGCGGCATCCCCTTGGCCAGCGCGCCCTGGTCGGCCCGGGCGTCGAACAGGTTCCCCAGCCAGATCGCGTAGACGCCGTCGACGCCGACCTTGGTCCGCAGGTCCTGGAAGATCGTCTTGGTCTGGGCGTTGTACGGGGCGGCGTCCGGAAGCACCGCGACGAAGATCGGCTTGTCGGCCTTCTTGATCTTCGCGGTCAGGGCGTCCGCCTGGCTCTGGCTGAAGCGGCTGGTCATCGCCGGGTCGACGTAGACCTTGCCCTGCTTCAGGGTGGCGGAGACGTCTTCCAGCCCGCCGGCCGCGGAGGCCGCCGGGGCGAACAGCAGCAGCAGCCCGAGCAGCGCCGCCACCAGGGCAAGCGGCCCGGTGCCCCGGGAACGTCGTGCAAGGGTTCTCATGCCCCCGACGCTACCGTGACCGGCGGCGGAGCACGGCATACCCTTCGCATACTGGTGGTGACGGGGCTCCCCGCCGTCCGCCGGGGTGCTCCCCCTTCTCGCGGATGAGTTTTCCCCCGGCCCGCCCTGAGACGGTGGGGGCGTGGGAACCGCGGGAGGCGCCCGTACGTACGTCCCGGCAGGCCCGGGGCGGTCCGGGGGCCGTCCGACGGCGCGCCACGACCGTACCCCGCGGGCGGCCCGGTGGTCCCGGACCGCCGGCCCCACGACCCTTTCCTCGACCCAACTCCCGATCGGAGCGCTCGGTGATCATCGGCCTCGTCACGGCCGTGGCGGCTTCCGCCTGCTACGGCACCGGCTCGGTCCTGCAGGCCGTCGGATCCCGCCGCTCCGCCCGGGAGGAGGCGGCCAAGGGCGACACCGCCGCCACCACCGAGCACGGCGGACCGAGCCTGTCCTCCACCGCCAAGGCCGCCGTCACCTGGGAGTTCATCACCGGTACGGTCCTCGACCTGGTCGGCTTCGGGCTGGGCGCGCTGGCCGCGCGGCTGCTGCCGCTGTTCCTCTCCCAGACCATCATCAGCGCCAACCTGGTGATCACCGCGGTGCTCAGCATCAAGCTGCTGGGCATCCGGCTCAAGCAGCTGGAGTGGGCCTCGATCGGCGTGCTCTGCTCCGCGCTGGTGCTGCTGGCCGTCTCGGCCGGCCCGGAGGGCGGCCACCACGCGGCGATGGCCTTCCACTGGTGGCTGCTGGTCATCACCACCGTGCTGCTGGCCGGCGGCGGGCTGCTGGTGCGCCGGATGGGCTCCAAGGGCGCGATCGTCGCCGGTCTGCTCTCCGGCCTCGGCTTCGGCGCCCTGGGCGTCGGCGTGCGCATCCTCAACGGCCTCGACCCCTTCGACCTCGGCCGGCTGCTCTCCGACCCGGCGCTGTACGCGATCCTGATCGGCGGCCTCGGTGGCATGTACGTGCACACCGTGGCGCTGCAGATCGGCTCCGTGAACGGCGCCACGGCCGCGCTGGTGGTCGGCGAGACGGTGCTGCCCGGCGCCGTCGGCGTGCTCTGGCTCGGCGACTCCTCCAAGGCCGGCCTGGGCTGGCTCGGCGTGGCCGGCTTCCTGCTCGCGGTGGTGTCCGCGGTCGGCGTCGCCTACTTCGGCCAGGACACCCACGACGCCCCGGCCGAGGAGGCCGCCGGGCGGCCGGAACTCGCCAGGAAGTAGCGGCTCAGCCCCCGCTGCGGATCCGCGGCACCCGCTGGCAGCGGGGGCAGAAGTAGCTGGAGCGGTTCATCCAGGCGGCGCGCCGGATCGGGGTGCCGCAGCGGCGGCAGGGCTCCTGCTCGCGGCGGTAGGCGTCGAGGTCCCGGGAGAAGTAGCCGCTCTCGCCGTTCACGTTCACGTACAGGCTGTCGAAGCTGGTGCCGCCGACGGCCAGCGCCGCGGTCATCACGTCCCGGGCGTTGGCCAGCAGCAGCGCGGCCTGGGAGCGGGTGAGGGTCGCGGTCGGGCGGTCGTAGTGCAGCCGGGAGCGCCACAGCGCCTCGTCGGCGTAGATGTTGCCGACGCCGCTGATCAGGGTCTGGTCCAGCAGCGCCCGCTTGACCGTGGTGCGCCTGGCCCGCAGCGAGACGGTGAAGGCCTCGTCGTCGAAGCGCGGGTCGAGCGGGTCCCTGGCGATGTGCGCGATCGAGACCGGAGTGCCCTCCGGGTCGCCCACCTCGGCCTCCTCGACCGCCAGCCCCCCGAAGGTCCGCTGGTCGACGAAGCGCAGCTCGCGGCCGCCGTCGGTGAAGCGCAGCCGGACCCGCAGGTGGGTCTCGTCCGGCACCGACGGGTCCTGGACGAGGAGTTGGCCGCTCATCCCGAGGTGGCCGATCAGCGAGAAGCCCGTACCGCTACCGCTCAGCGGCACCCAGAGGTACTTGCCCCGCCGCTGCGCGGTGCCGAGGGTGGTGCCGGTCAGCCGCGCCGCGAAGTCGGCCGCGCCGGCCGGCTGGCGGCGCACCGCGCGCGGGTGCAGCACCTGGACGTCGGCGACGGTCCGCCCCGCGATCCAGTTCGCCAGACCTCGGCGGACGACCTCGACCTCGGGGAGTTCGGGCACGGGACGGCCTCCTGCTTCGGTACGGATCGGCAGGAGGAAAGGCTACTCGGCGCTCACGCCCCGGCGGGCAGCCGGTCCGCGTACTTGTCCTTGATCGCGCGCCAGGCGCTCTCGGCGGCCTTCTGCTCGGCTTCCTTCTTCGAGCGGCCGACGCCGCTGCCGAAGTCCTCGCCGGCCACCCGGGCCGCCGCGGTGAAGGTCTTCTCGTGGTCCGGGCCGGACTCCATGACCACGTACTCGGGCACGCCGATGCCCACCGACGCGGTGAGCTCCTGGAGGCTGGTCTTCCAGTCCAGGCCGGCTCCCAGCTGAGAGGACTCCTCGATCAGCGGGTCGAACAGCCGGTGGACGAACTCGGTGGCGGCCTCCAGGCCGCGGTCCAGGTAGACGGCCCCGATCACGGCCTCGACGGTGTCGGCGAGGATCGACGACTTGTCGCGGCCGCCGGTGCCCTCCTCGCCCTTGCCGAGCCGGATGAACGCGCCGAGGTCCAGACCCCGGCCGACGTCCGCGAGCGCGCGGGAGTTGACCACCGCGGCGCGCAGCTTGGCGAGCGTGCCCTCCGGGACGTCCGGGTGGACGCGGTAGAGGGTGTCGGTCACCACCAGGCCCAGCACCGAGTCGCCGAGGAACTCCAGGCGCTCGTTGGTGGGCAGACCCCCGTTCTCGTACGCGTACGAGCGGTGGGTCAGGGCACGTACCAGAAGGGCGCGCTCGAGCGTGTACCCGAGGCGCCCTTCCAGGACGTCGTATTCGGTCGAAGCCGGCCCGCCGGCCTTGCCGCTGCCCGAAGAGCCCTTCGAGGCAGTGGACGCCTTGCGGGTGGAGTTACCGTCCGACATCGATCCGTACACCCCGCCGATCAGACCGAGAGGACCTGGCGACGGTTGTACGTGCCGCAGCTCGGGCACGCGATGTGCGCCAGCTTCGGCTCGTGGCAGCGGTCGCACGCCACGAGGGCCGGGGCGACGGCCTTCCAGTTGGAACGGCGGTGGCGCGTGTTGCTGCGCGACATCTTCCGCTTCGGAACAGCCACGGCTACTTCTCCTGGTTCTCGGCGAAACCCTCACGGGTGTCGCTGTGCTTATTTCCCCGCCGCCGATCAGCGGCTTCGCCGCGGGCCTCGTCGCCGCGGTCGGCGGAGAGTCCCTGCAGAGCCGCCCACCGGGGGTCGACGGCGTCGTGGTGGTGCGCCGGGTCGTCGCTCAGGCGCGCTCCGCACTCGGAACACAGGCCCAGGCAGTCTTCCTGGCACACCGGCTGCAGCGGCAGTGCGAGCACCACCGCGTCACGCAGCACCGGCTGGAGGTCGAAGTAGTCGCCCTCCAGACGGTAAGTCTCTTCTTCCGAGTCCTCGTCGAGGTCCTCGGCCCCGGCCGTCCGGGCGCGGTGGCGCTCGTCGGACTCCGGGTAGTAGTACAGCTCCTGGAAGTCCACGTCGATGTCGAACTCGACGGGCTCCAGGCACCGCACGCACTCGCCCTCGACGTGGGCCTCGGCGGTGCCGGTCACCAGCACGCCCTCCACCACGGACTCCAGGCGGAGCTCCAGCTCGATCGGGCTCTTCTCCGGAACGCCGATCACGTCGATGATCCCGAAGCCCTCGGGGGCCTCCAGGGTGCGGCTCACCTTGCGCATCGCGCCCGGACGACGGCCCAGCTCGTGCGTGTCGAACACGAGGGGGTCGCGGTGGTCGAGGCGGTTCAAGGTGTCCTGACTTCCATAGAAATCGACGAAGAGTCCCCCACCGGCGTCGACGTTGCGCGGGCAAGCCGACGGCCGGACATGGGGATGCCGGAGTGGTTCAGACTACCGGAGTCTCCCGCCAGGCCCAACTTCGGCCCCGTCAGCAGACTCCCGGCGGTCCCGCCCGGCCCGCTCAGCGGCCGCCGAGCTCCCGCAGACGGGTCATGTCGATCATGCTGGTGTCGAAGAAGCTGGTCTCGTCCAGGCCCTGCTGCTGGTGCGGCACGGCCGGCGGCAGCGCGGGCTGCTGCGGGTAGGCGTAGCCGTCGTACGGCTGGGCGCCGTAGCCCTCCTGCTGCTGCTGGTAGCCGTAACCGGCGCCCTGCTGCTGCTCGTGGTAGCCCTGCTGCTGCGGGTAGCCGCCCTGCTGCTGGTGGCCCCACTGGGCGTGGTACGGGTCGCCCTGGCCGGCCGGGTCGAAGCCGCCGCCGTACACGTCGGCGTACTGCGTGCCCTGCTGCTGGGCGGCCGCGTACTGGTCGGCGCCCGGCTCCTGCCAGCCGGCCGCGGCCGGGGCCTGCTGCTCGGGCCAGGTCTGCTGCTGCGGAACGTCCTCGCGGTACCAGGCGATGTCGCTGCCGTCGGCCTCCTCGGCGAAGCCCGCGGCCACCGCCTCGGCCCGCTCCTTGGCCTGCTGCGCCTCGTCGGCGGCGGCCAGGTAGGCGCCCAGCTCGTCGATCGGCCGCTTGCCGAGCAGCTTGTCGCGGCCCTTGCCGACGGCCTCCAGGGTGGCGCTGAGCACGTTCTCCAGCGTGGCGAGCTTCACATCGACGTACTCGTCGACCTCGGGGCTCGGGCTGATCTGCTGCGGCTGGAACTCCTCGCCGTCCGTCTCGCCCTCGCGCTCGGTCTCGAAGACGCTGGAGTCGCCGCGCAGCTTGGTCCGGCCGCGGCCGACCGCGCCGAGCGTCTTGGTCAGCACGACCTCGAAGTTGGCCAGCTTGCTGTCCACGTAGTCGTCGGCCTCGGCCCGCTTGGCCTCCACCTCGGCCCGGGCCTCGGCCAGGATCCGGTCCGCCTCGGCCTGGGCCCGGCGGACCACCTCGGTGTCCGAGATGAGCGAGCCGCGCTCGGCGTGCGCGCCCTGGATGATCCGCTCGGCCTCGGCCTGGGCGTCCGCCACCACCTGCTCGTGGTCGGCCATCACCGACTGCGCCTGGGCGAGTTCGGCGGGCAGGGCCGCCTTGAGGTCGTTCAGCAGGCCGATCAGCTCGGCCCGGTTCACCACGCAGGAGGCCGACATCGGCATCGAGCGGGCGTTCTCGACCGCCGCCACGATCTCGTCGACCTTGTGCTGCACGTCCACGGGGCTTCTGTCTTTCCGTGTGCCGCCGACGGTCCGGCGGAGGCAGGCCCGGCGCGGTGCAGTGCACCGCAGGGCAGGAATACAGACTGTACGGCCACCGCGCGGCGAGCTCACAACGCCCGAGCCGAACCGCCCGCCCCCGCCTCGGACAATCCGTGATGAACCGGCAGAAACGGGCGGGCCGTCGGCCCCTCTCCGGCCGCCGGCCCCATTCCGGCGGCCGGCCCCTTTGCGGCGGACGGCCGGCGCCCGCCCGGACACTGCGCCCGCTGCCGCCCGGCCACCGCGCCCGCTACTGCTCCGCCTTGCGCTCCGCGATCCGCTCGACCAGGCGGCGGTGCGCCGTCTCCGGCAGCAGGTGGGAGACGTCGCCGCCGTACGAGGCGACCTCCTTGACCAGCGTCGAGGAGAGGAAGCTGTACGTCGGCGAGGTCGGCACGAACAGCGTCTCCACGCCGGTCAGGCCGTGGTTCATCTGGGCCATCTGCAGCTCGTAGTCGAAGTCGCTGACCGCGCGCAGGCCCTTGATGATCGCGGGGATGCCGCGCTCCCGGCAGTAGTCCACCAGCAGGCCGTGGTGCGACTCGACCACCACGTTGCCGAACTCCGCGGTGACCTCCTCGATCAGGCCGATCCGCTCCTCCACGGTGAACATGCCCTGCTTGTTCCGGTTGATCAGGACCGCGACGTGCACCACGTCGTACAGCTTCGAGGCGCGACCGATGATGTCGAGGTGGCCGTTGGTGATCGGGTCGAACGAACCGGGACAGACGGCTCGGCGCATGGCATGTGCTCCCTGGTGGGGTGACGGCTGCTGCGGACCGCGGCCCGCTACTCGTGATCGCTGGCCTCGGCGGCGGCGCGACCGTACCAGAGGGTGCCCTCGCCGTAGCGGCGGGAGCGCAGCACCTCGAAGCCCTCGGGCCAGCCGAACTCGCCGCCACGGGTGCTGCGCTCCACGGTGACGAGTGCGTCCGCCGCGAGCCAGCCCCCAGCCGACAGTGTGATCAGCATCTCCCGCACCTCGTCGTCCGTCACGGCGTATGGAGGATCGAGGAACACCAGGTCGTAGGGGGTCTGCGGGGGCGGCCCGGCGATCACCTTCTCGGCCTTGGCGGCCCGCACCTCGGCGCCCGGCAGGGCCACCGTACGGACGTTCTCCCGGATCACCCGGGCCGCCTGGCCGTCCGCCTCGACCAGCAGGACGTGCTCGGCCCCGCGCGACAGCGCCTCCAGGCCGACCGCGCCCGATCCGCCGAACAGGTCCAGCATCCGGGCCCCGTGCAGGGTGCCGCGCAGCGACTCCAGGGTGGAGAACATCGCCTCACGGGCCTTGTCGGAGGTCGGGCGGGTGCCCCGGCCGGGCGGTACGGCCAGCCGGCGGCCGCCGGCCGACCCGGCGATCACGCGGGTCATGGTGGTCAAGGTCCTTTCGTCGCTGCCCGACCACGCTATCCCGCCCCGGGCCGCCCGGACGCCCGGGAGTCCGGGCGGCCCCAGGGGACGGGACGGCCCCAGGGGAACGGCGCGGCCCCTGCCGGTGGCCCGGCCGTCCCGGCAGGGGCCGCGCCCGCGCTCCCGGACGGTCAGCCGGCCTCGGAGCCCGCCGCCCGGGCCGGCTCCGCCGCGCCGAGCAGGGCCGGCGAGGCGTAGCGGGACCAGGACAGGCAGCCGTCGGGCGGGCAGAACTCGGGGCGGCGCGGGTCGTGCCCGAGCTCGCGCAACTTGGTCCGGACGGAGTCGGGCGTACGGCCGAAGCGGGCGGCGATCCGGGCGACGGTCTCGCCGTCGTGGAAGCGCCGGACCAGCTCCTCCTCGTGCTGCGGCACCCAGGGGGCGCCGTGGCCGGGGTAGAGCTCGCGCAGCACGTCACGGTCGGGGATGGGCTCGGAGACGTCGGCGACGATCGCCAGCGCCCGCAGCGCGCGGTTGAGCGCGATCCGCAGCGAGGCGACGTCCTCGACCGGCAGGCGGAGCTTGCCCGAGGCGAGCGGCGCGGCGGCCGCCCCCTCGCGCCAGCCGGTCAGGGTGAGGGTGACCTCGCGGTCGTCGTCGCTGGCGAGTTCGATCCGGAAGACCTTGTCGCCGAGCGGGAGCTCGTTGAGATGACGGAATGCCATGGCAGGACCCCCAAGTGTCGCGCCAGGTACGCACCTTGAGGGTGCGTCCTGAACACCTTCATTCTCTCCCGGGGGTCTGACAGTCCGGCCGTCCGAAGGGCCCGCTCAGCCCTTCTCCATGAAGGCCGCGCGGTCCTCGTCGAGCAGGCTCTCCAGCGCGGTGCGCAGGTCGGGGTGGCCGGCGAGGTCAGGGTCCTCGGCGACCAGCCGGGTGGCCTCGGTCCGGGCGGTGAGGATGACCTCCTCGTCCTCCAGCACCGACAGCACCTTGAGCGAGGACTTCACGCCGGACTGCGCCTGGCCCAGCACGTCGCCCTCGCGGCGCTGTTCGAGGTCGATCCGGGACAGCTCGAAGCCGTCCAGGGTGCCCGCCACCGCGTCCAGCCGGGCCCGGGCGGCGCTGCCGCCGGGCATCTCGCTGACCAGCAGGCACAGGCCGGCCGCGCTGCCCCGGCCGACCCGGCCGCGCAGCTGGTGGAGCTGGGAGACGCCGAAGCGGTCGGCGTCCATGATGACCATCGCGGTGGAGTTGGGGACGTTGACGCCGACCTCGATGACGGTGGTGGCGACCAGCACGTCCACCTCCCCGGCCGCGAACCGGCGCATCACGTCGTCCTTGGCCTCCGGGGCGAGCCGGCCGTGCAGGATCTCCACCCGCAGCCCGCTCAGCGGGCCCTTGACGAGCATCTCGGCGGTCTCCACCACCGAGAGCGGGGGCCGCCGCTCGTCGGTCGCGGCGCCGAGGTCGGCGACCTCCTCGAAGTCCTCCTCGGCCGCCCGGCGCTTGCGCTTCGGCTCGCCCTTCGAGCCGGCCGCCGGCTCCTCGTCCCCGATCCGGGGGCAGACCACGTACGCCTGGTGGCCCTTGGCGACCTCCTCGCGGACCCGTTCCCAGGCCCGGCTGAGGAAGTTGGGCTTCTCCAGCGCCGGGACGACGTGGGTGGAGATCGGCGAGCGTCCGGCCGGGAGCTGGTCCAGGACGGACGTCTCCAGGTCGCCGAAGACGGTCATCGCGACGGTGCGCGGGATCGGGGTGGCGGTCATCACCAGCAGGTGCGGCGGCTGGTCGCCCTTGGCCCGCAGCGCGTCCCGCTGCTCGACGCCGAAGCGGTGCTGCTCGTCGACCACGACCAGGCCGAGGTCCTGGAACTGGACCTTGTCCTCGATCAGCGCGTGGGTGCCGATGGCGATCCCGGCGTCCCCGCAGGCCATGTCGAGCAGCGCCTGCCGGCGGGCGGCGACGCCCATCGAACCGGTCAGCAGCACCACCCGGGTGCCGAGGTCGGAGCCGCCGAGCATGCCGCCCTCGGCGAGGTCGCCCATCATCTCGACGATCGAGCGGTGGTGCTGCTGGGCCAGCACCTCGGTGGGGGCGAGCAGCACGGCCTGGCCGCCCGCGTCCACCACGGCGAGCATGGCGCGCAGCGCGACCAGCGTCTTCCCGGAGCCGACCTCGCCCTGGAGCAGGCGGTGCATCGGGTGCTCGCTCGCCAGGTCGGCGGCGATCTCGGCGGAGACCTTCCGCTGGCCCTCGGTGAGGGTGAACGGCAGCCGGGCGTCGAACGCGTCCAGCAGTCCGCCCTCACGCGCTTTGCGCGGCTTGGCGGGCAGGGCGGAGTCCGCGGCCCGGCGCTGGGCGAGGGCGACCTGCAGGACGAAGGCCTCGTCCCAGCGCAGCCGGCTCTGGGCGCGCTCGCGGTCGGCGTGGCTGCGCGGGCGGTGGATCAGCTCCAACGCCTCGGGCAGCGGGATGAGGTCGTGCCGCTCGCGCAGCTCGGCGGGCAGCGGTTCGCCGACGTCGCCGAGGTGCTTGGTGAGCGCCGTCTCGATGCAGATCGACAGCTTCCAGCTGGGCATCTGGGCACTGGCGCCGTAGACCGGGATGAGCCGGCCGGCGAACTGCCGGGCGGCGTCCGATCCGGCGTCCTCGTCGAGCAGCTGGTAGTCGGGCGAGACCAGCTGACGGGTGCGGTTGAAGACGCCGACCTTGCCCGCGAAGAGGCCCTGGGCGCCGGGCTTGAGCTCCTTCTGCCGCCAGCCCTGGTTGAAGAAGACCAGCGAGAGCCGGCTGCGGCCGTCGGTGACCACGACCTCCAGGCGGTCGCCCTTGCGGCCGCGGAACGGGATCAGGGTGACCTTCTCGATCCGGGCCAGCACGGTGACGTGCTCGTCCACCTCCAGCTCGTCCAGGCTGGTGAGCTGGCCGCGCTCGACGTAGCGGCGCGGATAGTGGTGCAGCAGGTCCCCGACCGTGCGCAGCTTGAGGCTGTCGGCGAGCACCTTGGCGGTGCGGTCGCCGACGAGCTTGGTCAGTGGTTCATCGAGAGCGCCCATCAGGCCCTTGTTTACACCACGGCACCGACGAACCGGGCCTCACCGGAGGCGACCCGCACGGCTCACCCGGCTCGCGCGCTCACTCGACCCCGATGAGCAGCGGGGTCGACTCCTGCCCGCCGTGGAAGACCACCGCGTCCACCTCCGGCCGCTGGTGGCGCACGTGCGCGACCAGGCGGTCGGCGAGCGTCGGATCGGCGCCCTCGCCGAGGATCAGGGTGACGAGTTCGCCGCCCGCGCCGAGCATCCGGTCCAGCACGCTCTCGGCGACCTCGGCCAGTCCGCCGCCGATCACCGCGACGTCGCCGTCGATCAGGCCGAGCACGTCCCCGGCCTGGCAGACCCCGGCCATGGTCCAGGACTCCCCCTCGGCGAACGCGAGTTCGGCGTACCGGGTGGCCCCGGCGGCGGAGGTCATGGCGACCACGTCCTCGTCGAAGCGGCGGCCGCCCTCGTGGACCGCGAGCGCGGCGAGGCCCTGGACCGGCGAGCGGGTCGGCAGGACGGCGATCCGCACCCCCTCCTCGCGCAGCTGGTCGGCGGCGGCCCCGGCGGCGGCGCGCAGTTCGGGGTCGTTGAGCAGCAGGACCACCTCGCGGGCGGCCGAGCGGCGGACGGCGTCGGCGAGTTCGGCGCTGGCCGGGCGGCGGTCCGGGTCGGCGTGCAGGGCGACGGCGCCAGCCTGCTCGCAGAGTTCGGCGAGGCCCTCGCCGGACACCACGGAGAGCACCGCGCGGGTCCGCTCCTCGCGCTCGCCGGGCTCGGCGGCGTCGCCGGAGCGGGCGGCGGCCTCCGCGAAGTGGGTGATCCGGATCTGGTGCGGCCGGCCGGCCTCGACCCCGGCCTCCACCGCGGCGCCGGCGTCGTCCACGTGGACGTGCACGTTCCACAGGCCGTCGCCGCCGCCGATCACCAGGGAGTCGCCGAGCGCGCCCAGCCGCTCGCGGAGCGCGGGCAGCGCCTCGTCGGGGGCGTCCAGCAGGTAGATGACCTCGAAGGCGGGGTGCCCGGGACCAGGCGGCCGGACGTGCACCTCGCAGCTCTCGGCGGCCCGCAGGTCCCCGCGCAGCGCGACCGGTCCCATCGGCTGCTGCCCGGCGACGGCGTCGGCCAGGGCGCCGAGGACGGTCACCAGGCCGCGCCCGCCGGCGTCCACCACCCCGTTCTCGGCGAGCACGGCGAGCTGCTCCGGAGTGTGCCGCAGGGCGTCCCGGGCGGCGCGGTAGGCGGTGTCGGCGACCTGCGCCAGCCCGTCCCCGGCCCGGACGGCCTCCCGGGCGGCGACCCGGGCGACGGTCAGCAGGGTGCCCTCGACGGGCTCGGCGACGGCCTGGTAGGCGGAGTCGGCGGCCCGCTGGAGGGCGGCCCGCAGCTGGTCGGCGCCGCCGCCCTCGGCAAGCGTCTCGGCGGTGCCGCGCAGCCACTGGGCGAGGATCACCCCGGAGTTGCCCCGGGCGCCGAGCAGGGCGCCCCGGGCCATCGCCTGGACCGCGTCGGCCAGCCCGGGGGCCGGGTCGGCGGCGGGGTCGGTGAAGCGGCTCTCCACCTCGGCGGCGGCGGACTCGACGGTCAGGTAGAGGTTGGTGCCGGTGTCGCCGTCCGGGACGGGGTACACGTTGAGCGCGTCGATCTCCTCGCGGGCCTGGCCGAGCGCGCGCAGGGCGAGCTGGCACCAGGTGCGCACGGCCGGTGCGTCGAGCGTGTGCAGCACCAGGTCTCCTCCGGATGGGACGCCGGTACGGCCTGGCGTGCAGCGGCACGCTCAGGGCAGCGGCGAGGGGTGGTACCGGCAGGTTATCGGGGCCGGGGTGGGGCCGCCCGGACCGGCGACCGCAGCGATCACTCGGCCGGTCATGGTAGTTTCGTGGGACGGAAGCAAGCGTTGTATGCTCTTCCGGTTGCCTGGAACCGTCCAGGCTCACCCCCTTGTCCGGTCCGGTCCACGTGAGTGTTCTGGTGGGTGGGCGGGGTTTTCGAAAGTAACTGATCTGAAGTCTTGGAGTGACTCCTGTGGCTGCCAACTGCGACGTCTGCGGCAAGGGGCCGGGCTTCGGCAACAGCATCTCCCACTCTCACCGCCGTACCCCCCGTCGTTGGAACCCCAACATCCAGACGGTGCGCGCTGTGATTGGGCGGACGCCGAAGCGGCTCAACGTCTGCACCTCGTGCATCAAGGCCGGTAAGGTCTCGCGCTGACGCGCAGACCGGCATGCCGGTCCTCCAGTGAGCCGGTTCATCCTCGGATGGACCGGCTTCGCTGTTTTCCGGGCCGGACGCGCCGTCCGGACGTGACCGTGGTGGGGGGGGGCCCCCGGGGGGCCCCCCCCCCCGGGGGGGCCCGCCCGTCCCGCGCCCCCCCGCCGGGCGGGCGGGCGCTCCCCGCGGCGGGCCGCGGGGGGGGGTGGGACGACGGGGCCGAAC
>NZ_JBIDAK010000034.1:0-78837 GCF_043202455.1 Kitasatospora sp. NPDC048194
CCGGAGAGCCGGACGGCCACTCCGGAGGAGCCACTGAAGGCAAGACCCCATTAGCCACATCCGGCCCTCCCGGGCCACCCAACACCTTATGGAGGACCCCATGGTCTTCGCACGACCGCGCACCCCCGGCACCCCCGCCGACGGGCCGCGTCCCGGCCGTCGCCGCAAGCTGCGCCCGCTCACCGCCCTCGCCGGCGGCCTCGGCCTGGTCGCCGGTTCGCTCGGCCTGTGGGCCGCCGGCGGCAGCGCCGCCGCCGACACCGCCGCCGGCCTGCCCTCGCCCGACCACATCGTCGTGGTGATGCTGGAGAACCACGCGTACTCGCAGGTGATCGGCAGCTCGTCCGCGCCGTACACCAACGGCACCCTGGTGGCCGGCGGCGCGAAACTGACCCAGTCCTACGCCCTCACCCACCCCAGCCAGCCGAACTACTACATGCTGTTCTCGGGTAGCTCGCAGGGCGTCGTCGACGACAGCTGCGTGGACGTCGGCGCGCTCCAGCAGCCCAACCTGGCCTCCGAACTGCTCGACGCCGGCCAGACCTGGGCCAGCTACAACGAGGGCCTGCCCGCCCCCGGCGCCACCGACTGCCGCGTCGACAACTACGCGCAGAAGCACAACCCGTGGTTCGGCTTCGGCAACGTGCCCACCGAGACCGCGTACGGCATGGACGCGTTCCCGACCGACTTCAGCACGCTGCCCAAGGTCTCCTTCGTCGTCCCGGACCTGTGCGACGACATGCACGACTGCTCGGTGGGCACCGGCGACTCCTGGCTGCGGAACAACCTCGACGCGTACGCCCAGTGGGCGAGGAACAACAACAGCCTGTTGGTGGTGACCTTCGACGAGGACAACAAGCTGTCCGGCAACCGCATCCCGACCGTGGTCTACGGCGCCCACGTCGCCCCGGGCAGCTCCACCGCCACCCGCTACAACCACTACGACGTGCTGCACACCCTGGAGGACCTGGCCGGGGTCAACGCCCACGCCGGCAAGTCCGCCGGCGCCGCCGACATCACCGGCATCTGGAACTGACGCCCGTGTACGTCGCGGACTCCCGCAGCTCCAAGGCCCCCGTCGCGCCGGCCGCCGACCGGGCGCGGCGGGGCGGGGCCGTGCGCGCGGTGCCGGGGACGGTCCTCGTCCTCGGCACCGTCAGCATGGTCACCGACGTCTCCTCCGAGATGGTCAACGCCGTCCTGCCGCTCTACCTGCTCACCGGCCTCGGCCTGTCCCCGCTCGGCTTCGGGCTGCTCGACGGCATCCAGAACGGCTTCAGCGCCCTGGTCCGGCTGGCCGGCGGCCACCTCGCCGACCGCCGCGGCCGCGACGGTGCCGCCCGCCACAAGGCCGTGGCGGCCGTCGGCTACGGCCTGTCCGCGCTGTGCCGGCCGCTGCTGCTGTTCGTCCACACCGTGCCGCTGATCGGCGCCGTCATCGCCGTCGACCGCACCGGCAAGGGCCTGCGCACCGCGCCCCGGGACGCGATGATCTCGCTCGCCACCGAACCCGCCCACCGCGGCCGGGCGTTCGGCGTGCACCGGGCGATGGACACGGCCGGGGCCCTGCTCGGCCCGCTCACCGCCTTCCTGGTGCTGCGCCTGGCCGGCGGCCCGCTGCTCGCCGACGGCGGCGAACGGCACGGCTACGACGCCGTGTTCACGGTCAGCTCCTGCGTCGCCGCGCTGGGCGTCCTGATCCTGCTGCTGTTCGTGCCCGGCCGGCAGCCGGGTGACGAGCCGTCGGCGCCGGCGCCCTCGCTCCGCGACAGCCTCACCCTGCTGCGCCTGCCGGGTCTGCGCCGGCTCACCCTGTGCGCCGTGCTGCTCGGGCTCACCACCGTCAGCGACTCCTTCCTCTACCTGCTGGTCCAACGCCGGCTCGGCCTGTCCGTCAGCCTGTTCCCGCTGCTGCCGCTCGGCACCGCCGCCGCCTTCCTGCTGCTGGCCGTACCGTTCGGCTCGCTCGCCGACCGGATCGGCCGCCGGCGGCTCTTCCTGCTCGGGCACGGCGTCCTGCTGCTCGGGTACGGGCTGCTGCTGTCACCGCTGCGTGGGCTGCCCGCGGTGATCTGCGTCCTGCTGCTGCACGGCGCCTTCTACGCCGCCACCGACGGGGTGCTCGCCGCCGCCGCGGCCGACGCGGTGCCCGCCGAGCAGCGCGGCGCCGGGCTGGCCCTGGTCGGCACCGGGCAGGCGCTCGCCCGGTTCGCCTGCTCGCTGCTGTTCGGCGCGCTGTGGAGCGCGGTGGGCGGCGTGAGCGCGCTGGCCTGGTCCGCCGGGGCGCTGGCGCTGTGCGCGGGCGGCGCCGCGGTGGTGCTGCACCGATCGGAGACCGTCACCGTCGAGGAGGGGCCGTGAACCTGAGGAACCGCACCAGGGTGATCGTGCTGCTGGTCGCCGTGCTGGTGCTCGGCGCGGTCGGCACCGGAGCCGTCCTCTACGCGGCCGACCGCACCGCCGAGCGCGACCGCGCCCAGGCCGGCGGGCCGACCGTCAGCCCGGGCCCGGTCTCCCTGGAAAGCCCGGGCGGCGGACGGCGGTTGCTGTTCCGCAACATGGCCTGGGGCCCGCACCGGGACGAGATCACCGCCGTCCCGGCCGACCGGCCCGACGGACCGCGCACCGCCTCGGGCGTCCAGTGCCTGCGCTTCCACGCCGCCGCCGGCACCGGCATCTGCCTGCAGGCCCAGCACGGGGCGCTGGAGGACACCTACCGGGCCGTCGTCCTCGACGACCACCTGCACGAGCGGCGCTCCTTCCCCGCCGCCGGCATCCCCACCCGCGCCAGGGTCTCCCCGTCCGGGCACCTCGTCGCCTGGACGGTCTTCGTCAGCGGCGACTCCTACGCGGGCACCGACTTCTCCACCCGCTCCTCGATCGTGGACGTGCGGGACTGGAACCTGCGGGAGAACCTGGAGGACTTCACCGTCGTCAAGGACGGCCACCCGTACCAGGCCCACGACGTCAACGTGTGGGGCGTCACCTTCGCCGACGACAACACCTTCTACGCCACCCTGGCCAGCGCCGGGCAGACCCACCTCGTCCGCGGCGACCTCGCCGCCCGCACCCTCACCACCCTGCACGACAACGTCGAGTGCCCCTCGCTCTCCCCCGACGGCACCCGCATCGCCTACAAGAAGCGCGTCCCCGGCCTGCCCGCCGACGCGCCGTGGCGGCTGTACGTCCTCGACCTGGCCACGATGACCGAGACCGCCACCGCCGAGCAGCGCGACATCGACGACCAGGCGCTCTGGTCCGACGACCGCACCCTGCTCTACGCCCTGCCCGGGGACTACGGGGCCGACCTGTGGACCGTCCCGGCGGACGGTTCCGGCACCGCACGGCAGGTCACCGAGGCCGCGGTCGCCCCCGCCTACCTGGGCTGAGGAACTCTGGGCTACGGTGCCACGTCGAGCGGAACGCGACGTCCCGACCGAACGTCCCCGGGCCCGCCCGGGGCGCGTGCCGGCCGGGCGTCCTGAACGAGACGGGGGACCAAGACACCGTGGACGGCATCCCACCCGAGCGGACGGTGACCGACTCCTGGCCCGCCCTGCACGGCCGCCCGGTCCTGCGGCGCACCGTCGCCGTCGGACTGGTCCTCGGCGTGTCCGTCGCCGCCGCCCTGGTGGTGCGCGGCGTCAACGCCCTGACGGAGGGCCAGGGCGGCCGGGAGACCGACCGGGACCGCGCCGAGCGCCTGGCCGGCCTCCACGCCTCCCAGCACCCCGGCGCGGGGCGGTACTACATCCCGGTCAGCACGGTCTACACCCGGACGCCGAGCGGCGCTCCGGTCGCCTACCTGCACTACCGGCTCGGCGGCGGCAAGGACCCGGGGGTGGGCGAGTTCCTGCAGACGTACGACCTCCCGGCGCCCGGGCCGACCGCCCCGCTGCCGCCGGACCTGGTGGCGGCGCTGGGCGGGGACGAGCCGGCGGAGGCGCCGGAGCTGCCGGAGGTCCCCACGGCGCCCGCCCCCGGCGTGCCGTCGGCCGGGGCGTCCTCGCCCGGGACCGGCCCGGAGCCGGCGCCGGCCCCGGCCCCGGTCGCCGCCGCGGCTGCCGACCCCGGTGCCGATGCCGCTGCCGGTGCCGCCCCCGGTTCGGAGGGCGGCTCCGCAGCCGGCTCCGAGGCGGGTGCCGACCCCGATCCGGACTCCGACGGGGACGCCGGTTCCGCAGCGGCCTCCGCCGGAACGGCGGCCGGGGCCGGGGCGGGCGATCCCACCCCGGCCCCGACCCCGGCTCCGACCACCCCGAGCCGGACCCCGGACCCGACGCCGGCCTGGACGGCCACCCCGACCCCCGGCTGGAGCCCGTCCGCCGTCGCCGTGCACCCTCCCGGCGCCCGCCGGATCTACGTCGTCGCCGTCCCCGGCGGCCTGCCCGGCGCGGCCGACATCTACGTCCGCGCCACCGGCTGAGCGGCGAGCGGGGCCTCGGCCGCGCGGGCGGGCGCGGGCTGCGGCACGGCCCCCAGGTCCGTCGAGGCAGCGACCGCCCGGTCCGGCGAGGCGGCGACCGCCCGGTCCGTCGACGCCGCGACCACCCGGTCCGTCGAGGCAGCGACCGCCCGGTCCGTCGAGGCCGCGACCGCCCGGTCGGCCGCCCGGTCGGCTTCTGCCACCGGCGCTGCGGCCGGGCGGCTCGGCGCCTGGCCGACCAGCAGCGCGCCGAGCGCCAGCAGCAGGCCGAGCCACTGCCAGCCCGTCAGGGTCTGGCCGAGGACCACCAGGCCGCCGACCGTCGCCACCACCGGGTTGATCAGGCCGAGGAAGGACGCCGGTCCGGCCCCCAGGCGCTCGATCCCGCGGAACCACAGCACGTACCCGAGGGCGGTGCCGAACAGCCCGAGGTACGCGAAGCCCGCCAGGTTGGTGCCGCTCAGGGCGGGCGGCGCGCCCTCGACCAGCGCCGCGAGCGGGACCAGGAGGACCGAACCGGCGAGCAGCTGCCAGGCGGTGAGGTCGAGCAGCGTCGCCCCCTCGGGGCGCCCCCACCGGCGGATCAGCACGGTGCCCGTGGCCATCAGCGCGATCCCGGCGACCATCGCCGCGATCCCCACGCCGTCCAGCCGCGCCCCGCTCCTCAGCACCAGCAGCGCCACCCCGCCGACCCCGACCAGCCCGGCGAGCAGCGACCGCCGTCCGGGCCGGACGCCGAGCACCCCGATCGAGAGCCCGGCGACGAGCAGCGGCTGGATCGCCCCCAGGGTGGCCGCGACGCCGCCGGGCAGGCGGTAGGCGCCGACGAACATCAGCGGGAAGAACAGCCCGATGTTGAGCGTCCCGAGCACCGCTGCGCGGCCCCACCAGCGGCCCCCGGGCAGTCTGCGGCCGATCAGCAGCAGTAACAGCCCGGCCGGCAGCGCGCGCAGCGCGGCGAGCAGCAGCGGACGGCCTTCGGGCAGCAGCTGGGTGGTGACCAGGTAGGTGGTGCCCCAGGCGGCCGGGGCGAGGGCGGCGGTGGCGGCGATCGCTGCGCGCTTCCGGTCCATGATTGTTCCCCTCAACGTTGAGTATCTGAACGTTGAGATATTTCTACGCCCCGGGATCGATGAACGTCAAGTATGTGAATGTTAAGATATCTGCGACCGTCGGAACCGAGGGACGAGAGAGGGCGACGGGCATGCCCCAACGCGACACCATGGACGACATCGCCGAACAGTGGGCCAGGAACCGCCCCGACCTCCCCCGCGAGGCCCTGGCCCTGATCGGCCGGCTGCGCCGGCTCAACGTCCGGATCGACAGCGCGCTGCGCGAGTACTTCGCCACGTGCGGCCTCGACTCCTCCGAGTTCGACGTCCTGGCGACCCTGCGCCGCTCCGGCGAACCGTACGAACTCAACGCCCGCGCCCTGCTCAAGTCCGCCCTGGTGACCTCCGGAGCCATCACCAACCGCGTCGACAAGCTGTGCGCGAAGGGCCTGGTCGAACGCCACCCCTGCCCGACCGACCGCCGCGCCGTCCTGGTCCGCCTCACCCCCGCGGGCAAGGACCTCATCGACGCCGCCATGCCCGGCCACATCCGCAACGAGGAGCGCCTCCTCGCCGCCCTCGACCCCGACGAGCGCGCCCACCTCGACGCCCTGCTGCGCAAACTCCTCGTCGCCCACGGCGACACCGATCGGCTCCTCGACGACTGACGCCCTCGTGTCCCCCGCCTCCCGGCCGCGTTGACCCTTCGGCAGTCCACACACCGGAGGAGACCGATGAGCCGCAGGACACCCAGGCAGATCGCCGTCGACGACCAGTTGCGCGCGGCCGGCGCCGAGGGGGCCCGGTGGCTCGCCGCCGCCGGCTGGGGGCCGCCGGTGACCGTCCCGCTGGAACGGGCGGCCGCGTGGCAGCAGGAGGCCCGGGCCAGGATGCTCGCGGCGCAGGAGGACGAGTCCTGCACCTGGTGCGAACACCTCCTCCACGGCGGGCCGCAGCCCGTGCTCGTCCACGCCGAGCACCCCGCCCACCTGCTCTGCCGTGCCTGCTCCGTCGCCGCCCGCCCCCACCGCCGCTGCCTGGACTGCGGGAGGCCCGCCGCCTCCACGTCCCGGCTGGACGGCCGCGAGGACGTCTGCATGGGCGCGGTGGCGATCTACAGCCGGCTCCGCTGCGCGGCCTGCTTCCGGGGCGACCCGCTCGGCGGGACGTTCCGGGGCGGCGCGTGACGCACCGTCACACCCGGGCGATCAGGGCGTAGCGCTCGTCGTCCACCGGCCCGCCCCACAGATCGGCGTCCCCGCTGAGCGGCTCCACCCGCAGCTCGGCCGCCAACGGGCGCACCGCCGCCGAGAGCCGCTCCGCCCCGACGCCCCCGTCCCAGGGCAGGGGCCCCGCCCCCGCGACGTACGGCGTCACGGCCTGCCCGGCCTCGCGCCAGCGCCCCTCGACCAGCACCAGCCGCCCGCCGGGGCGCAGCAGCTCCACCCAGGCGCGGAGCGCCCGCCGCGGCTCGGGGAGCGTCCAGATCAGATGGCGGCAGAGCAGCGCGTCGAAACCGGCCGCCCGCAGCGGAGGCGCCCCGGCGTCGCCCACCAGGAACCGCGCCGCCACCCCGGCGGCCGCCGCCTTCTCCCGGGCCCGCGCCACCATCCGCGGCGACAGGTCCACCCCCGTCACCCGGTGCCCCTCCGCCGCGGCCAGCACCGCCAGCGACCCGGTGCCGCAGCCCACGTCCAGCACGTCCCCCGGTGCCGACGGCAGCCACCCCCGCAGCCGCCGTGCCCACGCCTCCCGCGTCACCCCCTCGCGCAGTCCGTGGTCCGGCTCGTCGTCGAAGGCCGACGCGGCCGCGTCCCAGTACGCGGCGATGGCCCGGCTGGAGTCACCCATGCCGCGCATCGTGCCACCCGGCACCGACATCGGGCGGTACTCCGGGTTCCGGAGGCGACTCGGGCCGGGCGCCTCGGGTGCCACACCGGTGCCCGGGCCGGCCGCGGCCGCGCTCAGGCCCTCGTGCGGAGCGCCGGCGGGCGCCAGTCGAAGGTGGCGTTGGTACGGCTGAGCACCGTGCGGGTGGGGAGCAGGCCGACGAGGGCGAGGGCGGTGTCGCGCAGGAGGGCGGCGGCCGGGCTGCGGACGGCGACGAGGGCGCCGACGCGGCGGGAGGCGGCGACGACGGCCGTGGTCCGGGGGAGGCGGGCGGCGCTGTAGGCGGGGAGGGGCGAGGCGAGGTCGGCGGCGGGGGTGAGGAGGGAGGCGAGGACGACGGCGTCCTCGATGGCCTGGCAGGCGCCCTGGCCCTGGAAGGGGCACATCGCGTGGGCGGCGTCGCCGAGGAGGGCGACCCGGCCGTGGTGGTAGGCGGGGAGCGGATCGGCGAGGTCCCAGACGTCGTTGCGCAGGACCCGGTCGGGTTCGGCGCGGGCGAGCAGCTGGGGCAGCGGTGCGCACCAGCCGCCGAACAGCCGCTGGAGTTCGGCGTGTTCGTCGGCCGCGTGGGTGCCGGCCGGGGCGAGGGCGGCGAAGTAGAGGTAGATCCGGCCGTCGGCGAGGGGCACGATGCCGGCCTGCCGGCCGCGGCCCCAGATCTCGCCGGCGGCGGCCGGCGGGCCGTCCGGGGAGACGATGGTGCGCCAGGTGGTGAAGCCGCTGTAGCGCGGACCGGGGTGGTGGGGGAAGAGCAGGCGGCGCGAGGCGGAGCGGATGCCGTCGGCGGCGACGACCAGTGCGGCGGACTGCTCGCCGTCGGCGGTCCGGACGACGGCGGGTTCCTCGGCGCCGCCGGGGCTGACCAGGGTGGCGGGGGAGTCGGTGCGGACGGTGCCCTCCGGTAGGGCGTCGACCAGGGCGGCTGTCACGTCGGCGCGGGCGACGGCGGCGATCGGGTCGCCGAAGTGGGCCTCGAAGGCGTCGGTGCTGGTGCGGGCGAGCCAGCGGCCGGCGGGGTTGCGCACCCCGACGGCCGGGTGCGGGGCGGCGAGCGCGCGCAGGCGGTTGCCGACGTCGAGCAGGTCGAGGGCGCGCAGGGCGTTGGGGGCGAGGGCGAGGCCGGCGCCGACGGGCTCCAGGGAGCGGGCGCGTTCGTGGACGGTGACGGGGATGCCCTGGCGGTGGAGTGCGAGGGCGGCGGTGAGGCCGCCGATGCCGCCGCCGATGACGATCGCTCGCTGCAGGTCCATGGGGGGCTCCTCTGCTCGCACTACAGCTGTAGTATCCGTTGGGCGAAACGGTACTACATGTGTAGTGTCCGGTAAACTATGGCTGTAGTCGGAGGGGGAGCGAGAGTTGGGGGAGTCCGTCCGGAAAGGCCATGATCAGCCCATGACGCCCCCGCGCCCGACCCTGATCGCCGACGCCGCCATCGACCTGATCGCCGACCGCGGCCTGCGCGGGCTCACCCACCGCGCCGTGGACGAGGAGTCCGGTCTGCCCGCCGGCTCGACCTCCAACCTCGCCCGGACCAGGGCCGCCCTGCTGGAACTCGTGCTCAAGCGGATCCTCGAACGGGAGACCGCCGACCAGCCGGCCTACACCGAGGGAGTGCGCCTCCCGCCTGGTGCCCCGGCGCGCGAACTGCTGGTCGAGATCGGCGCCGACGGGCTGTACCAGGCGCTCACCACCGGCCGCCGGCTCACCCTGGCCCGGCTGGAACTCGCCCTGGAGGCCACCCGCAGGCCCGAGCTGCGCGCCGTGTACGACCGCTTGGGCGCGAACTTCACCGACCTCGCCGCCGTCCTGCTCGCCCACGCCGGCTCCACCGACCCGACGGCCGACGCCCGCCGGCTGATCCGCTGGTGCGACGGCCTCCTGTTCAACTCGACGGCCGGCAGCGGGCACTGGTACGTGCCGAGCCCCGAGGAACTGCGCGACGAGGTGGCCGCCTACGTCGCCGCGCTGCTGGCCCGCGGAGCGGGGCCGGGCCGGTAGCGGCCCCGGCCCCGGCGCTCTCGCAGCGCTCTCGCAGCGCCCTCGCTGCGCCCTCCCAGCGCTCTCGCGGCGCCCTTGGCCGGGTCCTACTCCCGGCCCGCGACCGTCACCACGGGCTCGTGCCGCACCGGGAAGTCGACCGAGGCCGCGATGAAGCAGCCCCGCTGCGCCTCCGCGTGCAGGGCGAGCGCCATCTCCGTCATGCCCTCCTCGGCGACCTCGATCCGCGGGTGCAGCACCACCGAGGTGAAGTGCCCGCGCCCTGCCGCGACGGCCATCGTGCCCACCGGCCGGTCGACGTACGAGGTCACCACGACCCCGTTCACCGCGCACTGGTAGAGGTACGACATCAGGTGGCACTGGGAGAGCGCGGCGAGCAGCAACTGCTCCGGGTTCCAGCGGCCCGGATCGCCGCGGAAGGCGGGGTCGGCCGAGCCGAGGATGACCGGAAGCCCCTCGACGGACACCTCGTGGTCACGGGAGTAGGAGCGGGGGTCGCTGGTGCCGGTGCCCCGGTTGCCGGTCCAGCTGATCTCGGCGGTGTACGTGAACTGCCTGGCCATTGCGGGTGCCTCCGGGCGGAGCGGACTGCGGTCGCGGCCAGTCAACCGCAGCGGCCGCCCCTCCGCGAGCGTCAGCGCGGGCCCGCCACCCGCGCGAGCACCAGTCGGGCGCACGCGTCGGGCGAGGCCTGCGAGGTGTCCAGGACCAGGTCGTAGGCGACATCCCGGTGCACCGACTCGGCCTGCGCGGCGGCCATCCCGGCGACCCGGTCGCCGCGCCCGGCCTCCCGGGCCGCGGCCACCGCCGGATCGCAGCGCACCCCGACCCAGAGCACGTCCAGGCCCTCCAGGGCGGCCCGCCAGCGCTGCTGCGAGGCGGGGCCGCCGAGGAACACCTCGTCCACCACGATCCGCGCACCGGCCCGGGCCATCGCGGCGACCCCGGCCGTCCAGGCGGCGTCCAGGGCGGCGAAGACCGGCCCGACCTCGACCGTGCCGTCGCCGTCCTGGAGCCCGCCGATGCCCCCGCCGCCGTCCAGCAGCCGCGGCGGCAGCGCGGCCACCATGGTGTCGGCGCCCAGGTGCAGCCACGGCTCCGGCAGCAGCTCCTGCAGGCGGCGGGCGATGCTCGACTTGCCGGAGCTGGAGCCGCCGTTGAGGACGATGACGTTCATGCGCGCGATCCTAGGAGCGAGCCGGCCGACGTGCGCGGGGTTATCGGCCCGCTTCCGGGCCCGCCGCCCGGCCCGCTTCCGGGCCCGCCGCCCGGCCCGCTTCCGGGCCCGCCGCCCGGCCCGCTTCCGGGCCCGCCCCCGGGCCCGCCGCCCGGTACGCCGCGGCCGCGGCCGCGAAGGAGGAGGCCAGCGCGGGCGCTCCGGCCCAGTGCAGGTGCAGGTAAGAGGCGTGGACGTGCCCGCCCGCGAAGCCCTCGGTGCGGGGCCCGGTCGGCAGGTGCCAGCCCCAGGCGGGGTGTTCGCCCGCGCCGGGCTCGCAGACCGTCCGGTGGAACTCGTGTCCGCGCAGCCGGGTGCCGGCCGGGGCGAGCGGGGAGTCGTGCAGGGCGACGGCCTCGCGGTAGCCGAGCGTGAGCCGCTCGGTCATCCGGGACGCGGCGCCCAGCACCCCGCACATCGGCAGGCCGTCCAACTCCCGCCCCAGGTAGAGCAGTCCGGCGCACTCGGCGGCGATCGGCCCGCCCGAGGCGGCGAACCGCGCGATGGCCCCGCGCAGTTCGGAGTTCCGGCTCAACTCCCGCACGTACAGCTCGGGGAAGCCGCCGCCGATGACCAGCCCGGCGGTGTCCTCGGGCAGCGCGGAGGCGTGCAGCGGGTCGAACGGGACGACCTCGGCGCCCGCCGCGCCGAGCAGTTCGGCGTTCTCGGCGTACGAGAAGGAGAACGCGGCGCCGCCCGCCACCGCGATCCGCGGCCGCCCGGCCACCGGTGCGACCTCGGTCGACGGGTCCCACGGCTCGGCGTCCAGGTCCGGTGCCGTCCGGGCGAGCGCCAGCAGGGCGTCCAGGTCGACCGAGGAGGCGACCAGCTCGCCCATGTCCGCGACGGCCTTCAGCGCCTCCGCCGAGCGCTCCACCGCCGGGATCAGCCCGAGGTGCCGGGAGGGCGTGGCGACCGCCGCCGAGCGGCGCAGCGCGCCCAGCACCGGGACGCCTGACCCCTCCTCCAGGGCCTCCCGCAGCAGCTGCTCGTGCCGGTCGGAGGCGACCCGGTTGAGGATCACCCCGGCCAGCCGCACCTGCGGGTCCCAGGAGGCGAAGCCGTGCACCAGCGCGGCCACCGACCGGGACTGCGAGGAGCCGTCGACGACCAGCACCACCGGCGCCCGCAGCAGCTTGGCGACGTGCGCCGTGGACGCCAGCTCGCCGCGCCCGGAGGCCCCGTCGAACAGGCCCATGACCCCCTCGACCACCGCGACGTCCGCCCCCGCCGCGCCGTGCAGGAACAGCGGGGCGATCCGCTCCGGCCCGCACAGGAAGGCGTCCAGGTTGCGGCCCGGGCGGCCGGCGGCGAGTGCGTGGTAGCCCGGGTCGATGTAGTCCGGGCCGACCTTGTGCGGGGACACCGCCAGCCCGCGCGCGGCGAGCGCGGCGATCAGGCCGGTGGCGACGGTGGTCTTGCCGGCGCCGGAGGAGGGCGCGGCGACGACGAGGCGGGGGACGGTGCTCAACGGCCTACCACTCGATACCGCGCTGGCCCTTGCGGCCGGCGTCCATGGGGTGCTTGACCTTGGTCATCTCGGTGACCAGGTCGGCGAATCCGGTGAGCGGCTCGGGCGCGTACCGGCCGGTGATGACGACGTGCTGGCTGCCGGGGCGGTCGGCGAGCACGGAGACCACCTCCTCGGGGTCGATCCACCCCCAGTGCATCGGGTAGGTGAACTCGTCCAGCACGTAGAAGCGGTAGGTCTCGGCCGCGAGGTCGCGCTTGACCTGCTCCCAGCCCTCCTTGGCGGCCTCCTCGCTGGACATCTCCTGTTCGGCGGTGCGCTGGATCCACGACCAGCCGGAGCCCATCTTGTGCCAGTCGACGGTGCCGCCCTCGCCGGAGGCGCCGAGCACACGCAGCGCGTTCTCCTCGCCGACCTTCCACTTGGCGGACTTCACGAACTGGAACACCCCGATCGACCAGCCCTGGTTCCAGGCCCGCAGCGCCATGCCGAACGCAGCCGTGGACTTGCCCTTGCCGGGGCCGGTGTGCACCGCGGTGATCGGCTGGGTACGGCGCTGGCGGGTCGTCAGGCCGTCGTCGGGAACGCTCTCGGGGACACCCTTGGGCATGGGGCTCAGGCCGCCTTTCGCATCGAAGTGGTCGAACGGTTCGCGGCGCGGTTGTCGCGGACGAGCGAGGCCACGCCCTCGGCGCGCAGCTCGTCCAGGCTGACGGCGCTGCCGCCGAGCCGTCCGGCCAGGGTGCGGGCCAGGCCCAGCCGGACCGGTCCGGACTCGCAGTCCAGCACCACGCTCGCGGTGCCCTGCGCGGCGAACAGCGCGGCCGCGCGGTGCGAGCGGGCGAGCGCGTCCCGCCCGCCGCCGGTGGCCCGGCCGTCGGTCACCACGACCAGCAGCGGGCGCCGGTCCGGGTCGCGCAGCCGCTCGACCCGCAGCACCTCGTGCGCCCGCAGCAGCCCCTCGGCCAGCGGCGTCCGGCCGCCGGTGGGCAGCGACTCCAGCCGGGCCGCGCCGACCTCGACGGAGGAGGTGGGCGGCAGCGCCAGCTCGGCGCCGGCGCCGCGGAAGGTGATCATGCCGATCTTGTCGCGGCGCTGGTAGGCGTCCATCAGCAGCGACAGCACCGCGCCCTTGACGGCCGTCATCCGCTGCCGGGCGGCCATCGAGCCGGAGGCGTCCACGACGAACAGCACCAGGTTGGACTCCCGCCCCTTGCGCACCTGTTCGCGGAAGTCGTCCCTGTGCAGCACCAGTGCCCGGCCGTCCCGCCCGCGCGCCACCTGGTGCGGCGCGGCGGCCTGGAGGGTCGCGGTCAGGTGCAGCCGGCTCAGCGGGCCGCGCGGCCGGCGGGCGCGGACGGTGTGCCCGCCGGTGGTCTCGGCGGGGGAGCGGCGGCCCTGGGCGCCGTGGCCGGTGCCCCGCACGGTGAACAGCCGGGTCCGGTACGGGTCGCCGGCCGCGACCGGCGCGGACTCCCGGGCGGGCGCGGGGTGTTGGGCCGGGACGGGCTGCTGCGGCGGGACGTCCCCGTCCGCGGTGGAGCGCTCCGGGGCCGGGACGCCGCCGTCGGACGGCTCGGGCGCGCCCCCGCCGTCCGGGCCCCCGCCGTCCGGTCCGCCGTCGGGGCCATCGCCGTCCGGTCCGCCGTCCGGCCCGTCCCCGTCCGGCCCGTCCCCGCCCGGCCCGTCCCCGTCCGGCGTCGGGCCGTCGCCCTCGGGCTCCGGCTCGTCCGGCTGGGCGTGCTCCTCCAGCGTCCGGTCCAACTGCTCCTCGTCCAGCCCCGGAGCGTCGAAGGGGTTGCGGCGTCGCCGGTGCGGCAGGGCCAGCTGGGCGGCCTTGCGGACGTCCTCCTCCAGCACCTGCGTCCGGCCCGCCCAGGCGGCCAGCGCGACCGCCGTGCGGGCCATCACGATGTCCGCGCGCAGCCCGTCCACCTCGAACGCCGCGCACACCGCCGTAATCTGACGTAGCGCCACATCCGTCAGCTCGACCTCGGGCAGCAACTCCCGCGCGGCGGTGATGCGTTCGGCGAGCTCGCGTTCCTGGTCGGCGAACCGGGCCGCGAAGCCGGCCGGGTCCGCGTCGTAGGCGAGCCGGCGCCGGACGACCTCGGCGCGCTCGGCCGGGTCCCGGGTGGCGGCGATCTCGACGGTGAGGCCGAAGCGGTCGAGCAGCTGCGGCCGCAGCTCGCCCTCCTCCGGGTTCATCGTGCCGACCAGCAGGAAGCGTGCCGCGTGCCGCACCGACACGCCCTCGCGCTCGACGTACGAGCGGCCCATCGCGGCGGCGTCCAGCAGCAGGTCCACCACGTGGTCCTGGAGCAGGTTCACCTCGTCGATGTAGAGCACGCCGCGGTGCGCCTTGGCGAGCAGACCGGGCTCGTACGCCTTGACGCCCTCGGCGAGCGCGCGCTCCAGGTCGAGCGAGCCGACGATCCGGTCCTCGGCCACGCCGACCGGCAACTCGACCAGCTGGGCGGGCCGTTCACCGCTCGTGGCGGCGGAGTGCGGGCCGTCCGGGCACTGCGGGTCCGGCGCGGCCGGGTCGCAGGCGAAGCGGCAGCCGTCCACGGTGGCGATGGAGGGCAGCAGCCCGGCCAGCGCGCGCACCATGGTGGACTTCGCGGTGCCCTTCTCGCCGCGCACCAGCACCCCGCCCACGGCCGGGGAGACCGCGTTCAGCAGCAGCCCGAGCCGCAGGTCGGCCATGCCGACGATCGCGGTGAACGGATAGCGGACGTCGGTCATGCGTCACTCCCAGGTGCCCCGGGCGACAGGAACGGCAGCGATCCGGCCGCCGGCATCCCGCCCTCGATCAGCTTCCACAGCGCGTCGGTGTCCGCGTGCTCCTCGATCAGGTCGCCCAGCCGGTCCAGCCGGGCCTCGCGCGCCTCGGCGAAGCAGGTGTCCGGCGCCGGGACGAACGCCCGGCCCGCCAGGGCGGCCGTCTCGCGCAGGAGTTCGCGGCGGAAGCCGTCGTTCTCCAGCACGCCGTGCCAGGTGGTGCCCCAGACCGGCCCGACCCGGCAGCCGTCCAGGCCCTGCCCCCGGCCGTCGGAGACGAACGCCTCGCCACCCTCGACGGCGACGACCCCGTGGTGGATCTCGTAGCCCTCGACGCGCTGTCCGAACGCCTCGCCGGCCGGCCGGGCGAGCACCTTCTCGGCGCCGAACCGCACGCGGGTCGGCAGCAGGCCGAGCCCGTCGACCAGCCCCGCCCGGGACTCCACCTCGTCGTCGATCGAGTGCGCCAGCATCTGGTAGCCGCCGCAGACCCCGAGGATCGGCAGTCCGGCCGCCGCCCGCGCCTTCAGGGCGGGCTCCAGGCCGCGGTCGCGCAGCCAGGCGAGGTCGGCCACGGTGGCCCGGGTCCCGGGCAGCACCACCAGGTCGGCGTCGGCCAGCTCCTCCGGTCTGGTCGCCCAGCGCACCAGCACGCCCGGCTCCTGCGCCAGCGCGTCCACGTCGGTGAAGTTCGACAGCCGGGGGAAGCGCACCACGGCGACCCGCAGCACGTCCGCCCCGAGCGGGCCGCGGCCGTCCACCCGGTCGACCACCGTCGACAGGTCGAGCGAGTCCTCGGCGTCCAGCCACAGCCCCGGCAGCATCGGCAGCGTGCCCAGCACCGGACGGCCGGTCAGCCCGTGCAGCATCTCCAGGCCGGGCGCGAGCAGCCGGGCGTCGCCGCGGAACTTGTTGACGAACCAGCCGGCGACGTGCCGCTGGTCCTCGGCCGACAGCAGTGCCAGCGTCCCGTACATCGCCGCGAACACCCCGCCGCGGTCGATGTCGCCGACCACCACCACGGGCAGTCCGGCGGCGGTCGCCAGGCCCATGTTGGCGATGTCCCGGTCGCGCAGGTTGATCTCGGCGGGCGAGCCGGCGCCCTCGCACACCACCACGTCGTGGCGGCGGCGCAGGTCCGCCAGGCACTCCAGGGCGCGTTCCAGCAGGACGGGCTTGCGCTCCCGGTAGTCCAGCGCGCCGACCTCGGCGACCGGCCTGCCGAGCAGCACCACCTGGCTGCGGCCGTCCGCTCCGGGCTTGAGCAGCACCGGGTTCATCGCCGCCTCCGGCTCCACCCGGGCGGCCTGCGCCTGCATCGCCTGGGCGCGGCCGATCTCGGCGCCGTCGGCGGTGACGAAGGAGTTCAGCGACATGTTCTGCGCCTTGAACGGCGCGACCCGCACGCCCTGGCGGGCCAGCCAGCGGCAGATGCCGGCCGTCACCACGCTCTTGCCCGCGTCCGAGGTCGTCCCGGCGACCAGCAGCGCGTTCGTCATGTCCCACTCCTCTTCCCCAGGAGCCGCAGCAGGACGTGCCCCGCGACCGTCGTACCCAGCGCCAGTGCGCCCACCCGCCGCGACAGCGTGCAGGCCCGCTCGATGTCGTCCACCGTCACCGGCCGCAACTCCGCGCCCAGCACCGGGCGGTGCTCCAACCGCTCGCCGTACCGCAGCGTCCCGCCCAGCCGTACGCCGACCGCTCCGGCGAAGGCCGACTCGGCCTGCCCCGCGTTCGGGCTCGGGTGCGCCGAACCGTCGCGCCGCCAGATCCGCCAGGCCGTGGCGGGCTCCGGGGCGGCGGCCACCGTCAGCAGGGCCGTCAGCCGGGCGCCCGGCCAGCCCGCGACGTCGTCCAGCCGGGCCGAGGCCCAGCCGAAGCGGGCGTGGCGGGGCGAGCGGTGGCCCACCATCGCGTCCAGGGTGTTCACCGCGCGGAAGGCCAGCAGGCCCGGCGTGCCCGCGAGGGCGCCCCAGGTCAGCGCGTTCACCACGGCGTCGGCGGTGTTCTCGGCCACCGACTCGACCACCGCCCGGGCGATCTGCTGCCCGTCCAGCGCGCTCGGGTCCCGCCCGCACAGGTGCGGCAGCCGCTCCCGGGCGGCCGCCAGGTCGCCCGCGGCGAGCGAACGGCCGACGGTCCGCGCCTCCCGGGTCAGCGAGGTGCCGCCGAGCACCGTCCAGGTGGCCGCCGCGGCCAGCGCCGCCCGGCCCAGCGGTCGGCGCCCGACCGTGCGGTCCAGGGCGAGCGCGCCGGCCGCGACCGCGCCCACGCACAGTGCCGTGTACGCCGTTCCGGCCGCGCGGTCGTCGCGCCACAGGCGCCGTTCCAGGCGGGTCGCGGCGCTGCCGAAGAGGGCGACCGGGTGGCCGCGGCGCGGGTCGGCGAAGCGCGCGTCGGCGGCGTAGCCCGCGACGGCGCCCAGCGCGAAGGCGGCGGCGCGGGTCAGCGGGCGCACGGCGGCGGGCAGCTCGGGGGCCGGCGGGGCGGGGCAGCCTGCATCGCGTGGGTGTCCTCACTCAGGGTCCGCGCCCTGGATCGACGTACCGGGGGCGAGAGTCTCCTGGCTTCCGGGTCGGACGCACTCCCGGGCCTTCCAGCGGCTCCTGACGGCCCGCCGTGGCACTTTCCGAGCGTGCTCCCCGGTGACAGTGGCGGGACCGCGCCGGACTCGCACCGGCTTCCTCTCCATGCCTCCGTTTGGCCCCAGGATCCCATCACGCGGCCGTTCCACGCGTCAACCGAGGTCACGGAGGGGTTGGTCACACGGAGGCGGGGCGGTCGGCCACACGGAGGCGGGGTGGTCGGCCACACGGAGGCGGGGCGCCGTCCTGTGCGATCGACCAGCGCGGCCGAGGGCTCGTCAGTCCCGGTTCGTGCGTTCGGGGGCTGGGGGCGCGCCGAGGGGCGCCCCTACGGTTCGGTGCCATGCGCCGCAGAAAGCCCCACGCCGCCGCCCCCCTTCCGGTGCCCTTCTCCCCCGAGGCCGCCCGCATCCACCGCGTCGGCCTCGGCCTGACCCCCGAACAGGTCGCCGAGGGCATGGCCGCCCACGGCGTACGGCTCCTGGCCGGTCACGTCCTCGCCTGGGAGCGCGGGGAGCTGCGCCCGGGCGAGGCCGAGTTCATCGCCCTCGCCCGGGCCCTGTGGTGTTCCGCGGCCGATCTGATGGACGGCCGCCCGACCCGGCTGCGGGACCATCGCATCGCCCGGGAGCTCCCCCCGGAGACGGTCGCCGAGCGCGTCGGCATGCTGCTGCCCACCTACCAGCAGGCCGAGCTGACCGGCCGGTGGGAGGGGGACGCGGAGCAGACCTACGCCCTCGCCGTGGTGCTGGGCCTGCGACTGACCGAGCTGGTCGAGGCCACCGGCCGCGCCGAGGCGCTCGACCGCCTGCTGCGCCAGTGCGTCGCCGGCCGCTGGCAGCCGCACCTGCGCGCGCTCACCCGGCTCGTCCCCGTCGCCGAGCAGGAGCTCGCCGCCGTCCTGCTCGTGCTGGCCCAGGAGCACCACGTCCCCGCCCACTGGGGCATGCCCAGCGGGCCCCGCACCCCGGCGGTGCCCCTCACCCCCCGCTTCTGGGAACTCCTCGCGGCCCAGCCGACGGCCGTTCCGGTCTGATCGGACGTTGTTTTTCGGCCTTTCGTAGCCCGGACGGCCCAGTCCGGTGGCCGCGGGGTGCCGGGCCCCGGTGAACTGGTGCACGAACACCGACCGGTCCGCGAACAGAGCGGGGAACGATATGCGCTGGGGAACCGCAGCCGTGGTGGCGGCCGCCGCCGTGGGAGCCGGGGCCGCCGCCGTCCTGGTGATCGGCCGCCGGGCCTCCGAGCGGATGGTCAGTCCCGGGTCCGGGCCGGGCGCGGGGACGGCCCTGCAGGAGAGCGGCCCGATCCTGGTGCAGAGCGTCGCCGCCGGGCGGGTCACCTTCACCCGCCGCCCGGAGAGCCTGCGGCGCGGGCGCTGGGCGGTCGAGTGGGCGGACGGCGGGCACGCGGTGGTGGAGGAGATCCTCCACAGCGACCAGCGGGGCGTCACCCGGCGGCTGGTCCGGGCGGACCGGGGCACCCTGACGCCCGGCACCGAGGTCCGGTTCACCCCCCGGGTGCTGCTCGGCGACCCGGCCGAGGCGCTCGGCCTCCCGTTCACCGAGATCGGCGCCCGCGGCGAGCTGGGCACCTTCCCGGCCTGGCACCTCGAGGGCAAGCGCGGCACCTGGGTGATCCTCGTCCACGGCACGGAGGCCGACCGCCAGCAGACCCTGCCCGTGCTGCCGCTGCTCGAGCGCCTCGGCCTGCCCGTGCTGGCCGTCACCTACCGCGGGGACGCGGGCGCCCCCGCCTCCCCGGACGGCCTCAGCCACTTCGGCGCGACGGAGTGGCGCGACGTCGAGTCGGCGGTACGGCTGGCGCTCGACCGCGGGGCCGGCCGGGTGATCCTCTACGGCTGGTCGCTGGGCGCGACCATGGCGCTGCACACGGCGGCCCGTTCGGCCTGGGCCCACACGATCAGCGGGCTGATCCTGGACTCGCCCGTCCTGGACCTGCCCGCCTCGGCCCGCCGGGAGGCCGCCAGGGCCGGTTTCAGGGGCGCCGCGGCCGAACTCGGCGCGCTCGCGGCCGAGGGCCGCACCGGCGTCGACCTCGCCGACTTCTCCCGCCTCGTCGAGGGCGCGGACCTGCACGTGCCGACCCTGGTGCTGCACAGTCCGAGTGACCGGACCGCCCCCTTCGGCGCCGCCCAGCGCCTCGCCGCGGCCCGTCCGCAGCTGGTCAACCTCCAGACCTTCCCGGGCGGGGAGCACGCGGCGCTGTGGAACTCGGCCCCCGACCACTACACCGAACTGCTCCGGCGCTGGCTCACCCCGCTGCTCTGAGGCAGCCCGGGGGTCGGGGCCGGGATTCACCCAGCACCCGAGAGGCGAGCCCGCCTGGCCGGAAGCCCGTTCGATTCGGTCGGGTGCGCGGCGCCCGCTCTGCACGCCCCTTGTGCGCGCACCAGAAGTCGGCCCGGCCGACTTCCCGTGCCGGGCACCCGCCCGCCGGCACATGCCGTCTGGCCGGATTCCCGTCCCTCGCGCCGCTCCGCACCCGGCCCGTCCGACACGGACCGTGATCGGCCGGACGAGTACCGCGACGCCCCGCGCGACCCTGGCATGACCCCGCCACACGTTTCCGGCCAGGCGGTTTGCCTCTGTTGCCCGGTCTTGCGGAGGTGCCGCCACCGGTCTCCCGGTCGTACGGACAACCGGATGTGACAGAAGGCCGGTGCAAGGGGAAGACTGCTCGACGTGACGTCTCGGAACCCGCGCGACCGTGATGCCCCGCTCCCGCCGACGATCGGTACCGGTGCGACGGTGACCCGTCTCCCCGGTACGGCCCACCGGCCCTCCGGTGGCAGGCCGGGCGGGGCCGGTGTACCCCGGCGACGAGGGCCCGCCCCGGCACCCGGCCGCGGCCGGGTACCCGTGCCGGACGGCTTCCCCGCGCCGGCCGAGCTCGCGCCGCTGGCCCGTCGGATGCTGGTCGACGCCGTCCGGATCGCCCGCTGGGCCGGGGAGCTGGACGAGGTCGACAAGCGCGGCGAACTCCTCCCGGAGGACGCCCGTGCGGCCGGCCGCGCGCTGGCCATGACGGTCGGTGCCGCCGCCAAGGCCTGGGGCCAGGCGCTGCTGGTCGGCCTGGTGGAGGCCCGCGACGGCGGAGCCGGCCCCGGCTGGCGCCTGCACGCCTGGGAGCACGACGACGAGGCCGTGGTGCGCGGCTGGTCCGGGCTGTTCGACGCCTGGACGCTGCTCGCCCCGGTGCCGCCCGCCGCCCTGCGCGGGGTGTTCGCCGTCCTGGCCGGGCAGGCCGTGGACCAGGCCCCCCAACTGCTCTCCTTCCTCCACCTGGTGGACGGCCCGGTGGCCGAGAGCGAACTGCTGGAGTTGCTGCGCCGAGGCCTGGACGAGCGCCGGGTGGGCGCCGCCCTCGGCGGGCCCGGCCTGTCGCCCGTGCCGCACGCCGCCTCGGCCGTCTCCGCCGTCCGCGGCACCTGCCGCGAGCCGCAGATCGACACCCCGCCCGCGCCCTCCGACGTGGCCGCCGTCCTGGACTGGATGCTGGACGGCCTGGCGGCGGTCGGCGCCGTGCTGCGCAAGGACGACGCCGCCGAACTGTCCCCGCTGGGCCACTGGGCGGTTCGGGCGAAGCTGGAGGAGATCTGCACGGTCGCCCAGACCGCGGCCGGTCACATCGAGCAGAGCGCCTTCGAGCTGCTGAACGCCTGCGCGGACTACTCGCCGGGCCCGGCCAGGGCCGAGTTCCGCGCCTGGGTGGCGGCCCGTCCGGCGGACCGCGCGGTGGCCGAGCTGCTGGAGGCCGCCCAGGGCGACGACGCGCTGGTGCGCGGGCTCGCCTTCGAGGCGCTGCGGGTGGCCGGCGGGCCGGCCGAGCAGGCGGTCCGGGCCGCGGTGGACGAGCCGGTGCTGCGCCCGTACGCGCTGCTGTGGCTGGCGGAGCGCTCGGACGAGGGCGTCTCCCCGGCGGACGTGCTGGGCGCCGAGGACGCCGCCTGGCTGTGGGTGGACACCGCGGCCGCGGTGCTGGACCACGGCGAGACGGAGCTGCTGGTCGGCCACGTGGAGGGGGCCTCGGCCGGTGACCCGGTGCGGCTGTTCGCCCGGGCCAGGCAGTCCGGCCACCCCCGGGCGGCCTCGGTGCTGACGGCGGTCTCGAGCGTGCACCCCGACCCGGGCGTGGCCCGGGCGGCCCGCCGCTCGGCCTTCAGCGTCCACACCGGCGGGGCGTGAGCAAGCGGTACCGCCCGTACCGGCGGGGCGTGAGCCCCCGGGCCCACCCGGCCGCGCACCCGCCGGGGCGGAGCCGGGAAACGCAAAGCGGAGCCGGACAACGCAAAGGGGAAGGGCCCGGAACCTGGTGGTTCCGGGCCCTTCCCGTCGAGGCGGTGCGGCTCAGCCGAGGCGCGACTCCGCCCGCCGGGCGCGGACGTCGCCGACCTTCTGGCCGACCTTCCGTCGGATGACCAGCAGCGGCGCCATCGCCGCGAGCGTGATCTGGGCGAAGGCACCCACGTGCATCAGGGTGTCACCGCCCGGCAGGCCGGTGGCCCAGGCCGCCAGGCAGCCGATCGAGACGACGATCCAGCAGAGCGTGGCGGTGGCCAGCAGCCCCTGCGGCTTCGGGTACTCGATCCGGCTGACCATGAGGTACGCGGCGCCGAAGATGGCGAGCAGACCGGGCAGGAACGGCGGGTCGAGCAGCACGATGGCGATGACCGTCATCGCGCCCATCGGGCACGGCATGCCCTGGAACACCCCGGGCCGCATCTTGACGGCGGAGAAGCGGGCCAGCCGCAGGACCACCGCGAGCAGCACGGTCAGCGCGATCAGCGCCGAGAGCTTGGTGTTGGAGCCCTGGGAGACCATGCCCCAGACCGCGACGAAGTAGGCCGGCGCGATGCCGAAGCTGATCAGGTCGGCCAGGTTGTCCAGTTCCGCTCCGAGGGCGGAGGAGCGGAGCTTGCGCGCCACCAGCCCGTCGAAGAGGTCGCACATCGAGCCGATCAGCAGCAGCGTCACCGCGGTGGCGGCGCTGTGCCGGTCCGGAGCGGCGTCCGGGTTGGTGATGTGCGGGACGAGCACCCCGGTGGTGATCGAGTAGATCGCCAGGAAGCCGCAGACGGCGTTGCCCAGGGTGAGGAAGTCGGCGGTGGACAGGTGCTGCGGGGAGCGCGGGGCGCGCAGCTCGCGGTCGCGCGCCCACCGGCGGCGGCGCAGGGCCGTCTCCTCGTCGTCCAGGCCGACGATTGTCTCAGGATCAGTCACGGTCAAGGCGCGTCACCCCGGCTGTGGTCTTCTGGCCGACCTCGACGCCGACCTCGACGCCGGCCGGCAGGTAGGTGTCGACCCGGGACCCGAACCGGATCAGGCCGATCCGGTCGCCCTGCTCGACCTTGGTTCCGGCGGCCAGGTACGGCACGATGCGGCGGGCCACGGCCCCCGCGATCTGCACCATCTCGATGTCGCCGAGCTCGGTGTCGAAGTGCCAGACGACCCGCTCGTTCTGGTCGCTGTCCTTGTTGAACGCCGGCACGAAGCCGCCCGCGACGTGCTCCACCGAGGTCACCGTGCCCGGCAGGGGCGCGCGGTTGACGTGGACGTTGAGGGGGCTCATGAAGATCGCGACCCGGGTGCGGCCGTCCGGCCAGGCGTCGATGCTCTGCACCACGCCGTCGGCGGGCGAGATCACTCTGCCCGTGCCGATCTCACGCTCGGGGTCGCGGAAGAACCACAGCATGCCCGCGCTGAGCGCACAGGCCGGAACCGCCGCCAGGGCCCACGTGCCGCTGCGCCGGGTGAGGGCGGTGGTGACGGCTGCCGTGGCGAGGGTGGGGACGAACCAGGGGGTGGCTCCGCGCGCGATGGTCACGCGGGGTCGCCGACCGGCCGTCGGGGCGGCGAGGGCATCGCGGTCCGTGACGGAGGTGTGAGGGGACGGGCTGATGGGCATCGAAGACCTTTGTCGCGGGGGATCATGGCCGCTGGACGGGGGCCACCGCGGGATCGGCAATAGAGGGACGGCTTGCTGTCCCGGTGGATGCTATCGGGAGCACACGGTGGGTGGGCAACCCGCCTGCTCGTTCATGTGTCCGGTGGAAGCGCGTGTGCGCATCCCGTTCCTACGACCGTAGCTCGCCCCGGTCCGGTTCCCAAGGGACCGGACACGGCTGGTGACTCTTGTCTCAGCGGAGGAGCGGTCGGAACCCGGCGGGGACACGGGCCGTGGCGGCCGTCGACGGGTGCACGGAAGCGGCCGCAGGGCGCGTCGCTGCAGCTGTACGCCCTGCGGCCACTGTCCGGAGGGCCGTGCCGGACCAGGCGGACCAGGCCGGGTCCGTGACGGGGCACGGCGCTCAGCCGGGACGGGCCCGCACGCCCGTCGACCGGCGGTTCGAGAGGGGACCGTCCGTACGTGACGTCGTCAACCCGGACGGCCCCGCGATCACTCGGCGATCCGGTACTCCTCCAGCAGCCGGCGCCCGACGATCATCTTCTGGATCTCCGCAGTACCTTCACCGATCAGCAGCATCGGGGCCTCGCGGTAGAGGCGCTCGATCTCGTACTCCTTCGAGAAGCCGTAGCCGCCGTGGATCCGGAAGGCGTCCTCGACGACCTCCTTGCAGTACTCGGAGGCCAGGTACTTGGCCATGCCGGCCTCGAGGTCGTTGCGCTCGCCGCCGTCCTTCTTGCGGGCGGCCATCACCATCATCTGGTGGGCCGCCTCGACCTTGGTGGCCATCTCGGCGAGCTTGAACTGGATCGCCTGGTGTTCGGCGATCTTCTTGCCGAAGGTGGAACGCTGCTGGGCGTAGGAGATGCCCAGCTCGAAGGCGCGGCGGGCGACGCCGCAGCCGCGGGCGGCGACGTTGACCCGGCCGACCTCGACGCCGTCCATCATCTGGTAGAAGCCGCGGCCCGGGACGCCGCCGAGGATCCGGTCGGCGGGGATCCGGACGTCCTGGAGGACCAGCTCGGTGGTGTCGACGCCCTTGTAGCCCATCTTCTCGATCTTGCCGGGCACGGTCAGGCCGGGAACCCTGGGGTTCGGGCCGAAACCCGCCTCCTTCTCGATCAGGAAGGTGGCCATGTTCTTGTACGGGGTGTCGCCGCCCTCGTCGGTCTTGCACAGCACCGCGACGAGGGTGGAGGTGCCCCCGTTGGTGAGCCACATCTTCTGGCCGTTGAGGACGTAGAACTCCCCGTCCTTGACGCCCTTGGTGGAGATGGCGGAGACGTCGGAGCCGAGGCCCGGCTCGGACATCGAGAAGGCGCCGCGGATCTCGCCGGCGGCCATCCGCGGCAGGAAGTGGTCCTTCTGCTCCTGGGTGCCGTGGGCGTTGATCATGTGCGCCACGATGAAGTGGGTGTTGACGATGCCGGAGACCGACATCCAGCCGCGGGCGATCTCCTCGACCACCAGGGCGTAGGTGAGCAGCGACTCGCCGAGGCCGCCGTACTCCTCGGGGATGGTGAGGCCGAACAGCCCGAGCTGCTTCATGCCCTCGACGATGGCGGTCGGGTACTCGTCCTTGTGCTCCAGCTCGGTCGCGACCGGAATGATCTCCTTGTCGACGAAATCCCGCACGGTGGCGAGGATGTCCCGCTGGATCTCGGTGAGGCCGTCGGTCTGTGCGAGGCGTCCCATCGTGCGGCTCCGAAAGGTGTGAGGGGTGGGAAAGTCCGTGGGTCCCCGGAATGGCGGGGGGGGGGGATTATCGGGGGCCCTGCCGGCGTGGCTGCGGCAGCAGGGCCCCCTTCCGGGTGGGGGTCGGCCGATGACGGCGGCCTCCCCGTCCGGGGTCCATCACATGGAGGGGATCAGGCGAGGGGCTCGGGACGGCCGGGCTGCTCGCCGCCGCGCTCCTTGGTGTAGGTCGCGGTCGGCACCATCACCTTGCGGCGGAAGACGCAGACGACCGTGCCGTCCTGCTTGTAGCCCTTGGTCTCGACGTGGACGATGCCCCGGTCGTCCTTGGACTTGGAGGGCCACTTGTCGAGCACGGTGGTCTCGCCGTAGATGGTGTCGCCGTGGAAGGTCGGCGCGATGTGGCGCAGCGACTCGATCTCCAGGTTGGCGATCGCCTTGCCGGAGACGTCCGGGACGGACATGCCGAGCAGCAGCGAGTAGACGTAGTTGCCCACCACGACGTTCCGGCCGAAGTCCGTCGTCTTCTCGGCGTAGTTGGTGTCCATGTGGAGCGGGTGGTGGTTCATGGTGAGCAGACAGAACAGGTGGTCGTCGTACTCGGTGACGGTCTTCCCGGGCCAGTGCTTGTAGACCGCGCCGACCTCGAACTCCTCGTAGGTGCGTCCGAACTGCATGGCTCAGGCCCTCAGCTTTCCGGGATCTCGAACTTGGTGGTGCGCTCCATGCCGGCGGCCCGGCCCTTGCCGGCGATGACCAGCGCCATCTTGCGGCTGGCCTCGTCGATCATCTCGTCGCCGAGCATCGCGGAGCCCTTGGCGCCGCCGGCCTCCGAGGTGCAGTAGTCGTAGGCGTCGAGGATCAGCTCGGCGTGGTCGTAGTCCTCCTGCGAGGGCGAGAAGATCTCGTTCGCGGCGGCGACCTGGTCCGGGTGCAGCACCCACTTGCCGTCGAAGCCGAGGGCGGCGGAGCGGCCGGCCACCTCGCGGTAGCCCTCCTGGTTGCGGATCTGCAGGTAGGGGCCGTCGATCGCCTGGAGGTCGTTGGCGCGGGCGGCCATCAGGATGCGCATCAGGATGTAGTGGTAGGCGTCGGCCGGGTAGCCGGGGGGCTGCTCGCCGACCACCAGGGACTTCATGTTGATCGAGGCCATGAAGTCGGCGGGGCCGAAGATGATGGTCTCCAGCCGGGGCGAGGCCTCGGCGATGGCGTCGACGTTGATCAGGCCCCTGGCGTTCTCGATCTGCGCCTCGATGCCGATCCGGCCGACCTCGAAGCCCATGGTCTTCTCGATCTGGGTGAGCAGCAGGTCGAGCGCCTTGACCTGCTCGGCGTCCTGGACCTTGGGCAGCATGATGCAGTCCAGGTTCGGGCCGGCGCCCTCGACGACGGTGATCACGTCGCGGTAGGTCCAGTGGGTGGTCCAGTCGTTGACCCGGACCACGCGGGTCTTGCCGCCCCAGTCGCCGTTGTTCAACGCGTCGACGATGGTGTGGCGGGCGCTCTCTTTGACCAGCGGGGCGCAGGCGTCCTCCAGGTCGAGGAAGACCTGGTCGGCCGGCAGGCCCTGGGCCTTCTCGAGGAAGCGCGGGTTGCTGCCCGGCACGGCGAGGCAGGAGCGGCGCGGGCGCAGGCGGTTGACGGTAGTCATGGGGGTGGTTCGGTTCCTTCCCAGTGGTCAGCTGGTCAGCTGGTCAGTTCGTGGCCGGGGACGGTGCGGGCGTCCACGGCTGGAGCTTGTTGGCGAGCCGGATCTCGTCCACGATCCGGCCGATGATGGTCGTGATGCCGAAGTCCTTCGGGGTGAACACGGCGGCGACGCCGGCGGCCTTGAGGGCCTCGCCGTCCGCTGCCGGGATGATGCCACCCACGATCACCGGGACATCCTCCACCCCGGCACGGCGCAGCCGCTTCAGGACGTCGGGCACCAGCTCGGTGTGCGCACCGGAGAGGATCGACAGGCCCACGCAGTGCACGTCCTCCGCGACGGCGGCGGACACGATCTGCTCCGGGGTCAGCCGGATGCCCTGGTAGACCACCTCGAAGCCGGCGTCGCGGGCCCGTACGGCGATCTGCTCGGCGCCGTTGGAGTGCCCGTCCAGGCCGGGCTTGCCGACCAGCAGCCGCAGCTTGCCGGTGCCGAGCTCCTCGGCGGTGGCGGCGACCGCGGCGCGGACCTGCTCCAGTTCCCCGCCGGGCTCGGCGGCCACCGCGACGGGCGCGCCGCCGACCCCGGTGGGGGCGCGGTACTCGCCGAACACCTCGCGCAGGGCGAAGGACCACTCGCCGGTGGTGACACCGGCCCGGGCGCAGGCCAGCGTGGCCGGCATCAGGTTGGCGTCGGTGGCGGCGACGGCCTTGAGCTCGGCCAGCGCCCGCTGGACGGCGGCCTCGTCGCGCCGGCCCCGCCAGTCCTCCAGCGCGGCCAGCACGGACTGCTCGGAGGCCGGGTCGACGACCATGATCGCGGTGTCGAGGTCGGCGGTGAGCGGGCTGGGCTCGGTGGTGTCGAAGCAGTTGACGCCGACGATCTTGTCCTCGCCGGACTCGATCCGGGCCCGGCGGGCGGCGTGCGAGGCGACCAGGTTGGACTTGAGGTAGCCGGACTCGACGGCCGGGATCACCCCGCCCATCTCCAGCACCTTGGCGATCTCCGCCTCGGCACCGGCCAGCAGCTCCGCCGTCTTGGCCTCGATCACCTCGGAGCCGTTGAAGATGTCGCCGTACTCCAGCAGGTCGGACTCGTAGGCCAGCACCTGCTGGATCCGCAGCGACCACTGCTGGTCCCACGGGCGGGGCAGGCCGAGCGCCTCGTTCCAGGCGGGCAGCTGGACGGCCCGGGCGCGGGCGTCCTTGGAGAGGGTGACGGCCAGCATCTCCAGGACGATCCGCTGGACGTTGTTCTCCGGCTGGGCCTCGGTCAGGCCGAGCGAGTTGACCTGGACGCCGTAGCGGAACCGGCGCTGCTTCGGGTCGGCGACGCCGTAGCGCTCCAGCGTGACCTTCTCCCAGAGCCGGGCGAAGGCGCGCATCTTGCACATCTCCTCGACGAAGCGCACGCCGGCGTTCACGAAGAAGGAGATCCGGGCGACCACGTCGCCCATCCGCTCGGCCGGCACCTGGCCGGAGTCGCGGACGGCGTCGAGCACCGAGATGGCGGTGCACATCGCGTACGCGATCTCCTGGACGGGCGTGGCGCCGGCCTCCTGGAGGTGGTAGCTGCAGATGTTGATCGGGTTCCACTTGGGGATGTTGCCGACCGTGTAGGCGATCATGTCGGTGATCAGCCGCACCGACGGGCCCGGCGGGAAGACGTGCGTCCCGCGCGACAGGTACTCCTTGACGATGTCGTTCTGGGTGGTGCCGGTGAGCTTGGCGATGTCGGCGCCCTGCTCCTCGGCGACCACCTGGTAGAGCGCCAGCAGCCACATCGCGGTGGCGTTGATCGTCATGGAGGTGTTGGTCTGCTCGAGCGGGATGCCGTCGAACAGCGTGCGCATGTCGCCGACGTGGCCCACCGGCACGCCCACCCGGCCCACCTCGCCGCGGGCGAGGATGTGGTCGGAGTCGTAGCCGGTCTGGGTCGGCAGGTCGAAGGCGACGGACAGGCCGGTCTGGCCCTTCGCCAGGTTCCGCCGGTAGAGCGCGTTGGAGTCGCTCGCGGTGGAGTGGCCGGCGTAGGTGCGCATCAGCCAGGGCCGGTCGCGCTTCTGGGGGTCGGTCATCGGGGGTCCCTCAGACGTTCCGGCTGTGCTTGACGTCCCGCTCGTCAAGCTCGCGGAAGAGGTTGATCGCGGGCAGGTGCTTCTCGCGCAGCTCCTGGTCGCGCACGCCCAGGCCCTCCTCGGGGGCCAGGCAGAGCACGCCGACCTTGCCCTGGTGCTTGTTGTGGTGCACGTCCAGGGCGGCCTGGCCGGTCTCCTCCAGGGAGTAGACCTTGGACAGGGTCGGGTGGATCTTGCCCTTGGCGACCAGGCGGTTGGCCTCGAAGGCCTCGCGGTAGTTGGCGAAGTGCGAGCCGACGATGCGCTTGAGCGACATCCACAGGTAGCGGTTGTCGTACTGGTGCATGTAGCCGGAGGTGGAGGCGCAGGTGACGATGGTGCCGCCCTTGCGGGTGACGTACACCGAGGCGCCGAAGGTCTCCCGGCCCGGGTGCTCGAAGACGATGTCGACGTCCTCGCCGCCGGTGAACTCGCGGATCTTGGCGCCCAGGCGCTTCCACTCGCGCGGGTCCTGGTTGTGCTCGTCCTTCCAGAACCGGTAGCCCTCGGCGGAGCGGTCGATGATCGCCTCGGCGCCCATGGACCGGCAGATGTCCGCCTTGGCCTCGCTGGAGACCACGCAGATCGGGGTGGCGCCGCCGGCCAGCGCGTACTGGGTGGCGTACGAGCCGAGGCCGCCGCTGGCGCCCCAGATCAGCACGTTGTCGCCCTGCTTCATCCCGGCGCCGTTCTGCGACACCAGCTGGCGGTAGGCGGTGGAGTTGACCAGGCCGGGGGAGGCGGCCTCCTCCCAGGTGAGGTGCTTGGGCTTGGGCAGCAGCTGGTTGGTCTTCACCAGGGCGATCTGGGCCAGGCCGCCGAAGTTGGTCTCGAAGCCCCAGATGCGCTGCTCCGGGTCCATCATCGTGTCGTTGTGGCCGTCCGGGGACTCCAGTTCGACGGACAGGCAGTGGGCGACGACCTCGTCGCCGGGCTTCCAGGCGTTGACCCCGGCACCGGTGCGCAGCACCACGCCGGCGAGGTCGGAACCGAGGACGTGGTAGGGCAGGTCGTGGCGCTTGGTGAGCGGCGACAGCCGGCCGTAGCGCTCCAGGAACCCGAAGGTGGAGACCGGCTCGAAGATCGAGCTCCACACGGTGTTGTAGTTCACCGAGCTGGCCATGACGGCGACCAGGGCCTCGCCGGGGCCCAGCTCGGGCAGGGCCACCTCGTCGAGGTGGAGGGACTTCCGGGGGTCCTTGTCGCGGCTGTCGAGACCCGCGAACATCTGCTCCTCGTCCTTGTGGAGCGTCACGGCCCGGTAGGACTCGGGGAGCTTGACGGCGGCGAAGTCCTCCGACGTGGCGTCGTTGCTGAGGATCGCGTCGAGGATTTCCTGCATGGCTGCCTCCGAAGGCGTACCTGTGTGAGGGTCACAGGGCGTCTGGGGGAGCCGGGAGCGGACACCGGCTTCGCTGAGGTGGGTGGTTGGCGGTCAGGCTGCCGCCCGGTGGTGGTCCGGGCGGGACTGGCACTGCTCCCGGGGTGTGGGAACGCCTGCCGACGGCGCGCCGAGGTGGGGAGCCGCGGCGCCGCGACTGGTGGGTAACAAGGTAGTGGCACCCTGTGCCACTCGTAAAGACACCGGGTGTCATGAATTCCGGCGCTCGGAGGAGGGGTGGAACGCGCGTAGCGGCGCGGGGCGGCGGCATGCGAAGGGCCCGCGCCGATCCCTCGGCGCGGGCCCTCGAAATATCTCTGACCTGCTAAAACTCCGACCTCAGTGGTCCTGGGCGGCACTCAGGGCGGCGCGGATGCTGTCCACCACCACCTCCAGCGGAGCGTCCGTCCGGGCGACTGTGATGAGTACCTCACCTCCGGGGCTGGCACTCAGTGCGCTCTCCGCCCCCAGGTCACCGGGGGCACCACTGGCACCGGGTGCCACCAGTGACCCGCGACGTCTGGCCCCCGGCGCGCTGGCGGCCCAGAAGGTCCGCCGGATCACCTCGAAGGAGTGGTCCAGCTGCGCCTCGACGTCACCCCGGCCGCCGGCCCGCAGCCAGCGCCGCAGCACGTGGTTGTGCGCCGCGACGACGGCCGCCGCCGACACCTCGGCCAGCATCGAGTCGTCCTCGCCGCCGCGCTGCCAGCCCGACGGGATCGGCTCGCCGGTGTCGAAGCGGCCCAGCAGGTAGCGCGTGAACAGCCGCTCGTACCTGGCCACCACGGCGATCTCCCGCTCGCGCAGCGCCGGGACCTGACGGATCAGCTGGTACCGCGCGACGGACACCCCCGGGGTGGAGGCGTACATCCGCAGCACCTCCTTGATGCCCCGGCAGACCACGTCCAGCGGGTGCTCCTCGGGCTCGGCACTGGCCAGCAGGTCGGCCACCCGGACGAGGGTGTCGTCGTGGTCCGGGAAGATCGCCTCCTCCTTGGACCGGAAGTACCGGAAGAAGGTGCGCCGGGCCACCCCGGCGGCCGCCGCGATCTGGTCGACCGTGGTCTCCTCGTAGCCCTGCGAGGCGAACAGCTCCATCGCGGCCGCGGCCAGGTCCTGGCGCATCTGCTGGCGCTGCGCCGCCGCCCGGCGGCTACCCGGCCCGCCGTCCCCGGCCGAGGGGGCCGTCCGGTCGCCGCCGCGCGGCGCGGCGGCCTGCGGGGCGGACCGCGGCGCGGCGGACTGCTGCGGGGTGGCTGACTGAACCCGATCCATGTCCGGAACGCTACACGGCCCCGGCGGCGGCGCCGCGGCCCTTCCCCGGCGCACCGGCGCCACCGGGCCGGTCACGGCCGGCCTCGGCCAGCGCGCCGACACCGCCCCCGGGCCCCAGCCCGGACGCGCGGCCGGGGCGGACCCGTACGGCGCGGACCCGTACGGCGCGGGGTCGCCCCCGGCCTGTGCGGTGGTCACCGGCGGGCGTGGTCGCGGAAGCCGCGGCCGGTCTTGCGGCCCAGGCAGCCGGCCGCGACCAGGTGCTCCAGCAGCGGTGCCGCGGCCAGGCCCGGCTCGCGGAACTCCTGGTGCAGCACCTGCTCGATGGCCAGCGACACGTCCAGGCCGACCACGTCCAGCAGCTCGAACGGGCCCATCGGGTAGCCGCAGCCCAGCTTCATCGCGGTGTCGATGTCGTCCACCGTCGCGTAGTGCTCCTGGAGCATCCGCACCGCGTCGTTCAGGTAGGGGAACAGCAGCGCGTTGACGATGAACCCGGCCCGGTCGCCGCACTCCACCGGGTGCTTGCGGACCTTCGCGGTCAGCTCCAGCACGGTCGCGGTGACGTCCGGGGCGGTCAGCACGGTGGAGACCACCTCGACCAGCTTCATCGCCGGCGCCGGGTTGAAGAAGTGCATGCCGATCACGTCCTGCGGCCGCGAGGTGGCGGTCGCGCAGCTGATCACCGGCAGCGAGGAGGTCGTGGTGGCGAGCACCGCGCCCGGGCGGACGATCTTGTCCAGGGTGGCGAACAGCTCCCGCTTGACTCCCAGGTCCTCCGCGACCGCCTCGACCACCAGGTCCACGTCCGCCAGCTCGGTGTACTGGCCGACCGGGGTGACCAGCTCCAGCGCGGCGTCCCGCTGCTCGGCGGAGAGCCGGCCCTTGGCCACCGACCGCTCCAGCGACCGGGCCAGCTGGGCCTTCGCCCGGTCCGCCTTCTCCTGGCTGCGGGCGGCCAGCAGCACCGGGTGCCCGGCCTTGGCGAAGACCTCGACGATGCCGGTGGCCATCGTCCCCGAGCCGCAGACGCCGACGGTGCGGACGGCGCGGCCGGGCACCTTGGGCAGCGCCGGCCCGGTCGCCGCGTCCACCGGCCGGGACGAGCCCGGCGCCTCGTAGGTGTAGAACCCGCGCCCGGACTTGCGGCCCAGCAGCCCGGCCGAGACCAGCTGGCCGAGGATCGGAGCGGGGGCGTGCAGCCGGTCGCGGGACTGCTCGTACATCGCCTCCAGCACGGTGCGCGCGGTGTCGATGCCGATCAGGTCCAGCAGCGCCAGCGGGCCCATCGGCAGGCCGCAGCCGAGCCGCATCGCGGCGTCGATGTCCTCGCGGGACGCGTACTTGGACTCGTACATCGCCGCGGCCTGGTTCAGGTAGGCGAACAGCAGGCCGTTCACCACGAACCCGGCCCGGTCGCCGGCCGCCACCGGCTCCTTGCCCAGGTCGCGCGCGAACGCGGCGGCGTCCTCGGCGGTCTGCGGGGAGGTCAGCACGGTGCGCACCACCTCGACCAGCTTCATGGAGTGCACCGGGTTGAAGAAGTGCAGGCCCAGCACCCGCTCCGGACGGGCGGTCGCGGCAGCGATCCGGGTCACCGACAGCGCGGTGGTGCCGGTGGCCAGCACGGTGCTCTCGGGGCAGATCCGGTCCAGCTCGGCGAAGACCTCCCGCTTCAGCTCCAGCTGCTCGGGCACCTCCTCGATCACCAGGTCCGCCTCGGCGGCCGCCGCCAGGCCGTGCCCGATCGAGATCCGGGCGAGCAGCGCGGTGCGCTCCTCCGCGGTGATCCGCTCCCGGTCGACCGCGTGCGCGGTCGCCGCCTCGATCCGGGCCAGCGCCCGGGCGGCCGAGTCCTCGCTCGCCTCGATGCCGATCACCCGGCGGCCGCTCCTGGCGACGGCCACGGCGACGCCGGCACCCATCGTGCCGAGGCCGACGACGGCCACGGTGGGAAAGGGACGCTCCATGTCCTGACTCCTAGTCATGAAGGGCCCGAGCGTGCTCCGGCGGGCACGCCGCCGCGCCCGTCGACGGTGACGGGGGGCGGGGGCGGCCGCCGCCGGAGGAGGGTCCACGCGCGGGGGCTGGGGAGATGACGGGTTCCGGCGCACCCGGGCAGCGGCCGGTCCGCTCCGGCCGAACTGCGGGGTGCGCCGTGGTGCTCAGGCGCTCGAAGGTGAAGGAAGCGACCCTGATCCGCGGGGAGGAACCCGGCCCGCCGCCGTTCGGCGGCACCGGCCGGTGAAGACGCACCGCGCCCGCCGCGGACGCGGCGGTGCGACCTCCCGCCGGTGCGGCTCCCGAAGCCCGGCGGTGGTGCGTGTCCGGCCACTGTAGCGAAGCTACTGGTCGGTAGGAAGGGGTGCGGGCGGGAAATCCGTCCGGTCCGGGGCGGGCCCTTCACCGCGTTCGCCGACCCCGGGGTGGCGCCGGGCGTGCTACGGGCCGGGGCTCAGATCGGGCTCCGCGTCGGGGCGCGGGTCGGGCTCCGCGTCGGGGCTCCGGTCGGGCTCCGGGGCGACGCCGCCGAGTGGCGGGGCGGCCGCACCGGAGTGGCCACCGCGCCGACGGCCGGCCCGCGGCCGCACCCGCCCGATCACCCAACGCCTGGGTGGCGCAGGGGTGTTCGCGGCTCCGGGCGCACGGAGCCCCCGACCCCGGCGCGCCGGGTTCCACGCTCCCGGTGCGCCCCGAGGTGCCCGCCCCGAACGGGTGAACGGGAGGACGGTCCTCCGTTTGGACCACTCGATAGGGGAGTTACAAGCCCCCAAGGGGAGGGGCAGCATGGTGACATGAGCCTCGGAACCGCCGGCGCCCGCGCCGCCCGTACCGCCGACCCCGCCGAGCCGGGCGGTGACGCCGCCCTCGCGGCCGCCGTCGCGCTGCCCCCGCGGGCCGAGCGCGCCGAGCGGGCCGAGGCGGCGGCCGACCGGCTGCGCACCGCCGCCGTCGATGCCGTGGCCGTCACCTGGGTGGACAACGCGGGCATCACCCGGGTCAAGGCGGTGCCGGTGGGCGGTCTGGTGCACGCGGCCGAGTGGGGCATCGGCACGGCGCCCTGCTTCGACGTCTTCCTCGCCGACGACGCCAGCACCACCAGCCCGATCATCGGCGGCCCCACCGGCGACCTGAGGCTCTACCCGGACCTCGACCGGCTCGTCCCGCTGGCCGCCCAGCCCGGCTGGGCCTGGGCCCCGGGGGACCGCCACACCCAGGCCGGCGGCCCGCACCCGGGCTGCCAGCGGCTGTTCGCCCGGCGGACGGAGGCCGCCGCGGCCGCCCGCGGGCTGAGCCTCAAGGCGGGCATCGAGGTCGAGTGGGTGGTCGCCCTGGACGGCCCCCTGCAGGAGGCGCCCCGGTACCCGACGCACGGCCCGGCCTACGGGATGCACCGGCTCACCGACCTCTCCGACTACCTGCGCGACGTCCTGCGCGCCCTCGACCACCAGGGGCTGGACGTGCTGCAGATCCACCCCGAGTACTCCCCGGGGCAGTTCGAGGTCTCGGTCGCCCCCGAGGGCCCGGTCGGCGCCGCCGACACGTCGGTGCTGGTCCGGCACACCATCCGCGCCGTCTCCGCCCGGCACGGCCTGCGGGTCTCCTTCGCCCCCGTGGTCGAGCCCGGCGCGGTCGGCAACGGCGGGCACCTGCACCTCAGCCTGTGGCGGGACGGCCGCAACCTCGGCCACGGCGGCCCCGGGCCGCACGGCCTGACCGCGGAGGCCGAGGGCTTCCTCGCCGGGGTGCTCGACGCGCTGCCCGCACTGCTGGTGCTGGGCTGCTCCAGCCCGGCCGGGTACCTGCGCCTGGTGCCCCAGCACTGGGCCGGTGCCTACCAGTGCTGGGGCCTGGAGAACCGGGAGGCCGCGCTGCGGCTGGTCACGGGCTCCACCGGGGAGCGGGCCGCCGCGGCGAACGCCGAGGTCAAGTGCTTCGACGCGAGCGCCAACCCGTACCTGGCGGTCGGCGGGGTGATCGCCGCCGGTCTCGCCGGGTTGGAGCGGCGCGGCACGCTGCCACCCGAGTTCACCGGGGACCCGGCCGCGGCCGAACCCGGCACGGTGCCCCGGCTGCCGCAGGGGCCGGCCGAGGCGATCGCCGCCTACGAGCGCTCGGCGGTGCTGCGCGAGGCGCTCGGCGAGCCGCTGTACCAGGCGGTGCTGGCGGTGCGGCGGGCCGAGGCCGAGCAGTACGCCTCCGCCGGGCCCGAGCAACTGGTCGCGGCCACCCGCTGGCGGTACTGACCGGTGGCCCGGCTGGAGGCCCCCGAACTGGTCGACCACCACTGCCACAGCGTGGTGGCGGCCGAGCTGGCCGACGACGCGCTGGCCGGCCTGCTCACCGAGTCCGACCGGCCGCCCGCGCCCGGCTGCTCGCCCTTCGACAGTGCCCTCGGCCTGGCGGTGCGGCGCTGGTGCCCGCCCGCGCTCGGCCTGCCCGCGCACACCACGGCCGCCGACTACCTGGCCCGGCGGCGCGAGCTGGGCGCCGCCGAGGCCACCCGCCGGCTGCTCGCCGCCGCCGGGCTGGACACCTACCTGGTGGACACCGGGCTGACCACCGCCGCCGGCCAGGAGCTGCTGCCGCTGACCGAACTCGCCGGAGTCACCGGTGCGGCGGTGCGCGAGGTGGTCCGCCTGGAGACGGTCGCGGAGGCGGTGACGGCCGACGCCGGGGACTGGCCCCGGGCCGTCGGCGAGGCGCTCGCGGCGGCCGCCGCCGGGGCCGTCGCGGTCAAGTCGGTGCTGGCCTACCGGCACGGTCTGGCCGCACCGGCCGAACGGCCCCCGCACGCCGCCGTGGTGGCCGCCGCCGGCCGCCGGCTGCGGGGTGGGCGCGAGCGGCTGGCCGATCCGGTCCTGCTGCACCACCTGCTCTGGACGGCCGTGGACGTCTGCGCCGACCTCGGCCTGCCGATCCAACTGCACACCGGCTTCGGCGATCCCGACCTCACCCTGCACCGGGCCGACCCGTCCCTGCTGACCGACTTCATCCGCGCCGCGGAGCCGAGCGGTGTGCCGCTGGTGCTGCTGCACGCCTACCCGTACCACCGGCAGGCCGCCTGGCTGGCCCAGGCCTTCCCGATGGTCCACACGGACCTCGGGCTGACGGCCTCCTACACCGGGCCGCGGGTGGCAGCCGTCCTCGGTGAGATGCTCGAGCTCGCGCCCTTCGGCAAATTGCTGTTCTCCACCGACGCCTACGGACTGCCCGAGTTGTTCCTGGTGAGCGCCGCTCAGTTCCGACACGGACTGGGTGGGCTGCTGGCGGAGTGGCGGGCCGACGGGGCCTGTTCGGAGGCGGACGCCCAGCGCCTGGCGGGGATGGTCGCGGCCGGCAACGCCCGCCGCCTGTACGCGCTCTGACGCGACGGCGCCGAGGGCGGCCGAGTCGGTCGGCTCGTCGGCGAACCATCACTTTTTAACAATCTTTACGCTGTTTTCGCTGGTGAGTCGCGGACTCCCAACCTCCGGTGTTGGTTGAGATGTGACGATTAGATGACTACCTCTTGCGCATATCAGCGAATATTCATTAGCGTCCGGTCATTCCCAGCGCACCTGCCACACCGCAGTTGCCGCCTGACGACTCGGGAGGGCCAACCCCAATGAGAGTTCCTCGGATCAGCCGGACCCGGTACGCGGCGGTGGGCGTCGTGCTCGCCACCGCCGGCGCCCTCGCGCTGCCGGCCGGCACGGCCGTCGCGGCGCCCACCGGCGACCCGACGACCGGTCCGCTGCTCAGCTACGTCGTCAACACCAAGGCCAACCACGGGCAGGTGCAGAAGGTCGAGAAGGCCGTCACCGGCCTCGGCGGCACGGTGGTCCACTCGTACGAGCAGATCGGCGTCGTGATCGCCCGCTCGAACGACACCAAGTTCGCGGAGAAGCTGCGCCTGGCCAAGGGCGTCGACTCCGTGGGTGCCAGCCGCACCAAGGGCATCACCGCCGCCGACCAGGGCAAGGCCGAGGTCGCCGCCGAGCCCGTCGGTGCCGCCACCGCCGGCCAGGAGCCGTACGAGCCCAACCAGTGGGACATGCGCCAGATCGGTGTCGACAAGGCGCACAAGCTCTCGCTCGGCAGCCGCAACGTCACCGTCGGCGTGCTGGACTCGGGCATCGACGCCACCCACGAGGACCTGGCCGCCAACGTGGACGCCTCGCAGTCGGTCTCCTGTCTCGACGGCGCGCCGAACACCGACTGGAAGGCCTGGCAGCCGACCACCAGCGACCACGGCACCCACGTCGCCGGCACCATCGCCGCCGCCCAGAACGGCAAGGGCGTCATCGGTGTCGCCCCGAACGTCAAGCTGGCCGCGGTCAAGGTCGTCAACGACGCCGGCATGATCTACCCGGAGAACGCGATCTGCGGCTTCGTCTGGGCCGGCGAGCACGGCTTCAAGGTGACCAACAACAGCTACTACGTCGACCCGTGGATGTTCAACTGCCAGAACGACAAGGACCAGGCCGCGATCACCGACGCCGTCCGTAAGGCCGTCGAGTTCTCGCAGCGCAAGGGCGTCCTGAACGTCGCCGCGGCGGGCAACGAGAACATCGACCTGGCGCACAAGACCACCGACGTCTCCAGCCCGGACGACACCACCCCCGGCACCCGCCCGGTCACCAACGACTGCCTGTCGCTGCCGACCGAGCTGCCCGGTGTCGTCGCGGTCTCCGCGGTCGGCGTCAAGGGCGAGAAGTCGTACTACTCCAGCTACGGCAAGGGCGTGGTGACCGTCGCCGCGCCGGGTGGCGACGCCCGCTACCAGATCCCGGACACCCCGGACAAGAACGGCCGGATCCTGTCCACCATCCCGGGCAACAAGTACGGCTACATGCAGGGCACCTCGATGGCGACCCCGCACGTCACCGGTGTGGTCGCGCTGCTCGCCTCCACCTTCCCGTGGGCCAGCCCGGACGAGCTGACCGAGCTGCTCACCAACCAGGCCGAGTCCCACGCCTGCCCGACCGGCGAGTTCAACCCGGGCGCCACCGGCCAGTGGAAGGCCACCTGCGAGGGCGGTGCGGACGACAACGGCTTCTACGGCGCGGGCATCATCAACGCCGAGAAGGCGGTCCAGTGGTGGCGCTGAGGCACTGACCACGGCGCGCCGAGCGTGCGCCGAGTGCTGAACGCCGAACACTGAAAGCCGAGTTGGGGAGCGGGACCGACGGTCCCGCTCCCCGTCGCGTTCGGGCACCCGCACCCGGGCCGCCGGCCCCGGCCGGGTGACAGGGCGGACCGGTGGCGGCCGCCCGAGAGCGCCGCCCTCACTCGAAGTGGTGCTCCCACACCGTCTCCACCGACGGCTTGCCGTGCAGGTCCGGCACCTCCTGCAGCCAGGCCGGCCGACCGGCCCGGGTCCGGGCCGCACGCCGCACCTCCGCCTCGCGGAGCTGCTCGGGGGTGGCGAAGCCCTCCGGCAGCCACTCCTCCGAGAGCACCACCCGGGCGGCCAGATGGCCGACGTAGGCCTGCCGGACGGCGTCCGCCGAGTCGAAGCCGGGCTCGTCGGCCAGCCACTCGTCCGGGACCAGCGCCAGGACCTCCTCCAGCAGTGCCACGGTGACCAGCGGCCCGAGGTCCTCGTCGGCCAGCCGGACGTCCGGGGCCGAGCCGCCGAGCGCGTGGGCGCTGAGGTCGTAGCGCTTGCCGACCGAGGCGCCGGCGCTCGCCCAGCGGTGGTGGAAGATCAGCGCGGCGCCGTTGTCGATCAGCCAGAGCCGGCCGTGCCAGACCACCAGGTTGGGGTTGTGCACGGTGCGGTCGACGTTGCCGGTGAGCGCGTCCAGCCAGACCACCCGCCCGGCCTCGGCGGAGTCCACCGGGACCATCCCCGGCCGGAAGTCCTGCGCTCCGGGCAGCAGGTCCATCCCCAGGTTGAGGCCGCCGCTGGCCCTGAGCATGTCCTGGATCTCGGTGTCAGGCTCGTCCGCGGCCACCGCCGGGTCGAAGTCCACCAGCCGCAGCTCGGGCACCCGCAGGCCCAGCCGGCGGGCCAGCTCACCGACGATCACCTCCGCCACCAGCGCCTTGCGGCCCTGGGCGGCGCCGGTGAACTTGACCACGTACGTTCCCAGGTCGTCCGTCTCCACGACGCCCGGCACCGAGCCGCCCGCCCGCAGCGGGTCCACGTAGCGCAGCGCAGTCACCAGATCGAGCACACCGGCCACCCTATCCCGCCGCGTCGCGGGGCCGCCGCTGTGATTGGCTTGCCGGGACAGCGGTACGACAGAGCGGTACCCACCAGACGAGGAGAGCAAGGTCATGGGACAGGTGCAGGCCACCACCGAGCGGGTCTACGACGCGGCCCCCGAGCGGGTGTACGAGGCGCTGGCCGACTACCAGGTGACCCGCCCGAAGCTGCTGCCCGCGCAGTACAGCGAGTACGAGGTCCGGGTCGGCGGCACGGGTGCCGGCACCCAGGTCCACTGGAAGCTGCAGGCCACCGAGAAGCGGGTGCGCGACTGCCTGTTCACCGTCTCGGCGCCCAAGCCCGACCAGCTGGTGGAGCGGGACGCCAACTCCAGCATGGTGATCACCTGGACCGTCGCGGCCGCCGGCGAGGGCCGGGCCAAGGTCACCGTCACCGCCACCTGGCAGGGTGCGAGCGGCATCGGCGGCTTCTTCGAGCGCACCTTCGCCCCCAAGGGCCTGAACCGGATCCACGACCAGGTGCTGGCCAACCTGGCCGCCGAGGTCGGCTGAGGTCTGCCGACGTCGGCCGAGGTCTGCCGACGGTCGGCCAAGGTCCGCTGAGGTCCGCTGGAGTCCGCCGCGGCGGGACCGCCGAATCGGCCGGAGTTTCGAACGTCCCGTCCACCCGTACGACCCGAAAGCCGTACGGGTGGACGGCCCGCCACCTGCGGGTGACGCGGACCTCCCCGCACGGGGGAGCCACCCTAGGCTCGCCAACCGTGCATATGACGATCCTTCACATTTCCCAGCCGGTGGACGGCGGAGTCGCCCGCGTCGTCGTCGATCTCGTCCGGGGGCAGCGCGAGGCCGGCCACCGGGTGCTGGTCGCCTGCCCGGGCGGCGGCAGGCTGGCCGAGGAGGCCGCCGCCGCGGGCGCGCTGGTCCGGGACTGGCCGGCCGAGCGCTCGCCCGGCCCGTCCACCGCCGCCGAGGCCTGGCGGCTGCGCCGGATCGTCCGCGCCGCCGGGCCCGACGTGGTCCACCTGCACAGCGCCAAGGCCGGGCTGGCCGGCCGGCTGGCCGTACGCGGCCTGGTCCCCACCGTCTTCCAGCCGCACGCCTGGTCCTTCGCCGCCGTGGACGGCGCGATGGCCGCCGCCACCCTGCGCTGGGAGCGGTTCGCGACCCGCTGGGCGCACCGGCTGCTGTGCGTGAGCGTCCAGGAGCGCGCGGACGGCGTCGCCGCCGGGATCCACGCCGACTGGGCGGTGGTGCCCAACGGCGTGGACGTGCGCCACTACGCGCCCGCCGACCGCCGGGCCGCCCGGATCGCGCTCGGGCTGGAGCTGGACGCCCCGCTCGCCGTCTGCGTCGGGCGGCTGTGCCGGCAGAAGGGCCAGGACGTGCTGCTGGCCGCCTGGCCGGAGGTGCTGGGGAGGGTGCCGCAGGCCCGGCTGGCACTGGTGGGCGGCGGCCCCGACGAGCAGCGGCTCGCGGAGTCGGTGCGGGAGACGGCGGAGCCGTCCCGGGTCCGGCTGGTCGGGGACGTGCCGGACCCGCGCCCGTGGCTGGCGGCGGCCGACCTGGTGGTGCTGCCCTCGCGCTGGGAGGGCATGGCGCTGGCCCCGCTGGAGGCGATGGCGGCCGCCCGTCCGGTGCTGCTGACCGACGTGCCCGGGGCGCGCGAGTGCCTGCCGCAGGCGGCGCGGGAGCAGGCGGTGGTGCCGCCGGAGGACGTGGCCGCGCTCGCCACCCGAATGGCGGAAGCGCTGTCCGATCCGATCGAGTGTGAGCGACGCGGTGCCCGCCTGCGCGACCACGTGGTGGCCCGGCACGACGTCCGCACGGTGGTCGAACAGGTGGACGTGCTCTACCGCCATCTGCTGGGGGCCGGCCCGGCCGCCGGACGGCGCCGGGCCCGTGTCCCAGAGCGGATCTGATCGTTTCACATGCCGTGAATGCCCGCCGGCCAGGCGCTGTCGTATTCGCACCCTCAACCGGATAAGGGGCGGGGCGTCAAGTCGGAAATACCTATTAATGGGCGGCTGGAATGAAACGGCAAGTCAACTTCCTGACCGTATCGCCGGATTCGGTATTGTCGGATTTTGCCTGCTTCGTTTCGATTCCGTCCCGGAAATCCTCGCCCGAGCCCGCCACGACCGCGTCCCGTACGGCCGGCCGTTCCACGATCGGGCCCGACGCGGGAGAACCGAAAGCCGCCAGCGGTAGCAGGTGCTGTCAGGACCTCGCCCACCGGGCCGGGACGGCCGCTCCACGCCTATCGGTGCCGGGGCGTCGTCACCCCGGGCACACAGCAGGGGAGTTCGTGCGCTGATGACCATTGACCACGACAGCGTGCCGCGATCCGGAGGGCCCCTGTCCGGCCCGCGGCGGCCCTCCACGGGGCTGCTCGACCGGCCGGCCGGGTCGGCGCACACCCGGGCGGTCCCGCCGCCGCGCCGGCACCGCAGGGCGATCCGCTCCCGGCTCGCCCTGCCGCTCGCTCTGGTCCAGGTCGACGCGATCGCACTGTCCGCCGCCGCCGGCATCGCCAACCGGGCCGTCGACCCGGCGTTCCCCCGCCCCCCGCTGCTCGGCGTCGCCGCCGTCCTGCCGCTGCTCCTGCTGCTCAACCTGACCGGCGGCCTCTACCGCACCAGGCTCACTCTCTCCGTCCTCGACGAACTGCCGGCGCTGGCCGTCCGCGCCGTGGTCGCCACCGCCTTCGCCGTCACCCTGGCCGGCTGCCTGGACGGCCGCTGGCCCGACTGCGGACCGGCCACCCCGGCCCGCCTCACCGTCCTGCTCGGCGCACAACTGCTGATCGCCGCCGTCGGCCGGGGCGTCCTCTACCACCTGGTCCGGCGGATCCGCTGCAGCCGCCCCAGCCCCGTCCTGGTGCTCGGCGCCGGCCGGCTCGGCCGCAAGGTCGCCGCCGCCCTGGGCGAGCACGGCGAGTACGGGATGCGCCCGGTCGGCTTCCTGGACGCCGACCCGCCGCTGCTGGCCGGCGGCACCGACCTGCCCGTCCTCGGCGGCCGCGAGGTCCTCGAACGCGAGGTCCGCCGCCACCGCGTCCAGCACGTGATCGCCACCGCCGGCGCCGCCGACGAGGCGGAGACCGCCGCCGCCCTGCGCGACGCCGTCCGACTCGGCTGCCAGGTCTGGCTGGTCCCCGCGCTGCGCGAGTTCGGCTCGCTGCCCACCGCCCCGATCTCCGGCGACGACCACCTGTGGGGCTTCCCCTGCCTGCGGATCGGCCGCCCGGCCACGAGCCGCCCCGGCTGGGCCGTCAAACGCGCCCTGGACGTCACCGCGGCCGCCCTCGGCCTGCTGCTGCTCGCCCCCGTCCTGGCGCTCTGCGCCCTCGCCGTCCGCTTCGACACCGGCCCCGGCGTGCTCTTCCGCCAGCAGCGCACCGGACTGGACGGCCGGGTCTTCACCGTGCTGAAGTTCCGCACCCTGCGCCCCAGCAACGAACACGAGTCGGCGACCCGCTGGAACATCTCCCAGGACCAGCGGATGGGCGCCGTCGGCCGCCTGCTGCGCAAGAGCTCGCTGGACGAGCTGCCGCAGCTGTGGAACGTCCTGCGCGGCGACATGAGCCTGGTCGGCCCGCGCCCCGAACGCCCCTACTTCGTCATGCGGTTCAGCCAGGCCTACCCCGAGTACGCGGACCGCCACCGGGTGCCCGTCGGACTCACCGGCCTCGCCCAGGTCAACGGCCTGCGCGGGGACACCTCGATCGAGGACCGGGCCCGCTTCGACAACCGCTACATCGAGAGCTGGAGCCTCTGGCAGGACGTCAAGATCCTGTGCCGCACCGCGGCCATGATGCTCCACCCGGACGGGAGCTGACCCCGCGTGGCCCTCACCCTCTCGGCCCTCCCGCGCCCCGCCTTACGGCGGGCCCTGCCCGCGCTCGCGGACCGGCCCAGCCTGCTGGCCGCGGCCACCGTCCTGCTGGTCTGCGTGCCCACCGGCGAGAAGGACGTCACCGCCGCCGTCCACGTCACCGCCGCCGACGTCGCCTCGCTCGCCCTGGTCGCCCTCACCGCGCTGAACCTGCTGCGCGGCCGGCTGCCCGCGCTCGGCCGCGCCACCTGCGCCCTGTTCGGCGGCATCGTGGTCGCCGCCGCCGTCGCCACCGTCGGCTCGATCGACCCGGCCACCAGCCTCACCGGCTTCGTCCGGCTCACCCAGGTGTTCGTCCTGGTGCCCGCCGCCGTGCTCTGCTCGCTGCGCGACCGCGGCGACCAGCGGCTGGTCCTCGGCTCCTTCGTGCTCGCCGCGCTGATCCAGGGCGCGGTCGGCGCCCACCAGTACCTCACCCGCACCGGGGCCTCCTACACCGGCCAGCCGATCCGCGCCGTCGGCACCTTCGGCGCCCTGGACATCATGGCGATGTCCACCGTGGTCAGCTACGGGCTGCTCGCCGCCCTCGCCCTGGCCCTCGGCGAACGCCGGCCCGGCGGGAACGTCCGGCTGCGCCGGGCCATGTTCACGGCCGCCGCCTTCCTCGCCTTCCCGCTGGCCGTCTCGTTCAGCCGCGGCAGCTGGATCGCCACCGGCGTGGCCGCCACCGTCCTGCTGCTGCGCGCGGACGCCCGGCTGCTGGTGCGCGGCGCCGTCCTCGGCCTGGCCGCGGCGGTCGTCCTGGTCGGCGGCCTCGGCCTCGGCGCTTCCGGGGTCACCGAGCGGCTCAGCTCGATCGGCTCCGTCTCCGCCGCCCCCGACCAGTCCGTCTCGGACCGCTACGACCTGTGGGCCACCGCCGGGCGGATCTGGCAGGACCACCCCGTGCACGGCGCAGGACCGAAGGCCTTCCCGAAGCTGCGCGACAGCCACGCCCCGCTGCGGCTCTCCTCGGGCAGCGACGCCGCCGACGCCACCATCGGCTTCCAGCGTGAACCGCTGCTCTCGCCGCACAACATGTACTTCCTGGTGCTCAGCGAGCAGGGCCTGATCGGCATCACCGCCTACCTCGCGCTCTTCCTCGGCCTGCTGCTCGGCTGCCTGCGGAGCCGCCCGGGCCCGACGCCGGGCCCGGGCCACCGGGACGGCCCGACCCTGGCCGCGCTCGCCCTGCTCAGCTGGGTGCTGGTCGACTTCCTCTACGCCGACATCGGCGGCACCACCACCGTGCTGACCTCCGTCGTCCTCGGCCTCGCGGCCCGCGCCGCCGCCCCGGAGCCGGCCCCGCCCGAGCCCGAGGGACACGCGGGCGCCGAACGCGGCGAGCGGGCGATGACACGGTGACCACCGACCACTCCGCGGTCGCCTCCACCCTCCCGGCCCCGCGCAGCGCCCCCGCCCGGCCCACGGCCCCCGGGCCCGGCCCGGTGCCCCGGCGCGGCTTCCTCGCCAAGGCCTTCGGCATCACCGCCCTGCTCAGCGCGGCCGGCTCCGGCCTCGGCCTGCTGCGCGACCTCCTGCTCGCCCGCTACTTCGGCGCCAACCAGGGCACCGACGCCTTCCTCGTCGCCTGGACCGTCCCGGAGACGGCCGCGCCGCTGCTGATCGAGGACGCCATGTCCTTCCTCATGGTGCCCGCCTTCGCCCTCACCCTGGTGCTGCGCGAGGAGGACCCGGACGCTCCCGACCCCGTCCGCCAGCTCGTCCGCGCCACCCTGCCCTGGCTGCTGCTCGCCCTCAGCGGCCTCGCCCTGGCGGCCGCGCTCGGCGCCCCCCAGCTGGTCGAGCTGCTCGCCCCCGGGCTGCCCGACCCGGGCCTCGCGGTGACGTGCACCCGGATCACGGCGGTCACCGTGTTGCCGTTCGGAGTGGTCGGCTACCTGGCCGCCGCACTGCGCGCCCACCACCGCTTCACCGCCCCGGCCGGGATCTACGTCGCCTACAACGTCGGCATCCTGGCCCTGCTGCTCGGCTTCCACAGCCACCTCGGCGTCCGCTCCGCCGCCCTCGGCGTGGCCTTCGGCAGCCTGCTGATGGCCGGTCTGCTGGTCGGCCCGTTCCTGCGCCGGCTGCGCCGGGGCCGGGCCGCCGGCGGCCGTGGCCGGCGCTCCTCCCGCCACACGCTGGTGCTGATGCCGCTGGCCCTGCTGCCGGTGGCGGCCTTCACCCTGACCCGGCAGTCGCAGGTGTTTGTCGAGCGCTACCTCGGCTCCGCCCTGCCGCCCGGCACCATCTCGCACCTCAACTACGCCGCCAAGGTGTCCCAACTCGCCATGACGGCGGGCATCCTGATCTGCACCGTCACCTTCCCGCTGGTCGCCCGGGCACTGGCGGCCGGGGACCTCACCGGCGCCCGCGACCGGGTCGAGAAGGACCTCGGCCAGGCGGCCGCGGTGGTCCTGCTCGGCACGGCCTTCCTGATGGCCTGCGCCCCCTCGGTGGTCTCGCTGCTGTTCGAACGCGGGGCCTTCGGCCCGGGCGACACCGCCGCCACCGCCGCCGTCATCCGGGTGTACAGCTTCGGCCTGCCCGCCCAGGCGCTGATCGGCGTGATGATCCGCCCGTACTTCTCGCTGCGCCCGGTGGTCCGCCGGGCCGACGACCCGCGCACCGAGGACTGCGGCCGCCGGCTCCTGGACTGGTACCCGACCGCCGCGATGCTGCTGGGCCTCGGCGTCACCGTCACCGTCGGCGTGCTCACCACCGGCCGCTTCGGCGCCCTCGGCCTCGCCGCCGGGAACGCCGCCGGGATCACCGCCGCCGCAGCCCTGCTGCTGCGCGGCCTGGTGCTGCGCGGGATCCCGCTGCGGCTGCGCCGGGTGCTCGGCGGCCACGGACGGCTGGTCGCCTCCGCCGCCGGTGCCACCGCCCTCGGCGGCGCCGTCGCGGGCCTGGTCGGCGATCCGCTGCTCTCGACCCTCCTCGGGGGTCTCACCGTGGCGCTGGTCTTCGCCGCCGTCGGCACCGGCCTCGGCGCCCCCGAGGTGCGCGGCCCGGTCCTCGCCGCCGCGCGGCTCCTGAACCCGCACACCGGGGCCGGGACCTCGGCGACCGGGGCGCCCACCGGACCTCTGAACCCGCCAACCGTCGCCGATGAAGGGAAGCTTCCCCATGGACAATGAACGGGGAACCGTCCGTTCGGCCCAGGCGGGCGTCACCAACGCCCCGCCCGACCGGGCGCGACTGCCCAGGAGCCGCCGTCCGGCCGGCGAACCGGCCGCCCCCGGCTCCTCCTCGCCGTGGATCCTGATGTACCACTCGGTGGCCGTCGAGGAGGAGGACCCGTACCAACTCACCGTCAGCCCCGAGCGGTTCGCCGAGCAGATCGGCTGGCTGCACCGGCGCGGACGGCGCGGCGTCTCCGTCCGCGAGCTGATGCGGGCACGGGCCCAGGGCCGGGACGACAAGCTGGTCGGCCTGACCTTCGACGACGGCTACGCGGACTTCGCCCGCTACGCCGTGCCGATCCTCCAGGCGTACGGCTTCACCGCCACCGCGTACGTGGTCGCCGACCTGCTCGGGCAGGACAACGGCTGGGACTCCGAAGGCCCGCGCAAGAAGCTGCTCACCGTCGAGGAGGTCACCGAACTGGCCGCCGCCGGTTGGGAGATCGGCTCCCACGGCCTCGGTCACCAGGCCCTGCCCGGGCTGCCCGCCGACGTCCTCGCGGTGCAGACCCGGGAGAGCCGGCGCCTGCTGGAGGAGGTCGTGGGCGGCCCGGTCACCGGCTTCTGCTACCCGTACGGCGCCGTCGACCGGCCCGCCGCCCTGGCCGTGCGCGACGCCGGCTACGACTACGCCTGCGCGATCGCCCACTCCCCGCTCACCGGCCGCTTCGCCCTGCCGCGCTGCTACGTCGGCGACCGCGACGGCGCCTGGCGGCTGCGGGCCAAGAAGGGGCGGCACCTGCTGCGCGACGCCGTCACCGAGCTGCGCCGCGGCCGCGGGGAGCGTCGGCCGTGAGGGTCCTGCATATCGTCACCGGGCTCGCCTCCGGCGGAGCCGAGCGCCAACTCCACCTGCTGCTGCGGCACTTGCCGGCGCACCAGCGGTGCGAGGTGCTCGCCCTGACCAACCCCGGCGCGGTCGCCGAAGCGCTGCGGGCGGACGGCGTGGCCGTCCACCACCTCGGCATGCGCGGCAACCGGGACCTCGGCGCGCTGCCCCGGCTGGTCCGGCTGGTCCGGGCCGGCCGCTACGACCTGGTGCACACCCACCTCTACCGGGCGCAGCTGTACGGCCGGCTGGCCGCGCGGCTGGCCGGGGTGCGCGCGGTGGTCTCCACCGAGCACTCGCTGCACGCCGGGGTGATCGAGGGGCGCCCCGTCACCCGGGGCGTCAAGGGCCTCTACCTGGCGGCCGAACGGCTCGGCAGCACGACCGTCGCGGTGTCCCGGCAGGTCGCCCAGACCCTGCGGTCCTGGGGCGTGCCGCCGGCCCGGATCGAGCTGATCCCCAACGGCATCGACACCGCCGGCTACCTGCGCCCGCCCGCGGAGCGGGCCGCCGTCCGCCGCCGGGTGCGGGCGGAGCTCGGCCTGCCGGAGCGCGGCTGGGTGGTCGGCGGGGTCGGCCGGCTGGTGCCCGGCAAGCGCTTCGAGGTGCTGCTGGAGGCGCTGGCCGAGCTCGATCCGGCCACCCGGCTGGTGCTGGTCGGCGAGGGCCCCGAGCGGGCCGCCCTGGAGCGGCGGGCCGTCGAACTGGGCATCGCGGAGCGGCTGGTGCTCACCGGCGAGCGCGACGACGTCCCCGACCTGCTGACCGCGATGGACGTGCTGGCCGCCCCCTCCACCGCGGAGACCTTCGGCCTCGGTGTCCTGGAGGGCCTGGCGGCCGGGCTGCCGGTGCGGCACAGCGCCTGCCCGGCGCTGGACGAACTGCCGCCCAGCGCCGCCCCGCAGGCCCGCCGCATCCCCTCCGAGCCCGCCGCCTACGCGGCCGCGCTGCGCGACCTGCGGCAGTTGAGCGGCCACACCGCGGACCCGCTGCCGCACCCCCCGGCCGTCGGCCACTACGACATCGCCCGGGTCGCCGCCGACCTCGGCGCGCTCTACGACCGGCTGGCCCGCGTCTGACCGCCCGCCGCCGGAACCGCCGTCCCACACCCAAGGAGCCACACCCATGACCACACCGCGCCGAAGCGCCCGTCGCCTGGTCCGCCGCTGGTGGCCGGTGGTGCTCGCGGTGCCGCTGGGCGCCGCGGCCGGCGCCGGGTACGCCGTCGTCTCGCACCAGTCGTACTCGGCCACCGCCTACGTCCTCGTGGTGCCGCAGAACCCGGGGGAGGCGGGCACCGCGACCAACTTCGCCCAGGCCTACGGACGGCTGGCGGGCCAGCCGCAGGTCCTCGCGGTCGCGGCCGCCGAGACCGGCCGCACCCGGGCCGAGCTGGAGTCGCTGGTGGCGGGCACGACCTCCCCGGACGCCCCGATGATCGAGATCACCGGCACCGGGACCCGCGCCGACGAGGCCGCCCGGACGGCCGACGCGGTGGCCCGCTCGCTGGTCACCTTCGCCAACACCAGCAGCAAGGACACCAACGTCCGGCTGGTGACGCTGGCTTCGGCCTCCGAGCCGGACAAGCCGACCACGCCCTCCGCCGAGCTGGACGTCGCGGTGGGCGGCGCGGCCGGGGTGCTGCTCGGGTCGCTGGTGATGATGACCCGCCGCCGGGGCGGGGACGCCGCCGCGCCCGAGGCCGCCGAGGCCCCGTCGGCCCCGCCGGAGCCGTTGGCCGCGTCGGACCCGTCGGGCCCGCGGACCGCCGGGACGGCGGAAGCCGAGGCGGCCGGGGAAGCCGGGGCGGCCGAGGCGGCCGGGGCTCCGGCCACCCCCCGCCCGCGCCGCGGGACCGAGGCCGGCTCCAGGACCGCGGCCAGGACCGCCACCAGGACCGAGCCCAGGACCGCCACCAGGGCCGCGTCGTCCAAGGCCGACACCGGGACGGAGCCCGAGCGCGCCGCCACGACGGAGTCCAAGGCCGGCGCCGAGTCCGCGCCCGAGCCTGCGGCCGAGCCCGCGGCCGAGCCCGCGCCCGAGGCCGGGCGGAAGACCGCCGCCAAGCCCCCGGCGAAGGAGAAGGAGAAGGCGGCCACCGGGAGCAAGCGATGAGCACCGAGGCCCGCCCCGCCCGGCTGCCGGCCCAGGGGGCCGCGCCCGTCTGGACCACTGAGCTGCGCCGCGAGGACGACGCCCTGGACACCCTCGCCGAGGAGTGGGACGACCTGTTCGCCCGCTGCCGGACGGCCACGTCCTTCCAGGCCGCCGCCTGGCAGCGGTCCTGGTGGCGCCACTACGGCCGCCCGGGCGCCCTGCGGGTGGTGGCCGTCCGCCGGGACGGCCGGCTGGTCGGCGCGGGAGCCTTCATGCGGCGACCCGGTCCGTTCGGCGGCCTGACCGGTCTGGGGGCCGGGCTGGTCGACTACGGCGACGTCCTGCTCGACGACGAGTGCGCCGACCGGGCCGCCGCCGAGTTCGCCGCCGCCCTCCCGCTCACCCGGCCCTGGCACTGGCTGGAGCTGCGCGAGGTGCACCCCGAAGCGGCGGTGCAGCAGGTGTACGAGCACTGGCGCGGATCGCGCCGCCGCCACCCGGACTCGCTCTGCCAGTACCTCCCGGCCGTCCCGATGGAGCGGCTGCTCAAGCGGGTGCCCGGCAAGACCGCCCAGCGCAGCCGGGTGAAGCTGCGCAAGATCGCCGAGGCCGGGGTGCAGGTCAGCTCGGCACCGCCGGCCGAGGTGCCGGCCGCCCTGGAGGGGCTGCTGCGGCTGCACTTCCTGCAGTGGCAGGGCCGCGGCGTCACCCCGGAGCACCGGACGAAGCGTTTCGCCGACCACCTGACCGAGTCCACCACCGGGCTCGTCGCGACCGGCCGGGCGGCCGTCCACCGGTTCCACCTGGACGGCGAACTGGTCGCGGTGAACCTGCTGCTGCTCTGCCCGTCCTTCGGCGGCCTGTACCTCTACGGCGCCCACCCGGCGCTGCGCGAGCGGCTGGACATCGCCGGGCTGCTGTTCGGCGCGGCCCTGGACGAGACGATCGGGGCGGACATCCCGGTGCTCGGGCTGCTGCGCGGCCAGGAGCCGTACAAGCAGCGCTGGCGGCCGGACCGGCTGCACAACCAGCGGCTGCTGCTGGGACCGGCCGGCGTGGCCCCGGCGGCCGCCGTCCGGGCCGGGGCGGTGCAGGCGCGCCGGGCGGCGGCGGAGCTGCTGAGCAGCCGGTTCCCCCGGCTGAAGGAGTGGCTGCTGGCCCGCCGACACGGCTGAGCGGCGGCGGGCCGGCGGCGCACGGGCCTTCGCCGCCGGTCACCGCCGGGAGGGCGTCCCCGGCGCGGACGGGCTCGGTGGGGTCGGTGGTGCGGGCGGGGTCGGTACGGCCGGGCCGCTCGGCGCCACCGGCACGACGGGCACGACCGGGGCGGGCGGCGCCGTCGGCACCGCGCTCGGCGCCCCCTTCGAACCCGACATCAGCTGCTTGAAGACCGCGGCCGAGCGCGGGTTGCTCCGGCACTGGTAGAAGCCGTGCGGGCAGTAGTCGGTGACGGTCTGGTAGGCGGTGTCGTGGGTGCGCATCCAGTCGACCATCCGGCGGACGAACTCGGGGTTGTCCCCGTTGCGGAACAGCCCCCACTCCGGGTACGAGACCGGCTTGCCGCGCTTGGCCGCGAACTCGACCTGGTCCTGGAGGCCGTAGGGCTCGCGCACGTAGTCGTCGAAGGTGCTCCCGGCCGGCTGGTCGTAGCTGTCCGTGCCGATGATGTCGACCACGTCGTCACCGGGGTAGCACCTGGTCCACGCGATGGCGTCCAGCCCGCGGTTCGGGGTGAAGTCGAAGCGGAACCGCTGGCCGGGCACCGAGCGCATCACCCCGACGATCCGCCGCCAGTACGCCTTCCACGCGGTGGGGTCGGGCTTGCAGCGGTGGGTGTAGGTGACGCCGTTCATCTCCCAGCCGAGGGTGATGACGGTGTCCGAGCCGCCGAGGGCGACCAGACGGCGGGCGAGCCGCAGGAAGTGGCTGTCGAAGTCCCCGCGCGCGCCCTGGCCGAGCAGCTTGGCCACCGTGCCGTCCGGCACGTTCGCCTCGTTGGGCACCAGCATCGGCACGCCGAGCACGAGCATCCGGGACGGGTCGGCGAGCCGCCACTGCGACCACATGCCGAGCACCACCGGCTCGCCCTCGATGTCGGCCCAGCCGTTGCCCGCCAGGTAGGTGTGGCCGACCTGCATGTTCGCGTCGCCCAGCCAGCGGGCGTACTGGCCGATCTGCGGGATGTAGGTGTCCCAGGAGCCGACGAAGGCACCGAACGGCGGCTCGTGCGGCGGCCGCTGGACCGGCGGGCGGGGGGCGGCGCCGCGCGGTTCGAAGGCGTCCGAGGAGAGGCTGTGCCGCTCCGTCTGGCTGAGCGGCGTCCCGGCCGGGACGCTGGCGGTGGCCATCAGCAGCAGAGCGGCGGCGGCCAGCGTCAGACGGCCGATGCGCATGGTCTCTCCTCCGGGCGTCGCGAGCGGGGGCGGACGGGCGCGGCCACGGAGGGTGGCGCCACGCTCGCCGACAGTAGGACCGTCGGCGGGCGGTGCAGGCGAATGTCACCCTAAAGTGGGCGATATTCGAACGCCGTCTGCCGCAAGACCCCGACCGGAGGCGTCCGTGTATCAGCTCTGTAACGTTCCGAACGGGCCTGCGGGGCCTACCGCGGAGCGCCGCGCCGCCCCGTCCGGGAGCCGACGACGCAGGTGGGCGGGCGGGCGCACCGGCCCGGCGCACGCCGGCGGGCGCACGGCCGACACCACGTGCGAGCGGCGTTTCCCGGCTGACTCGCCCGCCCGGTGACAGGTACGCTCCGGCCGTGTCCTGGAAGCCGCCGCGTGTTCTCACCCCCCGGTCAGTCCTGCCTGCCCTGGCGGTGATGCTGGTCCTTGCGGCCGGTGCGGCGGCGCACGCGAACAAGCCGGTGCCGTTCGGCGACCGGGTGGCGGGGCCGGGCGACGCCGAGGCGACCCCGGTGAACTCGCAGTCGGTCGACTCGGCCGACCTGGACCTCAAGGTGGTCGGCCCCGCGCTGGAGGCGTACCACAAGGCGACCGGGGAGCGGGCCTGGTCCTACCGGCGCGAGGGCGCCGAGGCGCTCTCCGTGGCGATGGCCGGCGACAACGCCATCGTGGTCTGGGACGACGGCCTGGTCACCTCGGTGCGTCCGGGCGACCACGAGGTGCGCTGGCACCGCGCGGTGCCCGGCCTCGCGGACTACCTGCGCGCCGCCGGCGAGCCCGGGGCCGACAAGCGCACCGAGGCGCAGCGCAAGCAGACGGCCACCCAGCGGGCCGCCGCCGCGCTGCACACCGTCCAGCGGGCGGGCTCGCCCTGGCTGGCCGTGGTGACCCCGAACCTGACCATGGGCCTGCGCGACGTCGACGGTGACCTGCGCTACAACGACCGCCCCGCCAACGGCTGCCTCTACGACCCGCTGCGCACCGTCCACACCGACTACGCGGTGCTCATCCCGCGCAGTTGCACCAACGGCAGCGGGGTGGCCGTCTCCGGCGGCATCACCGGCTACCGGCTCGACAGCAACGGCTGGGCGATGAGCACCGGGCCGACCGCGACGATCAAGGTGCTGGACGCCAGCCGGGTGGAGATCACCGACGGCCCGATCGTCCCGCCCCGGGTGTTCGACACCAAGGCCGCCGCGCCCGAGACGGCCTGCGGCGCCGTGGACGCGCCGTTCGCCGCCGTCCGCCCGCAGGACGGCTGCGCGGACCCGTCGGCGCAGTCGAACCCGAACCCGACGGCGGACGTGCCCGCCGCCACGGACGCGCCCGCCGCCACGGGCGACCCGGCGGCCCCGGCCGGCCCGGCGGCTCCCGCGACCGACCAGCCGGACCCGGCGCAGCCGTAGCGGAGGGTGCTTCCGGTACCCCCGGGCGGTAACCCGGGGAGTTCCGCACGGCCCGGTAGACTGGCCGTCATGGCTATCTTCTCCGGGCAATAGCGGGCGGCGGCGCCCCACCTTCCACCGCGCCGACCGCCGATGAAGCCCTCTTCCCGCTGCCCGGGCCCGTACCCGGCCGCCCGCCCACGTCCCAGGAGTAGTGCCCAGCCATGATTTCCGCCAACGCCCTCGAGCTGCGTGCCGGTGCCCGGATCCTCATCGAGTCCGCGAGCTTCAAGGTCGCCGCCGGTGACCGGATCGGTCTGGTCGGGCGCAACGGCGCCGGGAAGACCACGCTCACCAAGGTGCTGGCCGGCGAGGGCCTGCCGGCCGCCGGTACGGTCACCCGTTCGGGCGAGGTGGGCTACCTCCCGCAGGACCCGCGCACCGGTGACCTGGACGTCCTCGCCAAGGACCGCATCCTCTCCGCGCGCGGTCTCGACACCGTGCTGAAGAAGATGCGCGAGAACGAGGACCGGATGGCCAACGGCAAGGGCGCCACCCGGGACAACGCGATGAAGAAGTACGCCCGGCTGGAGACCGAGTTCCTGACCAAGGGCGGGTACGCCGCCGAGGCGGAGGCCGCCACCATCGCCGCCGCGCTGGGCCTGCCGGACCGCATCCTCGGCCAGCCGCTGCACACCCTCTCCGGTGGTCAGCGCCGCCGCGTCGAGCTGGCCCGGATCCTGTTCTCGGACTCCGACGTGCTGCTGCTGGACGAGCCCACCAACCACCTGGACGCCGACTCGATCGCCTGGCTGCGGGACTTCCTGAAGACCTACAAGGGCGGCTTCATCGTCATCTCGCACGACGTCGACCTGGTCGAGACGGTCGTCAACAAGGTCTTCTACCTGGACGCCAACCGCTCCTGCATCGACGTCTACAACATGGGCTGGAAGCAGTACCAGCAGCAGCGCGAGGACGACGAGAAGCGCCGCAAGCGCGAGCGGGCCAACGCCGAGAAGAAGGCCGCGACGCTGAACGCGCAGGCCGACAAGATGCGCGCCAAGGCGACCAAGACGGTGGCCGCGCAGAACATGGCCCGCCGCGCCGAGAAGCTGCTCTCCGGGCTGGAGCAGGTGCGCCAGAGCGACAAGGTCGCCAAGCTGCGCTTCCCGGACCCGGCCCCCTGCGGCAAGACCCCGCTGACCGCGAGCGACCTGTCCAAGTCCTACGGCTCGCTGGAGATCTTCACCGGCGTCGACCTGGCGATCGACCGCGGCTCCCGGGTCGTGGTGCTCGGCCTCAACGGCGCGGGCAAGACCACCCTGCTGCGGATGCTGGCCGGGGTGGAGGCGCCGGACACCGGCGAGGTGATCCCGGGCCACGGTCTGAAGATCGGCTACTACGCCCAGGAGCACGAGACGCTGGACCCGGACCGCACCGTCCTGGAGAACATGCGCTCGGCCGCGCCGGACACCGACCTGGTGCAGATCCGCAAGATCCTCGGGTCCTTCCTGTTCTCCGGCGACGACGTGGACAAGCCGGCGGGGGTGCTCTCCGGCGGTGAGAAGACCCGTCTGGCGCTGGCCACCCTGGTGGTCTCCTCCGCCAACGTCCTGCTGCTGGACGAGCCCACCAACAACCTCGACCCGGCCAGCCGCGAGGAGATCCTCGGGGCGTTGCGCGAGTTCAGCGGTGCGGTCGTGCTGGTCACCCACGACGAGGGGGCGGTGGACGCGCTCCAGCCGGAGCGCATCATCCTGCTGCCGGACGGGGTGGAGGACCTCTGGAGCCCGGCCTACGCCGACCTGGTCTCGCTGGCCTGACCGGAAGTAGACGCCGCATCCGCTTTTCGGACCAGAAAATCTAGTCCCCACGGCGTGTCCGGGAATGAAGTAGACCCGGATTCCGTTTGAGGACTTCCCGTCGGGCCGCCATTCGATCGTGGTCCGGCCGACCGCTGCTGATCAGCCCTTTCACGGCGAACGGCGGAATTCCCTCGGGGGCGTGCACTCTGCGTGAGCGCCCTGATGCGCTCGGATCACCACCGCAGGACCACGCATTTGCGACATCGACCTTGTCGAATGGGTGGCCAGGACGCGGTGGATGGGTGATCATGGGAATCTGACCGAGCAACGCTACGAGGAGGCACGGGTGGCCGAGACTCTGAAAAAGGGCAGCCGGGTGACCGGTGCCGCGCGTGAGAAGCTCGCGGCCGATCTCAAGAAGAAGTACGACTCCGGGGCGAGCATTCGCGCTCTCGCGGAGGAGACCGGTCGTTCGTACGGCTTCGTGCACCGGATGCTGAGCGAGTCCGGAGTGATCCTCCGGGGCCGCGGTGGTGCCACGCGGGGCAAGAACAAGGCGACTGCTGGGGCTGGTTCCTGACGGTCCGTCAGCACATGGCTGGATGACGCGGCGGCACGGCGCCGACCGAGGAGACGACGGCTGGCCCCAGCCGGGCGTCCGCCCTCGGGTCGAGCGGACCGGCCGCCGATCGTCATGTCCGGGCCCCGGGCGCCGCCCCTCGTTCCGATCTCCGCGGGCCCGCACCCTGCCCGTCCGCGCCCAGGTTTGTTACTCTCCGGTAGCCACGTCCCTCGCCACCGGAGGTCCCCCGCATGACCGCTCCCGCCACCGACCCGCAGGCCCCGAGCTGGGAGCGGGACGGCGTCCGCCTGGAGATCGACGGCGAGCTCGCCGTCGTCACCCTCTGTCAGCCCAAGCGGCGCAACGCCCAGTCCCCGGCGCTCTGGCGCGCCCTCGCCGCCGCCGGGCGCGAACTGCCCGGCAGCGTCCGGGTGGTGCTGCTGCGCGCGGAGGGCGTCTCCTTCTCCGCCGGGCTGGACCGGGCCATGTTCACCCCCGAGGGCATCCCCGGCGAGCCCACCTTCCTCCAGCTCGCGGGCTCCGAGGACAAGGAACTCGACGACACCATCGCCTCCTACCAGGAGGCCTTCACCTGGTGGCGCCGCGCCGACCTGGTCTCCATCGCGGCCGTCCAGGGCCACGCCGTGGGCGCGGGCTTCCAGCTCGCCCTCGGCTGCGACCTGCGGGTGGTCGCCGACGACGTGCAGTTCGCGATGAAGGAGACCTCGCTCGGCCTGGTCCCCGACCTGGCCGGGACCAAGCCGCTGGTCGAACTCGTCGGCTACGCCCGGGCGCTGGAGATCTGCGCGACCGGCCGCTGGGTCGGCGCGGAGGAGGCCGCCGCGATCGGACTGGCCAACCTGGCCGTCCCCGGTGCGGAGCTGGACGCCGCCGCCCGCGACCTCGCCGCCGCCCTGCTGGCCGCTCCGCGGGGCGCGGTGATCGAGACCAAGGCGCTGCTCCAGGGGGCCGCCGGGCGGTCCTTCGACGAGCAGCGCTCCGCCGAACGGGCGGCGCAGGCGCGCCGGCTGCGGGAACTGGCGGGAATCGGCGACTGAGGTCGTCGTACTCTCACGCGAGGCCCGGCCCCGGGAGCACCCGGGGCCGGGCCTCCGGCGTTCCCCGGGGGCGTTCGCGGCGCTTCCGGTGCGCTTCCGTGCGGCTTCCCGTGTGCTTCCGGCAGGCGTTCGGCGGGCTTTCGGCGGGCGGGGAACGTGGCGAAATGTCAGAGTTGGTGAGGTTTGCGATATAGCTGGAGCCGTACGACGGGAGATGCGCCCCCATGCCTGACACTCCGACGCCCGCGACCCTGCACAAGAACCCCGGCGGCACCCACACCCCCGGCCCGCCCGGTGCCAGACCCGGCCCCGGGCCGGGCGGCGGCGGGGAGGGCGGCCGGTCGACCGGCGAGCGCGGCCGGACGGCGCTGGCCGTCGGGGTGGTCGAGAAGATCGCCGGGATGGCGGCCCGGGAGATCTCCGGCATCCACGCCCTGGGCTCCGGGCTGGCGCGCACCTTCGGGGCCATGCGGGACCGGGTGCCCGGTGGGAAGTCCAGCGTCGGGCGCGGGATCAAGGCCGAGGTCGGCGAGAAGCAGACGGCGATCGACATCGCCCTGGTGGTCGAGTACGGCGTGGTGATCCCCGATCTCGCGCGGCAGGTGCGGGAGAACATCATCGGCGCGGTGGAGCGGATGACCGGGCTGGAGGTCGTCGAGGTGAACATCGCCGTCAACGACGTCCACCTTCCGGACGAACCGGAGTTCGAGGAGGAAGAGGAGCCGGTGGCAGCACCGGGGCAGCGGCCCAGGCTCAAGTAGGCCGGATCCGGGGAGGCCGGAACCCGGGAGGCCCGAGCCCAGCAGGCCCGGGGCCCGAAGGCCCGAGGTCGGGCGGCTCCGCGGCCGGCGGGCCTCGGCCGCGGCGTTCGGGGTACGCGAGGGCGTGACGGAGACGAGGGAGTAGCGGATGAACCTGGCCATGGTCGGCCTCGTGGTGGGCATGGCCCTCGGCTTCGCCGGGTACTTCGGCGGGTTCGCGGCGTTCCTGCTGGTGGCGGCGCTGGGGCTGGTCGGCTTCGTGGTCGGGCGGCTGCTGGAGGGCGACATCGAGCTGGGCGACCTCGGGGACCTGCTCCGCGGTCGGGACCGGCGGCGCTGATGGCGGCCCCGGATGCCGCGACCGCCCGCGCCGCCGTCGTCCCGGCCCGGCGGGGGCGGTTGCGGGTCGCGGACCGCGTCTACGCGCGGATCGCCGACCAGGCCGTGCGCGAGGTGCTCGCCGGGGTGTGGGCCGGCAGGTCGACGACGGGCGCGCCGCCGCGGGTGTCGGTGGCCGTGCCGGGCAGCACGGTGACCGTTCGGGTGACCGTCGAGCTGCCGTTCCCCGCGGACCTCGCGGGGCTCGCCGCCGCACTGCGGGAGCGGGTGGGCGACCGGGTGGCGGCGCTGACCGGGAGCAGGGTGTCCGACGTGGTCGTCGTGGTCGAGAAGTTGGTCGCCGGGGGAGCGTGGTGAGCGAGGAGGGGGCGGGGGAGCCGTCGCCGGCCGCGGGGAGGACCCGGCGGCTGCGGGCGACCCGGGCCGGGGCGGCCGCGGTGGTCGCCACGGTGGTGCTGGTGGTGGCGGGGGCGCTGCTGTACGACGTGATCGCGGTGCGGGCCGGGCAGCCGGCCAGGCGGTGGCGGTCGCAGATCGCGGACGAGCTGGCGACCCGTCACCTCGACGACCTGTGGGTCCTGGTGGGTGCGGGCGTCGCGACGCTGCTGGGCGGGTGGCTGCTCTGGCTGGCGATCGCGCCCGGGCTGCGGCGCTGGTTGCTGCTGCGACCGTACGGCGGGACGACGGCGGCCATCGACAAGGGCGGGATCGGGCACCTGTTGGCGGACCGGGCGGCCGGGCTGGACGGCATCGACCGCCTGAGGATCCGGGTGGGGCGCCGGCGGATCAGGGTGGCGGTGGGCGGCCCCGCCGATCCGGCGTCGGTGCAGCGGCAACTGCGGGAGGAACTGGAGCGGGTGGGGTTGGCGCGGCCGCTGCGGCTGGACGTCCGGACGGCGGGGCGGCGGGAGGCCGACTCGGGGACCGACGGACCGGGCGGGGCGGCCGGGGCCGAGGGAATCGGCGGGGCCGGCGGGTCCGGCGGGGCGGGAGAGGGAGCAACGGGGTGAGCAGGGCGGTCGTCAACCGGGTGCTGTTGGGCGTGGCGGGGGCGGTGCTGCTGGTGGTCGGGGTGCTGGTGCTGGCCGGCGGGCTGGACCTGTACCGGCGGTTGGGAGTCGATCCGCCGAGCTGGTGGCCGCTCACCTCGCCGGACCAGCCGGTGGTCAGCGGGCGGTCGCGGGAGCGGTGGGCGGGGTCGTCCTGGTGGTGGCCGACCGTGATCGGTGGGCTGTCGGTGCTGGTGGCGGCCATGGCGTGGTGGCTGGTGGCGCAACTGCGGCGGACCGGGCTGTCGAGCATCGCGGTGCCCACGCCCGGGGTCGGCGGCCTGCGGCTGCGGGTGAGCGCCAGGGGTCTGGAGGAGGCGCTGGAGGACGGCACAGTGGTGCTGCCGGAGGTCGAGCGGGTGGGCGTGCGGCTGGTGCGGGCGCCGCGGCACCCGCGGGTGCGCGGGGCCGTCCGGCTGACCCCGGGCGGGGATCCGGTCGGGCTGGTGGAGCACTTCGAGGACGGGCCCCGGGCGGACGCCGTGCGGAGTCTGGGGCTGGCGGAGCTGCCGGCCGACCTGCGGATCCGGGTGATGCAGGAGGCCCCCGTCGATCGTGGGCGCCGGCGTCGTGGGCGCCGGGACCGGCGGGGGCGTCCGCGGGTGGTGTGAGGGGCGAGCGGGCTCGCGGCGGCGGACCGCCGGGCTCCGGGAGACGGTCCGTCAGAGGGAGCGGAGGGCGCCGCCGTCGACGGGGACCATGATGCCGGTCAGGTAGGACGCGGCGGGAGAGAGCAGGAAGGCGGCGACCTTGCCGAACTCCTCGGGGGTGCCGTAGCGGCCGAGCGGGATGCCGGCGCTGTGCTGGGCGCGGGCGGCCACCGGGTCGGGGGCGAGGGAGTCGAGCTCGCGGACCCGGTCGGTGTCGATCCGGGCGGGCAGCAGGCCGAGCACCCGGATGCCGCGGGGCCCGAGCTCGTCGGCGAGGCTCTTGGCGGCCATGGCGAGGCCGGGGCGCAGGCCGTTGGAGATCCCCAGGCCGGCGATCGGCTGGCGGACCGAGCTGGAGAGCACGAAGCCGATCACGCCGCCGTCGTGGAGGGCGGCGGCAGCGGTGCGGGCGATCCGCAGGGCGCCGAGGAAGACGGATTCGAAGGCGTCGCGCCAGGCGGACTCGGGGGTGGTCTCGACCGGGCCGGACGGCGGACCGCCGACGCTGATCAGGACGCCGTCGAGCCGGCCGAAGCGGTCGCGGGCCTCGGCGACCAGGCGCTCGGCGGTGTCGGGGGCGGCGTTGTCGGCGACCAGACCGTGGGCGGTGCCGAGGGTGTTCAGCTCGGTGACGGCGGCGTCGACGGCGTCCTGGGTGCGGCCGCTGATGAGGACGCGGGCGCCGTCGGCGGCGAGTTCGCGGGCGGCGGCGAGGCCGAGGCCCCGGGTGGCGCCGGTGACGATGTAGGCCTTGTCCTTGAGTCCTAGATCCATGGGGGACATCTTGCCCGGTGGCGGGGGTGTCGGCAGCGGGGTGGGGGCGGCAGGGGGGACGGGGCGGCGGCGGGAGTGGCCGCCCGGGGGCTGGCGTTGACGTGTGCGGCAAGGTCTACGGTCGGTGGCGGCTGTACGGAAGGAGTGGTCCGGCGTGCGGATCGGGGAGTTGGCGGAGCGGGCGGGGACGACCACGCGGGCGCTGCGGTACTACGAGCAGTTGGGTCTGTTGCCGGCCCGGCGGGCGGGCAACGGGTACCGGGCGTACGACGAGGGGGACCTGCGGCTGCTGCGGGAGATCCGGATGCTGCAGGACTTCGGGTTCGGGCTGGAGGAGACCCGGCCGTTCGTGGAGTGCCTGCGGGCGGGCCACCCGGAGGGGGACTCGTGTCCGGCCTCGCTGGAGGTGTACCGGCGCAAGCTCGCCGAGCTGGACGAGTGCATCGCGAGGTTGCAGGACGTCCGGCGGCAGGTGGCCGGGCAGTTCGAGCGGGCGGTGCGGGCGCGGGACGAACTCGCGGCTTCCGAGCAGCCGCCGATGTGTGAACTGGCGAAGGAGTAGACGATGGTGGACATCGCGGGTGTGCCGGCGGTCACGGACGAGACGTTCGAGGCCGAGGTGCTGGCGGCGCAGGGCCCGGTGCTGGTGGACTTCACGGCGGACTGGTGCCCGCCGTGCCGGATGATGGCGCCGGTGCTGGCGGACATCGCGCGGGAGGAGGCGCACCGGCTGCGGGTGGTGAGCGTGGACGTGGACCGCAATCCGCGGACGCAGGCGGCGTACGGGGTGCTGTCGATGCCGACGCTGATGGTGTTCCGGGACGGGCAGCCGGTGCGGTCGGTGGTGGGGGCGCGGGCGAAGGCGCGGCTGCTGCGGGAGTTGGACGACGTGCTGTAGCCGGACTCGAACCCGCGCCTGCGGGGCGGCGACCTGCTGGAGCCGGCCCTAGGCCGGGAGGGCGTCGAGGGCGGCCTCGGGTTCGGCGGCCCGCTTGGCGCGGTCCTTGGCCTCGCGGCGGATCAGGACCCAGACGCCGACCGGGATCATCGCGGTGAACAGCCACCACTGGATGGCGTAGGCCATGTGGGGGCCGATGTCGGAGTGGTTGGGCTCGGGGATCAGCTGGGGCTGGTCGGCCGGGGCCGGGGTGGTGGCGGTGAGTTCGAGGTAGCCGCCGAGGAGGGTGGTGCCGGTCTCCTTGGCCTGCTGTTCGGTGTTGATCAGGTTGAACTGGCGGGGCGGCAGGCCGGCCCGGTCCTTGACGAAGCCGCCGCTGCTGCCGGCGGTCTCGTCGGCGCGCAGCCGGCCGGTGAGGGTGACCTCGCCGGCCGGGGCGGCCGGGACGGGCGGATAGTCGAGGGCGCCGGTGCCGGAGGGGACCCAGCCGCGGTTGACCAGGACGGTGCCCTTGCCGTCGGAGAGCTTCAGCGGGGTGACGACGAAGTAGCCGATCGTGCCGTTGGAGTCGGTGCGCTTGCGGACCACGAACTCGTGTGCCGGGTCGTACTGCCCGGTGGCCGTCACGGCGCGCCAGGTGAGGTCCTTGGGCACGGTGGAGCCGGGGGCCGGCGACAGCGTGTCGAAGGGCTCGGGCGAGGCGGTGAGGGCCTTGCCGATCAGCTCGTTCCGGGCCACCCGCGCCTCGTGGCGGTGCAGCTGCCAGAAACCCAGCTTGATCGTCGCGGGGATCAGCAGCAGCGCGATCAGGATGGTGATCAGCCACTGCCGGGTCAGCAGAAAACGGTACACATGGGAACGGTACGCCGACCTCACAACGGGCTCACGCACCGGGGTGCGGGGCGACCTCGCGCAGCAGCTGGAGGAAGGCGTCCTCGCCGACCACCGGGGTGCCGACCTCGCGGGCCTTGCGGGCCTTGCCGCTCCAGCTGTTCGGCTCGTTGGTGACGAGCAGGCTGGTGAGGCGGCTCACCGAGGTCGCGATGTGCAGGCCCGCTTCGGCGGCGCGGTCCTCCAGCACCTCGCGGTCGGTGGCGGTGTCGCCGGTGAAGGCCACCCGCATGCCCTGGACCAGGGGCTTGCCGTCCTCCCAGCGCCCCGGGTTGGGGTACGGGCAGGGCGGCCGCTTCTTGGCCTGGCGGTACTGGGAGCCGGTCCAGCTCGCACGGCCGGGGGTGGCGGGTTCGTCCTCGCCGAGGTCGGTGACGGCGACGCAGTTCTGGAGGGGGAGCGGGACGCCGTGGTGGCGGGCGAGGTGGAGGCTGGGGCGGAAGGCCTCGGCGAGCACCCGGGCGTCGTCCAGGGCGTTGTGGGCGTGGCGCTGCTGGACGCCGAAGTGGGCGGCGAGCGAGGAGAGCTTGCCGTTGGGCAGGGGCAGTCGGAGGTCGCGGGAGAGGACCATGGTGCAGAGCCGCTGCTCGACCGGGGCGCGGCGGCCGGCCCGGGAGAACTCGCGGGAGATCATGTTCCAGTCGAAGAGCGCGTTGTGGGCGACCAGGACGCGGTGCTCCAGGCGCGCGGCGAACTCGTCGGCGATCTCGGGGAAGGTCGGGGCGGTGGAGAGCAGTTCGGCGGTGAGGCCGTGGATCCAGACCGGTCCCGGGTCCCGTTCGGGGTTGACCAGGGTGTACCAGTGGTCGGTGACGTCGCCGTCCGGGTCCAGCTGGTAGACGCCCGCCGAGATGACGCGGTCGGAGCGGCCGAGACCGGTGGTCTCGACGTCGACGACCGCGAAGCCCTCGGCGGGGGCGGCGGAGCGCTGGGCGGGGACCGGGGCGGTCCGCGGCGCACCGTACGTCTCGGGCTGGATCGGTTGCATGGTCCAACAGGATAAGGGGCGCGCCGGAGGGGCTCGGCCGGAATGTTGCGACCGCTAAGCCGGAATAGAGTGGTCGGCGGGGGTGTCGTACAGCTGGTCGAATCGTTTTCCGGCCGCCTGGCCGGATTCTGTGTGAGGAAGAACGCATGCGCGCCACCGTGATCCACGGCCCCAACGACATCCGCATCGAAGAGGTGCCGGACCCGGTGATCCAGCAGCCGACGGACGTGGTGGTCCGGGTGGTGAACGCCTGCATCTGCGGCAGCGACCTGTGGGCCTACCGCGGGGTGGCGCAGCGGGTGGCCGGGCAGCGGATCGGGCACGAGTTCCTGGGCGTGGTGGAGGAGGCCGGCGCCGAGGTCCGCGGCTTCGCCGTGGGGGACCTCGTGGTGGCGCCCTTCGTCTGGTCGGACGGCGTCTGCGAGTTCTGCCGGGAGGGGCTGCAGACCTCCTGCCCGCACGGCGGTTTCTGGGGCGAGGTCGGCTCGGACGGCGGGCAGGGCGAGGCGGTGCGGGTGCCGTTCGCGGACGGGACGCTGGTGAAGCTGCCGAAGGAGGCGGCCGGTGACGAGAAGCTGCTGCCGGGGCTGCTGGCGCTCTCGGACGTGATGTCCACCGGGCACCACGCGGCGGTCTCGGCCCGGGTGCGTCCGGGCTCGACGGTTGCGGTGGTGGGTGATGGTGCGGTGGGCCTGTGCGGCGTGCTCGCGGCGCACCGGCTGGGTGCGGGCCGGATCATCGCGCTGGGCCGCCACCCCGCCCGCACGGAGCTGGCCCGCCGCTTCGGGGCGACCGACGTGGTGGCCGAGCGCGGCGACGCCGCCGTCGAGGCGGTCAGGGAGCTGACCGGCGGTGTCGGGGCGCACGCGGTGCTGGAGGCGGTCGGTACCGAGGAGTCGATGCGGACGGCGATCTCGATCACCCGGGACGGCGGCGCGGTCGGTTACGTCGGCGTGCCGCACGGCGGCAGCGCGGGCGTCGACATCGGCCAGATGTTCGGCCGAAACGTTTCGCTGAACGGCGGTGTGGCGCCCGCCCGCGCGTACATCCCCGAGCTGCTGCCGGACGTGCTCTCCGGGGCCATCGAGCCCGGGCTGGTGTTCGACCGCACGGTCGACCTGGACGGCGTTCCGGACGGCTACCGGGCGATGGACGACCGGTCGGCGCTGAAGGTCCGCATCGCGTTCTGACGCGACGTCACAAGGGGCGGCACCGTTGGACGGTGCCGCCCCTTCGCATGTGGAGGTGGCGTCGCCACGTGACGCGAGTGGTGGTTTTCGGCCAATTGGATGGAGCGACGGGGTGAACGGCTGGCTGATCGCCGTGAACCCCTTCCCGGCCGGGCGCGACGCTCCTAGCATTGCGCGGCGCGCACGAGACATGTGACGCCCCTCACGTTCGATCGTCCCCTCGTGTGACCGCTACGCCGAAGGAGTGAGGAGACAGAGTGGATTCGCCGCCGATCACCACCACCGCTACGGAAGTCCAACTCATCGATGACAGCGAGGAGTTCCGTACCCTGCGGCGCTCCTTCCGGAGTTTCGCCTTCCCGGTCACCATCGGCTTCGTGCTCTGGTACCTGCTCTACGTCCTGCTCTCCTGCTACGCGCCCGGGCTGATGGGCACCAAGGTCGTCGGGCACGTCAACGTCGCCCTGGTGCTCGGGCTGCTGCAGTTCGCCACCACCTTCGCCATCGCCGCCTGGTACGCCCGCTACGCGGACCGGCGGATCGACCCGCCCGCCGCCGCGATCCGCGAGGCCCACGGCGCCGTCGTCCACGCCCCCCGGGAGTCCGCCGAATGACCGAGCTCGCCAGCTCCGCCACGGAGCACCGCGGCCTGACGATGGCCCTGTTCGGGCTGTTCGTGGTGGCCACCCTGGTCATCACCGTCTGGGCCGGACGGCAGAACCGCAGCGCCGCCGACTTCTACGCCGGCGGCCGCGGCTTCACCGGCTTCCAGAACGGCCTGGCCATCTCGGGCGACTACATGTCGGCCGCCTCCTTCCTCGGCATCGCCGGCACCATCGCCCTGGCCGGGTACGACGGCTTCCTGTACTCGATCGGCTTCCTGGTCGCCTGGCTGGTCGCGCTACTGCTGATCGCCGAGCCGCTGCGCAACTCCGGCCGCTTCACCATGGCGGACGTGCTCGCGTTCCGGATGCGCCAGCGCCCGGTGCGCACCGCGGCGGGCGTGTCCACCATCGTGGTGTCGATCTTCTACCTGCTGGCGCAGATGGTCGGGGCGGGGACGCTGGTCGCCCTGCTCCTCGGGGCCGAGGGGAACGCCGCCAAGCGCTGGACCATCGTCGGGGTCGGTGCGCTGATGATCGTCTACGTGGTGATAGGGGGGATGAAGGGCACCACCTGGGTGCAGATCGTCAAGGCGGTCATGCTGATCTCCGGCGCCGCGCTGATGACCGTGCTGGTGCTCGCCAAGTACCACTTCAACCCCTCCGAGCTGCTGGGCGCGGCGGCCAGCGCCAGCGGCAAGGGGGAGGCCTTCCTCCAACCGGGGCAGAAGTACGGCAGCGGCACCGCGAAGCTCGACTTCATCAGCCTGGGCATCGCGCTGGTGCTCGGCACCGCCGGCCTGCCGCACATCCTGGTCCGCTTCTACACCGTGCCCACCGCCAAGGCCGCCAGGAAGTCGGTGCTCTGGGCGATCGGCATCATCGGCGTCTTCTACCTGATGACCCTGGCGCTCGGTTTCGGCGCCGCCGCGCTGGTCGGCTCCAAGCAGATCAAGGCGGCCAACGCGGCCGGCAACACCGCGGCCCCGCAGCTGGCCGAGGCGCTCGGCGGCGGCAGCGGCAGCACCGGCGGCGCGATCCTGCTCGCGGTGATCTCGGCGGTCGCCTTCGCCACCATCCTGGCCGTGGTCGCCGGGCTCACCCTGGCCTCCTCGGCGTCCTTCGCGCACGACCTGTACGCCAACGTGATCCGGCGGGGCAAGGCGACCGAGCGGGAGGAGGTGATGTCGGCCAAGTGGGCGGCGGTGGCGATCGGCGCGGTCTCGATCGTGCTCAGCCTCTTCGCGGACAAGCTCAACACCGCCGCGCTGGTGGCGCTCGCCTTCGCGGTGGCGGCCTCGGCGAACCTGCCCACCCTGCTCTACTCGCTGTTCTGGAAGCGCTTCACCACCACCGGCGCGGTCAGCTCGGTCTACGCCGGCCTGGTCACCTCGGTACTGCTGGTGGTGTTCTCCCCGGTGGCCTCGGGCGCGAAGACCTCGCTCTTCCCGCACTCCGACTTCCACTGGTTCCCGCTGGAGAACCCCGGCCTGGTCTCCATCCCGGTCGGCTTCCTGGCCGGCTGGCTCGGGACCCTGCTGTCGAAGGAACGCGCCGACCCGGCGAAGTACGCTGAACTGGAGGTCCGCTCGCTCACCGGGCTGGGCGCCCACTGATCATCCCGCGATGACTATGCTGGCCCGGCCCCCGCCGAGACGGTGGCCGGGCCGGCCGCATTTCGGGAAGGGACGCACGTGCTGCTCGACACCTTCGGACGACAGGCCGTCGACCTGCGGGTCTCCCTGACCGACCGGTGCAACCTGAGATGCACCTACTGCATGCCGGAGGAAGGCCTCCAGTGGCTGGCCAAGCCCGAGCTGCTGACCGACGAGGAGATCGTCCGGCTGGTCTCCCTGGCCGTCCGGGAGCTGGGCGTGCGCGAGGTGCGCTTCACCGGCGGCGAGCCGCTGCTGCGCCCCGGACTGGTCGCCATCCTGGCCGCCTGCTCCGAGCTGGAGCCGCGCCCCGAGCTGTCGCTCACCACCAACGGCGTCGGCCTGGCCCGCACCGCGACGGCGCTGCGCGAGGCCGGGCTCGACCGGATCAACGTCTCGCTGGACACCCTCGACCCCGAGGTGTTCCACACGCTCACCCGCCGCCGGCGCCACCAGGACGTGCTGGACGGCCTGGCCGCCGCCGAGGCGGCCGGGCTGACGCCGGTCAAGCTGAACACCGTGCTGATGCGCGGCGTCAACGACCACGAGGCCGCCGACCTGCTGGCCTGGTGCCTGGAGCGGGGCTACGAGCTGCGCTTCATCGAGCAGATGCCGCTGGACGCCCAACACGGCTGGGACCGTTCGTCGATGGTCACCGCGGCCGAGATCCTGGAACTGCTGGGCGCGCGCTTCACGCTCACCCCGGAACCGGCCGCGGGCCGGGGCGCGGCGCCCGCCGAACGCTGGGTGGTGGACGGCGGCCCGGGCCGGGTCGGCGTGATCGCCTCCGTCACCAGGCCGTTCTGCCGGGCCTGCGACCGCACCCGGCTGACCGCCGACGGGCAGGTGCGCAACTGCCTGTTCGCAACCGGGGAGACCGACCTGCGCACCGCGCTGCGCTCGGGGGCGGACGACGCGGAGCTGGCCGCGCTCTGGCGGGCGGCGATGTGGGGCAAGAAGGCCGGAGCCGGGATCGACGACCCGGAGTTCCTGCAGCCCGAGCGGCCGATGTCGGCGATCGGCGGCTAGTCGCCCGCCTCCGCCGTCCCGGAGTAGTCGGCGAAGGCGACGACCTCCTTGAGGAAGCCGCGCACGCCCAGGAACTGGGACAGGTGCTCGCGGTGCTCCTCGCAGGCCAGCCAGGTCTTGCGGCGGTCCGGGGTGTGCAGCTTGGGGTTGTTCCACACCAGCACCCACCGGGCGTCCGCCCGGCAGCCCTTGGCGGAGCAGATCGGCGTCTGCGGGGTGTCCATCGGGTCGTCCTCGGTGCTCGGCGGATGATCGTCGCCGTCAGTCTGCCACGGGTCGCGACGGCCGCGGCCGGCCCGTCCGGATCCGGACATGGCGACGCCGGGCAGCCACGGGGGGAGCCGCCCGGCGTCGGTCCGTCGCTCCGACGGGGGATGCGGAGCGCGTACGCAGTATGTCACGCCGACACCCTCGGATGGGGAGGTCTTGCATGATTAATCTGAGGTTCTTCTGAGCTTTCGCGGAGTCGAAACGAGCCCAACCGTCACGAATCGGATCGGGGGTTCGGACCCTGTGGAGTTTCCGTGCCGGGGGCCTCCGCCCGTCCCGCACCACCGGACGCACCGGCCCCACCGGTACCACCGGGGCCGAGCATCAGCGGGGTGTCGTGCGGGATGTCGAAGCTGCTCGGCAGACCGGGGGCCCGCTCGCGGCCGGCGTTGGCGATCAGCACCGCGAAGTAGGGCAGCAGCACACCGCCCGCCAGCGCGGCGAACGCCAGCCAGCGCTGGACGTCCCACAGCACCACCGCGAGCAGCACGCAGAGCGTGCGGATCAGCATCGAGATGACGTAGCGGCGCTGACGCCCCCGGACGTCCTCGGTGAGGCTGCTCCGGGCCCCGGTGATCCGGTAGACCTGTCCGCCCTCGGCGTTCTTGCGCATCTGTCCTACCGCCCTCGTCCACGCACCCGCGCGCCGTTCCGCGCGGCCTCCTCACGGTACGCCCGGGCGCGCCGGAGCGACGAGACCGGGTGGGCGGGGCCCACCCGGTCGGGCGTGATAGGGAGCCGTCCGGCGGTCCCGGGCCCTGGTGGGCCGGTCCCTAGGAGCGGCGGGAGAGGTACTGCGGAGGGACGGCGTCGGTGAGCCAGACGCCGTTCTCGCTGAGCCGGAACTCGTGACCGGCCGCCGCCATGGCGGCCGCGTTCACGGTGAGCACGACCGGTCGGCCGTGCCGGGCACCGACCCGGGTCGCCGTCCCGGTGTCCGCCGACAGGTGGACGTCCTGGCGGGTCATCGGACGCAGGCCCTCGCGGAAGATCGATGCCAGGTGGCGCTCGGCGGTGCCGTGGTAGAGCACGGGGGGCGGGGCGGTGGCGGCCAGACCGAGGTCGACCGCCACCGAGTGGCCCTGGTTGGCGCGGATCGAGAGACCGTCCGGCGAGTAGCCGAAGCGGCGCTTGTCGCTGGTGGCCACCAGGTGGTCGAGCTCGGCCCGGGTGAGCGGCCTGCCCTCCGCCGCGAGGGCGGTGAGCAGTTCGTCGACCCGGACCCAGCCGGAGCCGTCCAGGGTGATCCCCACCAGCTCCGGCTCGTGGCGCAGGATGCGCGACAGCATCCTGCTCGTCCTGACCAGCCGCTTCTCGTCCGTCATGTCTCTCGTATCCCCCCGTCGGCCGCCGGTTAAGAGGCCTGGCTGACCGAACTCATGTTGAAGTCCGCGACACGCACGGGTGGCATCGCGGTGCGGGTGAAGTAGTCGCTCCACTCGCGGGGCAGGCAGCGCTCGGTGCGGCCCACCTCGGTGATCCGGCCGAGCAGGTCGACCGGGGACTCGTTGAACCGGAAGTTGTTGACCGCGCCGACCACCTCGCCGTTCTCCACCAGGTACACGCCGTCCCGGGTGAGGCCGGTGAGCAGCAGCGTCGCCGGGTCCACCTCGCGGATGTACCAGAGGCAGGTGAGCAGCAGGCCGCGCTCGGTGCGGGCGATCATCTCGTCCAGGGTCGGCGCGGAGTCCTGGTCGGCCGTCTCCAGGACCAGGTTGTCGACCGCCGGGCGCAGCGGAAGGCCGGTGAGGCCGGCCGCGTGGCGGCTGGTGATCAGATCGGTCAGCACGCCCTCGCGGATCCACTCGGTGGCGGCGATCGGCGCGCCGTTGTCGAAGACCGAGACGTCGCCGCCGCTGCTGTGGGCCAGCACGAAGGGCGCGGCCTCCAGGCCCTCCTCGCGCGGGTCGGAGCGCAGCGTCAGCGGCAGGCCGGCGAGCTTGTCGCCGATCCGGGTGCCGCCGCCGGGCTTGGAGAAGACGGTGCGGCCCTCGTGGGCGTCCCGGCCGCCGGAGGACCAGTTGAGGTAGATCATCAGATCGGCGACGGCCGAGGGCGGCAGCAGCGTCTCGTAGCGCCCGGCCGGCAGGTCGACCTTGCGGGCGCCCCAGCCGAGGCGCTTGGTCAGCTCGGCGTGCAGGGCCTCGACGTCGATGTCCGAGAAGTCCCGGGTGGCGGCGCCGGCCCAGGCCGAACCGGACAGGTCGGCGGTCTTGGCGTTGATCTCCACCATGCCGGTGGGCTGGTCGTGGCGCAGCCGCAGGCCGGTGGAGCTGCCCAGGTAGCTGGTGGTGATCTCGTGCCGAGCGAAGCCGTACAGCAGTTCGCCCTGTGCGGCGGCACGGGCGAAGGCCGCGCCGAGGGCCGGGCCGAAGGCGTCGAAGACGGCGATCGAGGTCTCGGTGGGCGGCTGGGTGAAGTCCGGGGAGGCCGGCCGGTCGGCGATCAGGGGCTGGGCGTCCTCGGCGGGGCCGGCCGCCCGGGCGGCCTCCTCGGCGGCCCGGACCAGGCCCTCGACGTCCTCGGCGGTGACGGCCTCGCGGGAGACCACGCCGGAGGCGGTGCCCTCGGCGCCGGCCACGGTGGCGATCACGGTGAGGCGGCGGCCGCGGGTGACACCGTTGGTGGTCAGCGCGTTCGCGGCCCAGCGCAGGTTGGCGGTGGACTCCTCGTCGGCGATCACCACGCAGCCGTCGGCGCGGGAGAGGCCGAGGGCCAGCTCGACGAGTTCGTGGGGCTGCATCGCGGACATCAGTGACCCGCCTCCTGCTGGGTGTTGAGCACGTTGACGTTGCGGAACAGCGCCGACGGGCAGCCGTGGCTGACCGCCGCGACCTGGCCGGGCTGGGCCTTGCCGCAGTTGAAGGCGCCGCCGAGGACGTAGGTCTGCGGGCCGCCGACCGCGGCCATCGAGCCCCAGAAGTCGGTGGTGGTGGCCTGGTAGGCGAAGTCCTTGACCTGGCCGGCGAGTTCGCCGTTCTTGATGGCGTAGGCGCGCTGCCCGGTGAACTGGAAGTTGTAGCGCTGCATGTCGATCGACCAGGAGCGGTCGCCGACGATGTACAGGCCGTTCTCCACCCCGGCGAACAGCTCCTCGGTGTCCGGGCCGCCGGCGGCGGGCTGGAGCGAGACGTTGGCCATCCGCTGCACCGGGACGTGCGCCGGGGAGTCCGCGAAGGCGCAGCCGTTGGAGCGCTCGAAGCCCTTCAGCTTGGCCATGCCGCGGTCGAGTTGGTAGCCGACCAGGACGCCGTCGCGGATCAGGTCCCAGGACTGGGTGGCCACGCCCTCGTCGTCGTAGCCGATCGTGGACAGGCCGTGCTCGGCGGTGCGGTCGCCGGTGACGTGCATCAGCTCGGAGCCGTACTTCAGGGTGCCGAGCTGGTCGAAGGTGGCGAAGGAGGTGCCGGCGTAGGCGGCCTCGTAGCCGAGCGCGCGGTCCAGCTCGGTGGCGTGGCCGATCGACTCGTGGATGGTCAGCCACAGGTTGGACGGGTCGACGACCAGGTCGTAGCGGCCCGCCCGGACGCTCGGGGCCTTCATCTTCTCGGCCAGCAGCACGGGCAGTTCGGCGATCTCCGCGTCCCAGTCCCATCCCGTGCCGGTGAGGTACTCGTAGCCGCGGCCGACCGGCGGTGCGAGGGTGCGCATCGAGTCGAAGGCGCCGGTGCGCTCGTCGACCGAGGTGGCCTCCAGGTCGGAGTGGAGCCGGATCCGCTGCTGGGTCGTCATGGTGCCCGCGGTGTCCGCGTAGAACTTGTTCTCCTGGACGGTCAGCAGGGCCGCCTGGACGTGCGAGACGCCCTGGGCGGCCAGCAGCCGGGAGCTGCGCTCGGCGAGCAGGGCGGTCTTCTCGGCGTCCGGCACCTCGAAGGGGTTGACCTCGTACGCGGAGACCCAGGTGACGTCCCGGTGGACCGGCTCGTCGGCCAGCTCGACCCGCTCGGTGGAGCCGGCCGCCCGGCTGATCCCGCCGGACAGCCGCGCCACCGCGACGGCCTGGGCGGCGACCGCCGCGGCGGCGTCCGGGGTCAGGTCCACCCCGGCGGCGAAGCCCCAGGCGCCGTCCAGCAGGACGCGGACGGCGAAGCCGAGCTGCACGCTGTCGGAGGTGCCGGCCGGGCGGGCGTCGCGCAGCCGCCAGGACGCGCTGCGGACGCGTTCCAGGCGGAAGTCGGCGTGGTCGGCGCCGAGTTCACGGGCGCGGGTGAGGGCGGCGTCGGCGAGGGTGCGCAGCGGGAGGGCGAGGAACAGCGGGTCGACGGCGCGCCCGGAGGGGGCGCCGGCGCTGTCGGCCGGAGGGATCGGAGGCAATCGGGCTCCCAGGTCGCGGAGGGTGACGGTGCGGGTGCCCACAGGGGCGCCCGCACCGCATCATTTCCCGTCCACCGGGTTTCCGGCCAGCGCATTTCGCCAGGTGCGCCGCGACATCCGGTCAACGCCGGCGGCCGACGCCCCGGCCGACACCCCCGGCTACCGCCCCGGGGCGCCGTCGCCGGTCGCCGCCGTCGGGCGACGGCTGCCCGCTCGCCGCGGCCGCTGCCGTTCGCCCGTCGGCCGGGCCGTCAGGAGACGGCCTCCCACCAGCCGTCCAGCTCCGGCGGGTTGTCCACGTCGACCCGCTCGCCGGGACGCGGCACCGCCAGCGGCACGGCCTGGGCCTTGGCCTCCGCGAGCAGCCGCTCGATCGGCTCGGCCCACGGGTGCAGGCCCAGGTTGAAGGTGCACCAGTGGACCGGCACCAGCAGCCCGGCCCTGAGGTCGCGGTGGGCGAGGACGGCGTCCTCGGGCGTCATGTGGATGTCGGCCCAGGCCGTGTCGTACGCGCCGATCTGCACCAGGGCGGCGTCGAAGGGGCCGTGCTGCTCGCCGATGCGGCCGTAGCCCTCGAAGTAGCCGGAGTCGCCGGTGTAGAAGACCTTCCGAGTGGGGCCGGCGATCACCCAGGAGCCCCACAGGGTGGTGTTGCGGGTGAGGCCGCGGCCGGAGAAGTGGTGCGCGGAGGTGAGGGTGAGCACGAGCTCGCCCAGGGTGCAGGTCTCGTCCCAGTCCAGCTCGATGATCCGGTGCTCGGGCACGCCCCAGCGGCGCAGGTGGGCGCCGATGCCGAGCGGCACCGCGAAGGGCGCGGACTGGCTGCGCAGCAGGCGCTTGACGGTGGCCATGTCGAGGTGGTCGTAGTGGTCGTGCGAGATCAGCACGGCGTCGACCGGCGGGAGTTCCTCCAACTCGACGGGCACCGGGTGCAGCCGCTTCGGGCCGATGTGCGCGGAGGGCGAGCAGCGGTCGCTCCAGACCGGGTCGAGCAGCACCCGCGAGCCCTCGATCTCCACCAGCGCGGAGGCGTGCCCGTACCAGGTGATCTCCAGTCCCTCGGCGGCCGGGCCGGTCGCGGGGGCCGGGCGGACGGTGGGGACGGGGTGGGCGGGGACGCGGCCGTCGCGCTCGAACAGCATCCGGCGGACGGTGCCCGGGTCGATGCCGGGGGCGTCGGCGGTGCGGGCGAGGGCGGAGGGCGCGTTGTGGAAGACGCCGTCGCGGTACTGCGGGGAGTTGCGCACCCGCTCCTCGCGCTCGCCGTCGGGGCGGCGCCCGAACGCCGCCGGGACGTCGCGCAGCGACCAGGCGGCCGAGCCCAAGGCCGCCGTGAGGGCGGTCAGGGCGAGAAGTCGTCCGCGTCGGTGGGTGCTCCCGGGCCGTGCCTTGGTCATGCGCCCTGCCTTCGTTCCTCGCCGGGACTGTTCGGGGGAGGATACGGCCCGCTCCCGGGTCGGTCCGCACCAGGGGGGCAACGGGTGCGCCCTGCCGTCTTGTTCCCGTACAGTCGCCCCGATCGCGGCGGCGCCCCGGCCTGCGGAGGAACCGACGGGAGGCGCCGGGGGCTGCGGGGGCGGCATTGTCGGATTGCGACAGTTCCTCCGGTTCGGCGCTGTCGGAGCCCGATGCGTCGACACCGCCGACCGCCCGATAGCGTCACACTGCGTACGCATTCCGACGTACGTGCTCACACACGGAGAGAGGTGGATCGTTGAGCCGCTCGGTTCTCGTCACCGGAGGAAACCGGGGCATCGGCCTCGCGATCGCCCAGGCCTTCGCCGAAGCGGGCGACAAGGTGGCCATCACCAGCCGCTCGGGCGAGGTGCCCGAGGCCCTGGAGAAGTACGACGTCCTCGCGGTCCGCTGCGACATCACGGACGCCGCGCAGGTCGACGCCGCCTTCACCGAGATCGAGCAGAAGCACGGCGCGGTCGAGGTGCTGGTCGCCAACGCCGGCATCACCAACGACACCCTGCTCCTGCGGATGTCCGAGGAGGACTTCACGTCCGTCCTGGACACCAACCTGACCGGCACCTTCCGGGTGGTCAAGCGCGCCTCCAAGCTGATGATGCGCGCCAAGAAGGGCCGCGTGGTGCTGATCTCCTCCGTGGTGGGCCTGTCCGGCTCGCCGGGCCAGGCCAACTACGCCGCCTCCAAGGCCGGCCTGGTCGGCTTCGCCCGGTCGCTGGCGCGCGAGCTCGGCCCGCGCAACATCACCGTCAACGTGGTGGCGCCCGGCTTCGTGGACACCGACATGACCGCCGTGCTCAGCGACGAGCGCCGCGCGGAGATCGTCTCCGGTGTGCCGCTGGGCCGCTACGCGGCGCCCGCCGAGGTCGCCTCCACCGTGCGGTTCCTCGGGTCGGACGAGGCCGCGTACATCACCGGAGCCGTCATTCCCGTCGACGGCGGATTGGGCATGGGTCACTGATCATGAGTGGAATCCTCGAAGGCAAGCGGATCCTGATCACCGGTGTGCTGATGGAGTCGTCCATCGCCTTCCACGCCGCCAAGCTCGCGCAGGAGCAGGGCGCGGAGATCATCCTCACCGCGTTCCCGCGTCCGACCCTCACGGAGCGGATCGCCAAGAAGCTGCCGAAGCCGGTCAAGGTGCTGGAGCTGGACGTCTCCAACCCGGAGCAGCTGGCCGGCATCGCCGACCAGGTCCGCGAGCACCTGCCGACCCTGGACGGCGTCGTCCACTCGATCGGCTTCGCGCCGCAGGACGCGCTGGGCGGCAACTTCCTGGACACCCCGTGGGAGTCCGTGGCGACCGCCATGCACGTCTCGGCGTACTCGCTGAAGTCGCTGACCATGGCACTGCTGCCGCTGATGCAGGACGGCGGCTCGGTGGTCGGCCTGACCTTCGACGCCCAGTTCGCGTGGCCGCAGTACGACTGGATGGGCCCGGCCAAGGCCGCCCTGGAGTCGACCAGCCGCTACCTGGCGCGCTACCTGGGCCCGCGCGACATCCGCTGCAACCTGGTCTCGGCCGGTCCGCTCGGCTCGATGGCCGCCAAGTCCATCCCGGGCTTCGGCGACCTGGCCGACACCTGGAACCACCGCTCCCCGCTGAAGTGGGACCTGGGCGACCCGGAGCCGGCCGGCCGCGCCATCGTCGCGCTGCTGTCCGAGTGGTTCCCGAAGACCACCGGCGAGATCATCCACGTCGACGGCGGTCTGCACGCCATCGGCGCCTGATCCGCTGACAACGCCGCTGCCCGGCACCCCCGCGGAGGGGGTGCCGGGCAGCGGCGTTCCCGGACTGCGTCCGGGAGCGTTCCCCGGGCCGTTCCCGGGACCGATTCGGGTCGGCGGGGTCAGGCCTGGCCGGCCGTCCCCGTCCCCGTCCCCGTCCCTGTCGCGGCCGCGGCGGCCTCGGCCTTGCCGCAGGCCCCGATGGCGCGGCCGGCCTCGATCGAGGCGCGCTGGGCGTCCCCGGCCCGGATGGCGTCCAGGATGGTGTCGTGGCCGATGTACCGCTCGGGGATCAGCTCGGGGCCGACGTCGTGGCGCAGGTGCGCCCGGGTGACCTCGCCGAGGTCGGCGTAGACGGCGAGCAGCACGTCGTTGTGGGCGGCGGCGACCACGGCCTGGTGGAAGGCGGCGTCGGCCTGGACGAAGTCCTCGGCGCCGCCGGAGTGCCAGGCGGCCTCGCGGCGGGCGAGTGCCGCGTCCAGCAGCTGGAGGTCGCGCGCGGTGCGGCGGACGGCCGCCAGCCCCGCCGCAGAGGTCTCCAGGGCCGCCCGCAGCTCGGAGACCTGCGCCTGGTCGGCGTCGGCGAAGCGGCGGTGCATCACCCCGGCCAGCTCGCTGGTGGCGAGCACGTAGGTGCCGGAGCCCTGCCGGATGTCGAGCAGCCCGTTGTGGGCGAGGGCGCGGACGGCCTCGCGGACGGTGTTGCGGGCCACCCCGAGCTGTTCCACCAGCGCGGCCTCGGTGGGGATGCGCGAGCCGACGGGCCACTCCCCGGAGGTGATCTGGGCGCGCAGCTGCGCGATCACCTGGTCGGACAACGGGGTGCGCCTCGGCGATGACAGCGCCACGGGGACTCCTTGCGGCTACGGGGCGAGTGGGTGGGCCCTGGGGGAAAGCGGCCGGTGGATGAACGGTCGGCACATCATGCCAATTCCAAGGTGCATCAATTCATCCCATCATTCTATGATGGCGTCCATGCCTCCCGCGCCCGACACCAGCACCACCGCCACCACCGCCGCTGCCTCCCCACGAACCGGGGCCCGGCCGCAGACCGAGCCGCCTGCTCCCCCCGCCAAGTACCTGGCCTGGCTGTTCGCCGTCGCGATCGCCGCCGCCGCCTTCAACCTGCGGCCCGTCGTCACCAGCCTCGGGCCGCTGCTCGACCAGGTCCGCGGCGACCTGGGAATGAACCCGACGCTCGCCGGGCTGCTCACCGCCGTCCCGTCGCTGTGCTTCGCGCTGTTCGGCTTCGCCGCGCCCGCCGCGGCCCGCAGGATCGGCCCGATCGCCGTGGTCACGGCCGGAATGGCCGCCATCACCGCCGGCGTGCTGGCCCGCTCCTTCGCCGGCGGGACCGCGGTGTTCCTGCTGCTGACCGCCCTCGCGCTGGCCGGGGTGGCTGTCTCCAACGTGCTGCTGCCGGTGGTGATCAAGCGGTACTTCCCGGAGAAGGTCGGTCCGATGATCGGCCTCTACTCCATGGCGCTGTCCGCCGGCACCGCGCTGGCCGCCGCCGTCACGGTGCCGCTGACCAGCGCGCTCGGCGGCGACTGGCGCTACGGCCTCGGCGTCTGGGCGGCCCTGGGCGCACTCGCCCTGCTGCTCTGGCTGCCGGTGCTGATCGCCAAGCGCGAGCGCGGCGAGCGGGCGGGCGGTGCCGCGGCTCCCGCCAAGCTGCCGATCACCCGCAGCCGTACGGCCTGGGCGATGGCCTGCTTCTTCGGCCTCCAGGCCACCGGCGCGTACGTGGTGATGGGCTGGCTGCCGAAGATCTTCCAGGACGCCGGCGTCGACAAGGGGACCTCCGGGGTGCTGCTCGCGGTCACCATGGTGATCGGGGTGCCCGTCTCCTTCGTGCTGCCCAACCTGGCCGCCCGCCGCGGCGACCAGCGGCTGTTCGTGATCGTGCTGGCCAGCTGCGGCATCGCCGGGTACGCCGGACTGGCACTCGCGCCTGCCGGTGCGCCGTGGGTCTGGGCCGTCCTGGTGGGCCTGTCCAACTGCGCCTTCCCGCTGGTGCTGACGATGATCGGGCTGCGCGCCCGGACCGCCGGTGGTGTGGCGCAGCTGTCCGCCTTCGCGCAGGGCGTCGGCTACCTGATCTCCATCCCGGGCCCGATCCTGATCGGCCGGATCTACCAGGCCACCGGCGAGTGGTACGGGCCGCTCGGCTTCCTGGCGCTGCTGCTGGTGCCGCAGATGCTGGTCGGCCTGCGCGCGGCGCGGGCCCGGCACATCGAGGACGAGGCGGTCCACCCGGCGGGGCGGGCCGCGGGGCCGGTCGGGGCCTGACCGGAGCGGTCCGGCTCCGACCGGCAGGGCCCGGCCGGCCGGAGGGCCGGGCCCTCCGGGCACGGTCCAGCCCCCGCCGGGAAGGTCAAGGCCCAGCCGGGGAAGGCCAAGGGCTCGGCCGGAAGGTCAAGCCCCGGCCAAGGCGGCGGGGGCGGGCAGGGGCGGGCGCGTTCGGGGTGGGAGAATTCCGGACATGCCCGTTCTCGACCCGAACCCCACCGACGGCCGCAAGCAGCTCGGCCGCATCGCCCTCGCCTTCGTCGCCATCGCGGTGCTGGTGGCGATCGTCGCCACCGTCGCCGCCCAGCTGGGCTGACCACCCTCCGCCCTGCCGCCGTACACCCGGTGACGCGGTGGTGAACCCGGCGTGATGGCACCCGCCACCCCGCGGAGTGGCGGCAACCGGCAGCACCGCGCCCCCGGGCCGCTTTTCTGCCAAGCTTGCTGGGTATGAGCGCCGAAACGCCCCGCAGGATCATCGTTCTCCGCCACGCCAAGGCCGACTGGCCCAACGGCGTGGACGACCACGAGCGGCCGCTGGCCGACCGGGGACGCCACCAGGCCCCGGACGCCGGCCGCTGGCTGGCCGACTCCGGCATCAACCCCGACTTCGTGCTCTGCTCCACCGCCCTGCGCACCCGTGAGACGTGGAAGCTCGCCGCGCACGAGCTGCCCAAGCGGGCCCGCAAGACCGTCTACGAGGAGCGGATCTACGAGGCCAGCCCGGGGGAGATCATCACCGTCCTCCAGGAGACCCCGGAGGAGTACGCGGACGTGGTGCTGGTCGGGCACAACCCCGGGGTGCTGGGCCTGACCCAGGTGCTGGCCGGTGACGCGGGCGACCGGGACGCGCTGGAGCGGCTGCGCCTCGGCGGCTTCCCGACCGCGGCGATCGCGGTGCTCAGCTTCAGCGGCTCGTGGAAGGGCGTCGAGCCGGGCGTGGCCGAGCTGGTCTCGTACCACACCCCGCAGGACTGACGTCCGGGTACGAAGGCGAGGGGCGGGGGGGGGGGGGGGGGCGCCCCCCCCCCGCCCGGCCGCCCCCCCCCCCCCGGCGGGGGGGGGGGGGCCCCGCCGGGCCCCCCCCCCCCCCCCCCCGGGCGGGCGCCC
>NZ_JBIDAK010000035.1:0-77442 GCF_043202455.1 Kitasatospora sp. NPDC048194
CACGCCAGTCACAAGGAACAGGGCAGCATGATCCGCCGCTACATCATCTGGCGGAACAACCACGCCGCCGACCAGCGCCTACGCGAAGTCGTCACTAGGGCGAACGTTGCCTGATGTGGCACTAGGCATCCTCCCGGGTGGCCAGGGCGAGGGTGGAGCCGTGGCGGCCCTTGCGGACCATGAGCTGGGCCGGGATGCGGCTGCGCAGGTCGGCGACGTGGCTGACGATGCCGACCGCGCGGTCCCGTTCGCGCAGGCCGTCCAGGACGTCCATCACCTCCTCCAGGGTCTGCTCGTCCAGGGTGCCGAACCCCTCGTCGATGAACAGGGTGTCCAGCGGCATGCCGCCCGCCTCGTCGGTGACCACGTCGGCCAGGCCGAGGGCGAGGGAGAGCGAGGCGAAGAAGCTCTCGCCGCCGGAGAGGGTCGCGGTGTCCCGCTCGGTGCCCGTCCAGGCGTCGACCACCCGCAGGGCCAGACCGGACCGCTTGTTGCCGCCTCCCCGGTCGTCGCTGTGCACCAGGGTGTAGCGGCCGCCGGACATCCGGACCAGCCGGTCGCTGGCCGCCGCCGCCACCTGCTCCAACCGGGCCGCCAGGACGTACGACTCCAGACGCATCCGCAGCCGGTTCTCGGTCGAGGTGCCGGCGGCCAGCGCGGCGAGCCGGTTGATCCGCCCGTACCGCTCCAGTGCCGGGGCGAGGTCCGCGGCCAGGGCGGTCAGTTGCCGCCCGATCTCGGCCAGCGCGGCGCAGCGCTCCCGGGCCGCCGACCGGGCGGCGTGCGCCTGGCCGAGCCGCTCCGTGGCGGCGCCGAGCGCGGCAGCGGCGGCGGAGAGGTCGACCGGCGGACGGGCGGCGGCCTCGGCCAGCTCGGGCAGCGCCAGCTCGTGCCGTACGGCGGCCGACTCCGCGCGGTGCCGCTCCAACCGGGCCTCCAGCCGCTCGCGCTCCTCGCGCGGCAGCAGCACCGCGAGCGCCGCCGCGGCGTCCGGGAAGCCCGCCGCGGCGGCGGCCTTGGCGAGTTCCTCCGCGGCCTCCCCCAGCCGGGCCCGCGCCTCGGCGCAGGCCCGCGCGGCGGTGGCGGTGGCGGCCACCTCCTCGGTGAGCCGGGCCAGTGCAGCGGCCCGGTCGGCGACCGAGGCGGCGTCTCCCCGGGCCGCCGCCACCCTGGCGGTCAGCTCCCGCTGCTCGGCGTCCACCGCCTGCAGCCGGTCGGTGAGGACGGCGGCGCGCTCCTTGGCCTCGTGCAGTTCGTCCAGGCGACGGGCGCGGTCCTGGGCCAGCCGGCCGATCTCCTGCTCGACCCGGCCGAGCGCCTCCGCCTCGTGCAGCGCCGCGCGGTGCTCGTGCTCCACCTCGGCCAGCGCCTGCGCGAGCGCGTCCGCCTCCTCCGGCCCGGCGGCCCCGGCGGCGGTCGCCTCCCGGACCCGCAGCGCGGTCAGGGCCTGCTCGGCGGAGTCCCAGGCCTGCTCGGCGGCGGTCTGGGCGCGACGGGCCCGCTCCTCGTCCTCGGCGCTCACCCGCCCGACCGTCCCGGCCTCGGCGGGTGCCGGGTGCTCGGGCGAGCCGCAGACCCGGCAGGCCTCGCCCGCCCTCAGCTGCTCGGCCAGCTCGGCGGCCATGCCCGTCAGGCGGCGGTCCCGCAGGTCCAGGCTGTGCTCGCGGGCGTCCAGCGCGGCGGTGCGCAGCCCGGCGACCCGCGGCTCGGCGTCAGCGATCTCGGCGCGCAGGGCGTCGCGCTCCCTGGCCGCTTCCAGCCGGGCGGCCAACTCGGTGCGCCGGCCGTCGAGGCGCTCGACCCGGGCGGTCGCGGTGAGGGCCCGGGACTGCTGCTCCTCCAGCTGGCGCAGCTCGTCGTCGAACTCGGCCAGCCAGTCCTCGGCCTCCTCGGCCAGCTCCTCGGCGGCGCGCCGTTCCCGCGTCAACGAGCCAGCTTCTCCGGCGAGTTCCGTGCAGCGCCGCTCCTCGGCCCGGGCGGCCTCGAGGCGGACCACCTCGGCCCGCAGCCGCAGCTCGGCCTCGGCGAGCTCGGCGGCGGCGGACGCGGCGCCCGTGTCGGTACCGGACTCCGCCGGCCCGGTGCCGGCTCCAGCGCCCGTTGCGGGTCCGGCCGCTGCTGCTGCCTCCTTCTCGGTGCCGGTCCCGGTGCCGGTGCCCGTGCCGGTGCCGGTGCCGACTCCGGCGAGCCTGCGGCCCTCGGGGCCGAACCGGGCGAGCGCCTCCCGGCGCCGCCGCTCCGCCTCCCGGGCCCGCCCGAGCGCCTCGGCCGCGCTCTCCCGCAGCCGCAGCGCGGCCTCCACCCCGACGGCCTCCTGCGCGGCCGCCAGCCGCTGCCGGTCCCGGGCCGCGGCGGGCTCGAACGCGGCCAGCCGCTCCGCCTCGGCCAGCGCCTCACGGTGCCGGCGCTGGCGCCCGGCCAACTCCTCCGCGGCCTCCCGGCCCTGCTGGGCCTGCTGCTGCGCGGCCTCGGCGAGGGCGAGCGCGGACTCTGCGACGGCGAGCCGTTCGGCCGCCTCGCTGCGCAGCACCGCGGCCCAGCCGAGCACCCCGGTGGTCAGGTCGGCGTGGTCGTCCTCGGCCGGCACCCAGCCCTCGGCGGCCTCGGCGCCGGGCCCGGCCGCCTGCTCGGCCTTGCTGGCGAGGTCGCGCAGCCGGCGCCGACCGGCCTGGACGGCGGCCTCCTGGGAGCGCCGCTGCTCACCGAGCCAGGCCTCCACGTGGCCGTACCGCTCGGTGTCGAACAGCTGCCGCAGCAGCTTGGCGCGCTCCTCCGAGTCGGCCCGGAGGAAACGGGCGAAGTCGCCCTGCGGCAGCAGGACCACCTGGCAGAACTGCTCCCGGCTCATGCCGATCAGCCGGTGGATCTCCTCCCCGGCCTCCTGGTGGGACTTGCTGAGCGGCCGCCAGCCGGGCGAGCCCTCGCCCGTGTCGGCCGTCCATTCGCGCAGCAGGGTCTGCGGCCGCTCGACGGTGGTGCCGGTGCCGACCTTCTTCGGGCGGCGCTGCTCGGGCAGCCGGGTGATCTGCAGCCGTCGGCCGCCGAGCGTCAGCTCCAGCTCCACCTGCGTCAGCCGCTTCGGGTCCGCGTGGTCGCTGCGCAGCCGGTTGGCCCGGCGGGCGTTCGGCGTCTCGCCGTAGAGGGCGAAGCAGACCGCGTCCAGCACGCTGCTCTTGCCCGCGCCCGTCGCGCCGCGGAGCAGGAACAGCCCGCCGGCGGCGAGTGCGTCGAAGTCGACCGTCTCGGTGCCCGCGAACGGGCCGAAGGCGGTGACGGTGAGCCGGTGCAGCCTCATCGCGGCAGGTCCGCCTTCCGGTCGGCGCTCTCCCGGACGCGCTCGAAGCCCTGGCGCAGCCAGCCGAGCTCGTCGGGCGCCGGCTCGGCGCCGGGGCGGACGTGCCGCAGGAAGCCCTCGGCGATCTCGAGGTCGTCCCGGCCGCTGACCCGGGCCGCGTAGGACTCGGACGGCCCGGCCGCTCCCCCCTCAGGGTCGAAGAGGAGTTGGAGGGTGTGCGGGAAGCGGCGGCGCAGCTTCTCCATCGGCTCGCTCGGGCGGACCGCGTCGGTGAGCGTGGCCTGTACCCAGGACTGCTCGTGCTCGGCGTACCTCTCGTCGGTGAGCAGCGCCTCGAGCGTGTCGCGGAGGGTGGCGAGCGGGCGCGGGCGGGGGCAGTCGATCCGTTCGGCGGTCACGGATCCGTCGGCGGCGAGGTCGACCAGCCACATGGTCTTGCGCTGGTGGGCCTCGGAGAAGGAGTAGGCGAGCGGGGAGCCGCTGTAGCGCAGGTGGGGGGCGAGCGTCTGGCAGCCGTGCAGGTGGCCGAGCGCGGCGTAGTGGACGCCGTCGAACACCGAGGCGGGGACGGAGGCGACCCCGCCGACCGCGATGTCCCGCTCGCTGTCGCTCGCCGTGCCGCCGGTGACGAAGGCGTGCGCCAGCACCACGGCCCTGGTGCCCTCCGGACGCGTCGCCAGGTCGGCCCGGACCTGGTCCATCGCCGCGCCGAGCACCGCCGCGTGGCCTCCCTTGGCCAGCCCGAACCGCTCGCGCACCAGCGTGGGCTCCAGGTACGGCAGGCCGTACACCGCCACCGGCCCGTGCTCGTCCGCCAGCAGCACCGGCTCGGCGCACTCGCCGGGATCGGTGCGCAGGTGGATCCCGGCCCGCCCGATCAGCCCGGCGCCGACCCCGAGGCGGCGAGCCGAGTCGTGGTTCCCGCTGATGAAGACCGTCGGCACCCCGAGGTCCGCCAGCCGGTGCAGCACGTCGTCGAACAGGGCGACCGCCTCCAGGCCGGGCAGCGCCCGGTCGTACACGTCCCCGGCGACGAGCACGGCGTCCACGCCCTCGGACCGGACCACCGCCACCAGGTGGTCCAGGAAGGCGCGCTGGGCGTCGTGCAGGCTCTCCCGGTGGAAGGAGCGCCCGAGGTGCCAGTCGGAGGTATGCAGGAGTCGCATGGTCCTCGACCCTAGCGCCCGGCACCGACAATCCCGCCGGGACCGGTTGTCGCGCCGGTCACTCGGGTCCCGCAGGGGTGGGCGGTTCCGGAGTCGGAGAGCCGGCGGCCGGTCGGCCGAGGGGCCCGGGACCGTGCCGACCCGGTCGCGGACGGGCGGAAGCGGTCGAAATCAGTCGGAAGCGGGCCGGTTGCGGGCGGGAATCGCCAGGGTCGGTCGGCGGACGGCCAGCCCGAAGCGGGGGCGGCTGACCTCGTCCGATCACCAGGGGTGGATTGTCAGTGGCTCTGTGTATGTTCCGTGGCGTCGGCGACTCCGGGAGTCGGAGCCGGCGGCGTCCTCCGGTGCCGTCCGGCGCCGGGTTAGCGAACGGGAGGGAATCCATGACCGTACGGGAGTCGGTGTACGAGGTGCTGGCCGCGGCGGGGGTGCGCGGCGGTCCGACGCGGGCGCGGCGGGCGCTGCTGCTCAGCGGACGCAGGTCGGGGTCCGCGGTCGGCGCCCCGCCGGCCGGAGGTCCCGGCGGGGCGCCGCCGGGAGGTGGACGGCCGCCGGGCGGGCGGGCCGGTGGGGTCGGCGGGGCCGGGGCGCGCGGGCGGCGCGGCGGCCGGGCCCGGGGTGCGCCGCCGCAGCCGGTGGCGGTCGCGCTCGCCGCGGAAGCGGCGGACTTCGCCGGGCTGGCGAAGTACGGGATGTTCGGCGCGCTCGGGCACCAGGAGTACCTGCGCCGGGCGGAGCAGCAGCTGAGGGTCCTCCAGGGGCAGGGGCTGGAGGTGCATCTGAGGGTGTTGGAGGCGGGTGACTTCGAGGACTACTGCGCGGCGGTCGGGCTCGATCCCCGGACGGCCGCCGCCCGGGTCGCGTACGCGGGCGATCCCGAGCTGGCGGGGGAGCCGTTCGTCTACGCGGGGGAGCGGTTGGCGGAGCTGCTCCCGGTACTGCTGGACGATCACCGGGCGCGGGTGCGGATGTCCGTCGCCTGCGCGGCCCTGCTGGACGCGCTCGGCGACGACCCGGCCGGGCAGGCGCGGATGGCGGCGGTGATGCAGTACGTGACCTCCGTCTACCTGGCGCTCGCCGAGGGCGCGGGAGAGGGCTGCCACCTGCTGACGCTGCGGTGCCACGGCCCGGAGGACGGCGAGGAGCTCACCTCGGCGGTGGACGTCTGCGTGGAAGGGGGGCGTCTGCACCCGGCCGGGCGGGACACGGAGGCGTTCTGCGTCACGCTCGCGGCCGGTGTGGCCTCCGGTGGTGCGGGGGCGCTGCTGCTGCACGGCGATCCGTCGAGCGCGCGGCCGAGCGCAGGGCCGAGCGCACGGTCGAGCGCCGATCCGGAGGCGTCGGCGGCAGGCCCTCCCGAGGGGGCGCCGCCCGGCCCGGTGGCGGACCGGGCGCCGGCGGCGTTGGGGCCGCTGGGGCCGTTGGTGCGCGGGTGGGCCCTCGCCGACGGGCGGCTGCGGCCGATGACCGCCCATGAGGTGTTCGACGAGCTGGCCGACGACGCGGCGCGCGGGCTGCCGTTCCCGCCGGGGGTGGTGCCGCGGCCGGGGTTCCCGGTGCCGGGCTTCCGGGAGGCCGGTGAAGGAGGTGGGCCGCTGGGGTGATCAGGGTGGTCGCGGCCTCCGCATCCGCCATGCGGCGCTGGGGACTGTTCATCGACCGCCTGTTCGGGGAAGATTCGGAGAAGATCAACAGCAGGAGCGTGCGGTACCCCACGCCGCCGCTCCGGCCGCTCCGCTCCGAACCGTGCTCCGCAGGTCCGGCGAGCCCGACAGCGAGAGGGGGGACGCACGGCATGGGCCGGATCGAGTTCACGGCGGAGGTCGCCGAGCTGCTCGGGAAGGTGCGGCGGCGTCCCACCGCGGGCTGGCCGTGGCGGCCCGGTGAGCAGGTGCCGGAGGGCCTGCCGGTGAAGCAGTCCTGGGGCTGGCTGTTCGCCCCGGACGGGCGGGTGCTGACCCTGGTGAACCCGCGGGACGGGATCTGCTCGCTGCCCGGCGGCTCGCTGGAGCCGGAGGACGACGGGGACCCTGCCGCGGCCCTGGCCCGCGAGGCGAACGAGGAGGCCCAGGCCGTCATCGGCCGCCCCTACTACCTCGGCTACCTCTACGACCGGGTCGGATCGGCCAACGGCGGTCACGAGTGCGCCCGGGTCCGGATGGCGGCGGCGCTGCGCTCGGTCGGCCCGAGTGCGGCCGACCCGGCCTCGGGCCGGCACTACCGGCGGCTGCTGGTCGCACCGGGGCTGGCGGTCGAGCTGCTGGGGTGGGGCGCGCCCGGACTGCGCCAGGCCCGGTCGGCGGTCGCCACCGCCGTCCGCTGGCTCGGTGTGCCCGCTGCCGCGAACGAGACGATCGAGGAGCTGCCGGTCGAGGGCTGCACGGTCTTCCCCGGGACGGTGTACCCCGGAGGCGGCCGGTCGGCGGGGGGCTGATCTCACCGGCGGGCCGGCCGACCGTCCGCTGAGCCGCGGCTCCGGACGGGGCGGAGGGCAGAGTCGCACTCGGGCCTGCCGTTCGCCTTGAGCCGCTCCGTGCCTGCCTGCCTGCCTGCCTGCCTGCTCTGCCTGCGTGCCTTCCTGCCCGCCCGCCTGCCTGCTCGCCCTGCCCCGCCCGGCGCCCGGACCCGCTTCCTGCCCAGCCTCGCCCGAGCCGCTTCCTGCCCCGGCAGCCCGTCCATGGCCGCTGATCAACGTTCCCCGGCGGCAGAGGATTTCGCTCCCCCGACTCGGCCGCGCTCCGGCCGCGCGTCAGTCGTGGGCTGACCGCCGACTGACGCTGCGCTGACTCATCGGATTTTCTCATCTACACGCGATGATCGACGGGCGTCGACATACACCATCGCCCACCTGGGTGAACTCACGCTCCGTCGGGCTCAGTTCACTTCTGCGCTATCGGACGGGCCGTCAATGTCTTTGGCATGAGCGCTTCCGCGTTCAGCTACTGCCTGGTATCCCTCTCTGTGACCCAGGTCATACCAGGAGGTGCAATGCTCCGCCCCGCCCGCGCCCTCTCCGTCGCCGCCACAGCGGCTCTCCTCTCCATGACGACGCTCATCACGGCGTCATCCGCCCACGCGGCCGGCGTCAACTACGTCGCTCTCGGGGACTCCTACTCGGCCGGTGTCGGTGCCGGCAGCTACCTGAGCGACAGCGGTAGCTGCAAACGCAGCACCAACGCCTACGCCTACCTCTGGAAGAACGCCCACAAGCCGTCGTCCTTCACCTTCGCGGCCTGTTCGGGTGCGAGAACCGGTGACGTCCTCAACAGCCAGATCTCCGTCCTGAACTCCGGCACCACGCTGGTCAGCCTCACGATCGGCGGCAACGACGCCGGCTTCGCCGACACCATGAAGACCTGCGTGCTGGGCTCGGACAGCGACTGCCTGAGCGCCGTCAACGCGGGCAAGGACTACGCCCTCAACACCCTGCCCGCGCAGCTGGACCGGGTGTACTCCGCGATCCACGCCAAGGCGCCCAACGCCCACGTCGTGGTGCTGGGCTACCCGCACCTGTACAAGGTGGGCGGCTCCTGCATCTTCGGCATCGGCGACACCAAGCGCGCCGCCATCAACGCCGCCGCGGACACGCTGGACGGCGTCATCGCCAAGCGGGTCGCCAACGCGGGCTTCACCTTCGGCGACGTGCGGAGTGCTTTCACCGACCACGAGATCTGCGGCTCCTCGAGCACCTGGCTGCACAGCACCACGCTGCCGGTGGACGAGAGCTACCACCCGAACGCGGCCGGTCAGGCCAGCGGCTACCTCCCGGTCTTCAGCCGCTCCTGAACCGAGCCCGTAGCACGGTGACGCTCCGCCAGGCGATCCGGCCGCCCGGTACCGGTGCCGGTGGCGGTACCGGTGCCGGTACCGATGCCGTCCGTACGGTGTCCGGCCGCCGCCTGGAAGATCCACTTCGTGACCCACATCACCAGGAGGTGCAATGCTCCGCCCTGCTCGTGCTCTGTCCGTCGCTGCGACAGCCGCACTCCTCGCGCTGACGACGCTCTTCACGGCGTCGTCCGCCCACGCGGCCGGGATCAACTACGTGGCGCTCGGGGACTCCTACTCGGCCGGTGTCGGTGCCGGCAGCTACCTGAGCGACAGCGGTAGCTGCAAGCGCAGCACCAACGCCTACGCCTACCTGTGGAAGAACGCGAACGCCCCGTCCTCCTTCTCCTTCGTCGCCTGTTCCGGTGCGAGAACCGGTGACGTCCTCAACAGCCAGATCTCGGCCCTGAACTCCGGCACCACGCTGGTCAGCCTCACGATCGGCGGCAACGACGCCGGTTTCTCCAGCACCATGCAGACCTGCGTACTGGGCTCCGACAGCGACTGCCTGAGCGCCGTCAGCACGGCCGAGTCCTACGCCCGCAACACCCTGCCCGGCCAGTTGGACCAGGTGTACTCCGCGATCCGGGCCAAGGCGCCGAACGCCCACGTCGTGGTGCTGGGCTACCCGCACCTGTACAAGGTGGGCGGCTCCTGCATCTTCGGCATCGGCGACACCAAGCGCGCCGCCATCAACGAGGCCGCGGACACGCTGGACGGCGTCATCGCCAAGCGGGTCGCCAACGCCGGCTTCACCTTCGGGGACGTCCGCGACGCGTTCTCCGGTCACGAGATCTGCGGCTCGCTGGACACCTGGCTGCACAGCACCACCCTGCCGATCGACGAGAGCTACCACCCCAACGCGGCCGGCCAGTCCGGCGGCTACCTGCCGGTCTTCAGCCGCTCCTGAGGGGCCGGCTCCAGCGCTCCGCCGGCTGAGCGTCCGTGACAGCGGTGGCGCCGCCGTCCCCTCCCTCGTGCTGGGGGGGGGGGCGGCGGCGCAGCCGTGTCAGGCGTTCGGCAGGGCGGGCCGGACCGGAGGGAACGGGATGCCGGCGAGGGCCGGCAGGAGTTCGGCCTCCTCGTAGTCGAGGTGCGCCTCCAGCTCGGCCGACATCCGGTCCAGCTCGGTCCGGAGCAGTTCGGGCTCGCTGACCGCGCTCCCGGCCAACAGCGCCACCAGCTCCTCCTTGATCCGTCCGATCGCCCGGTGCTGCTCACCGAGCCGTTCCAGCACGGCGACCAGCTCGGGATGGCTGCGCGCGAGGGCCGGGAAGATCGCGGCGTCCTCGCCGGTGTGGTGGTGCGTCAGTCCCTGGCAGAACGCCAGGCAGTGCTGCCGCAGTTGCAGCCCCAGCCCCGCCGGACGGCCGGGGGAGTGGACTCGGGCCTCCGCCCGGACGTGGTGCAACTGGGCACGCAGCCAGGTGTGCGCCTCCAACAGCTTGTCGGCGAGGCTGTGCACCTCGCGGGGTGCGCCGGCCGGCGGCTCGGGCCGTTCCAGGACGACCACGGGCAACTCGCGTTCGGTGTGGGCCTGGTAGTCGCCGTAGCCGGGCGCCTGCCGGACGATCTCGGCGAACAGCCTCTCCCGGTGGGCGCCTTCGGCGGGGACGGCGATCGCGTCGAAGGTTTCGGAGCCGAGCTCGACGCGGGAGACGGGATGGGCCAGCAGGTTGCGGTACCACCGGGGGTGTTCCGGGGCCCCGGCCGCCGAGGCGACGACCAGCAGCAGCCCCTCGGCCCGGACGTAGCCGAGCGGGACGGTGTGAGGACGCCCGCTGCGCGCGCCGGTGGTGGTCAGCAGCAGCAGGTCACCGCCCTCGAAGGGGCCGCCGACCCGGCCGCCGTTGGCGCGGAACTCGTCGATGACCTTGCGGTTGAAGGAATGGGCGGGGTTGGACGACATGGGCATGGGTGTGTGGTGGAGTCTCCGGAGATTTCGGGGGAGTCGCGGCCACACGCGGTACCACGCGGCAATGGGCGGACACCGCGGTGACCGCCTGGGTCAGATCAGGGCAGCGGAGCAAGTACTCATCGCGCATCGTCCCCTGGGAAATCAGGTGCTGGCTCGGCTGCCGGCCGGCCCACTGCTCTGTGGCCGACGCCGCGCTGCACGCCCCCATTAGAGCCACGCCGTGGTCCTGCTGTCAACGACCAAGATCGTTGGCGAGCAGGGTGCGGGCGTGTCACGAAGGCGTGCAGCGAGGGTGTGCAGCGCGGGTGTGCCACGAACGCGTGCCGCGCGGGCGTGCCGTGAGGGGTGTGCCAGCGTGCCACGAGGGCGTGCGGCGCAGCGGCCGGCTGGGTGCCCGTCAGCGCAGGTAGTCCGTCAGCCCCGCCGGCCTGAGACCGGCGGCGTCCGCGGCGGCGAGGGCACGTGCCAGGTCGGTGGCGAGGGTGTCGGTCCAGTGCATCAGCACCACGTCGCCCGGCTGCAGCGGGCCGGGGTGCCAGACGGCGGAGGCGCCCCAGCTGAAGTCGGCGTCGGCGGTCAACACCGTGCGGATGCCGCAGTCGGCCGCGGCCTGCAGGGTGTCGGTATTCCAGGCGAAGGACGGCGGACGGAACACCACGGGCGCCGTGCCGAACAGGCGGGTCATCGCGTCGCGGGCGTCGCAGATCTCGACCTGCTGCTGGTCCGGCGGAAGCTTGCTGAGGTCGGAGTGGGAGACGCTGTGGTCCTGGATCGAGGACCCCGGCACGGCGGTGACCCGCCTGAAGAAGTCCGGGTCGCCGCCGGCCGGCATCGGCAGCGGGAAGGCGGTGATCGGCAGGTGGTGGTCGGCGATGAACCGCTCCGCCTCCGGGTTGCGCTGCCAGCCGTCGTCCACGGTGAAGAACACGACCTTGTCCTCGGTCGGGATCGAGCCCCGCGCGACCGCGGGTGCCGGCGCCGGGCCGTCCACCCGCACGTCGTCCACCGAGAACGGCCCCTGCTGGTACCAGCCGTGCACGTACAGCCGGATGCTGCGGGCGTCCGGCCCGGTGGTGAAGCGGGTGGTCAGCTGCTGCCAGCCGCCGCCGGTGGTCTCGGTCCAGGCGGGGGCGACGTCCCGGCCGGTGCCGGTCGCGCCCAGGTGGACGAAGTCGCCGCGCACCCAGGCCGAGGCGGTGTACGTGGTGTCCGGTTGGACGGAGACGGTCTGCGCGCACTCCCCGGTGGAGTCCTCGCCGGCGGGGGTGACGGTGAGCGCTGAGCCCCCGGAACGGGGGGCGGTGGTGGTGACGGCCGCCTCGGCCGGTCCGCCGGTGCAGTTCCACCCCGGGATGCTGCCCCAGTCGGCGAGGTTGGGGGAGGGCAGCTCGAACCCGGGGTTGGTGGCCAGGTTGACGGTCTGCCCGGTCTGCCCGGTCTGGCCAGTCTGGCCGTTCTGACCATTCTGCCCGTTCTGCCCGGTCTGCCGGGCCGGATCGCCGGTGGCTGCGGAGGCCGCCGGGACGGCGACGGCGGCGAACAGGACGGCGGAGGCGGCCAGCGCGGACAGGCGCGTGGACATCGACACGTGAGGACTCCAGCGGGTGGGGCACGCCCGTGGGGAGGGCGTGAGCGGAATCGGGACCGTGGGACTTCCCGGAGGGACGGGAACGAGCTGTGCCGGTGCGCCGCACGCGGACCGGAGAGCAACAATGGACTGGACCAATGAGCCCGTCAAGGGATCGCTCGGTGGACCGTCCGGCCGCGGCTCAGTCATCGCCCCTGTCCGGGCACTGCATAAGACGCAACGTCAGAGCAGTTCGAGCCGCGGATAGTTCAGGGCGAGAGGTACAACTCCTCGATGTCGGAGGCGTAGTGCTGGGTAATCGCCGCCCGCCGCAGCTTGAGCGAAGGTGTCAGCAGCCCCTGCTCCTGGCTGAACTCCCGTGGCAGCAGCCGGAACGCGCGGATCGACTCGGCCCGAGACACGGCCGTGTTCGCCGCGGCCACCGCCCGCTGGATCTCGGTGTGCAACTGCTCGTCCGCGAGCACCGCCCAGGAGTCCAGCTGCTCCCGCCCGTGGGTCTTCAACCAGTGCGCCAACGCGGCCGGGTCGAGCGTGATCAGCGCCGCCACGTACGGACGGTCGTCGCCCACCACCAGGCACTGGGAGACCAGCGGATGCGCCTCGACCCGCTCCTCCAACGCCGCCGGCGCGAGGTTCTTCCCGCTGCTGGTGACGATCAGGTCCTTCTTGCGCCCGGTGATGGTCAGGTAGCCGTCCTCGTCCAGCCGGCCGAGGTCGCCGGTGGCGAACCAGCCGTCGACCAGCGATTCCGCCGTGCACCGGGGGTGGTTGAGGTAGCCGCCGAAGACCGACCCGCCGCGCACCCACACCTCGCCGTCGTCGGCGATCGCCACGGAGGCGCCCGGCAGCGGCTTCCCGACGGTGCCGAGCTTCTGCCGTCCGGCCGGATTGGCGGTGATCGCGGCCGTGGTCTCGGTCAGTCCGTAGCCCTCGTACAGCTGGAGCCCGGCGCCGGTGAAGAACAGTCCCAACTCACGGCGCAGCGAGGAGCCGCCGCACATCACGCTGCGCACCTGGCCGCCGAGCACGGCGCGCAGCCGGGGGTAGACCGTCCGCTCGTAGGCGAGGTGGCGCAGCCGCAGTCCCGCGCCCGGGCCCGGGCCGCGGCCGAAGGCCTTCTGCTCCCGTCCGGTCGCCCAGTCGACGGCCACCTGCCGCGCCTGCTCGAAGAGTTCGCCCCGGCCGGTCTCCTCGGCGGTCCGCCGGGCCTGTTGGAAGATCTTCTCGAAGACATAGGGCACGGCGTGCAGGAAGGTCGGCTGGAAGGTCTTCAGTGCGGGCAGCAGCGCGTCGGTGGAGACCTCGGGGATGTGGCCGATCCGGAAGCCGCCGCGGATCGCCGCGACCTGCACGGCCCGCCCGTAGACGTGCGCGAGGGGCAGGAAGAGCAGGGTCGCGGGCTGGCCGCCGCCGGTGTCCCGGAAGACGTCACCCCACCCGGTGAGCAGCGCGTCGGCCTCTGCGGCCAGGTTTCCGTGGGTGATCAGGCAGCCCTTGGGGCGGCCGGTGGTGCCGGAGGTGTAGACGACGGTGGCGATGTTGGCGGCCGCGACGGCGAGCCGCTGGCGGTGCACCAGCGCGACGGGGACGTCCCGGCCGTCCTCGGTGATCGCCGCGACGCAGTCGCGGTCCAGCTGCCAGATGCCGGTGAGGTCGGGCAGTGCGTCGCAGACCGCGCCGACGGTCATCGCGGCGTCCTCGTCCTCGACCAGACAGGCCACCGCCTGGGTCTCGGCGAGGATCCAGCGCACCTGTTCGGGCGCGGAGGTGGGGTAGACCGGCACGGTGATGGCACCGATCGACCAGAGCGCGTAGTCGAACAGCGTCCACTCGTAGCGGGTGCGGGACATCAGGGCGACCCGGTCGCCGTAGCGCACGCCTCGGGTCAGCAGACCCTTGGCGAGGCCGAGGACCTCGTCGCGGAACTGCCGCGCGGTGACGTCCTCCCACCGCCCGTCGGCGGCGCGCCGGGACAGCTGGACCAGGTGGGGCGTGCGCTCGGCGGTGTCGTACAGGGAGTCGGCGAGTCCTCCGGCGGCCTCGCGCCCGGGCGGGGCGGGGGTGGTGAACTCGCGCACAGTCCTCCCCAGTTCGCGTCTCGCGGCGCTGTCTGCCGGACCCGGTCGGCGGGCGCCGGAGTGGCGGCGCCCGGTCGCGCGGGTGGAGCGAAACTATCGGATCGTCCTGTCACTGCCCAGGGTTGTGGCGGGGACGCGACGAGATCGGCACGGCTGCGCTCGAGCGGTGTCGTGATCGGGGAGACGGGGAGGAGGAACCGGGGGAGGCGGGACGGAGGCCGAGGGGACCGGAGGGGCGAAGCGACGGGAACCGGGGCCGGGGAGCCGGTGGAACGGGTCGCGAGCCGGGAGCTGCCCAAGGGCCGGGGGCCGGGAGCTGCCCCCGAGTCGGGAGCGGGAGCTGCCACGGGCGGCCTCTGACGTGTCCTGGGCAAGGTGAGGACGCGGGTGGTTCGACCCTCGAACGTGTGGTCACGGCGTAGTAGAGTCTCGCAGACCCGCGGCCGGGAGCCCTCCGCAGCTTCCTTCCCATACCTTCGCAAAGTCCGTCCGAGCCCCTCCCTCCGCGCCAAACCGAACCGTCCGAGCCCGCCCGATCCCCGACCCGACCCGACCCGGCCCCGCCCCGACCCGGCCGGATCCTCCGCAGTCCCCGCCTGCCCGGCACCTGCCGCCTCCCCCGGCTCCCCGCTCACCCCGCCCTCCGTTCCCCGCTCGCCCCGCCCTCCGCTCCCCGCTCCCCGTCCGCGCCTGGCACTTCCCGACCGAGGACTCCATGCGTCTGCGCAGCAGCTCGATCCGCGCGAAGATCATCGCGCTGCTCCTGGTGCCCATCGTCGCCCTCACGGCCCTGTGGGTGTACGCGACGCTCGCCACCACCGGGGACGCCCTCGACCAGCTGGCGATCAGTCGTACGTACAAGGAGTACGGGCCGGCCGTCGACCAGTACGCGAGCGACCTGCAGGACGAGCGCCGGGCCGCCGTGCAGCGCCTGGCCGACCCGAACTCGCCGGTCGCCCGGGACGCCTTCGAGCACGCCAAGGCCGCCACCGACCGAAGCCTCGCGGTCCTGCGGCAGAAGAAGGACAGCGCCCGGGGGGAGCTCTCCGCCGCCCAGCGGGCCCGCCTGGTGCAGATCACCGCCGCCGCCGACCAGATCGCCCCGCTGCGGGCCCAGGTCGGCCGCCTGGCGCTGAACTGGGAGTTCGCGCTCGGGCAGTACAGCGACCTGGTCCGGCCGGTGTTCGGCTTCCGATCCGCCTACGTGGCCCGGCAGAGCGGGCAACTCCCGCGTCAGGGAACCATCCTGATCGAGCTGGTGCGCGCCCGCGAGTACCTCTCGCAGGAGGACGCGGCCATGGAGGGCCTGCGCACCGGCACCGGCAAGCCCACCGCCGAGCAGTACCAGGCCGCACTGGACGCCCTGCACAACCAGCAGGCGCTGTTCACCGTCTACATCGCCGAACTCGAACCCGCCGACCAGGCCGACTACATCGCCCTGCGCGGTGGCGAGGCCTGGGGCGCGCTGGCCCGCGCCGAGGCGGACTTCGTGGGCGCCGGCGGCCCCGACCGGGTCGTGCAGGCCCTCAACGGCGACAACTGGCGCCAGACCGCCGACCGCTCCCTCGGCGATCTCGCCTCGATCGACGCCAGGATCGCCGCCGGGCTGGACGACCGTGGACGGTCCACGGCGATCGCGGCGCTCTGGCGCGGCGGCATCGCCGGCGGGATCGCCCTGGTCGCCGTCGTGCTGACCATCATGATCTCCTTCCGGATCGGTCGCGGCCTGGCCCGCGAACTGATCGGCCTGCGCAACGCGGCCAACGAGCTGGCCAGCACCCGACTGCCGTCCGTGATGCTGCGACTGCGCCGCGGCGAGCCGGTGGACGTGGCCGCCGAGGTGCCGGAACTGCACTTCGGCCAGGCGGAGATCGGCCAGGTCGGCCAGGCCATCAACGCCGTCCAGCGGGCCGCCGTGGAGGCCGCCGTGGAACAGGCGGAACTGCGGCGCGGCGTGTCGGCGGTCTTCGTCAACCTGGCCCGGCGCAGCCAGGTGCTGCTGCACCGGCAGCTGACCCTGCTCGACACCATGGAGCGCCGCACCGAGGACCCGAGGGAGCTAGAGGACCTGTTCAAGGTCGACCACCTCACCACCCGCATGCGCCGGCACGCCGAAGGCCTGATCATCCTGGCCGGCGGCTCGCCCGGACGCGCCTGGCGCAAGCCGGTGCGGATGGTGGACGTGGTCCGCGCGGCCGTCGGCGAGGTCGAGGACTACGCCCGGGTGATCGTCCGGCCCTTCCCCGGCACCGGTCTGCTCGGCAGCGCCGTCGCCGACGTGACCCACCTGGTCGCCGAACTCGTCGAGAACGCCGCGGTGTTCTCGCCACCGGCCACCCAGGTCACCGTCCAGGGCGAGGTGGTCGCGCACGGCTTCGCCCTGGAGATCGACGACCGCGGGCTCGGGCTGAGCGAGCAGCTGCTCGCCGAGATCAACGAACGCCTGGCCGTGGAGCAGGAGTTCGACCTGGCAGACACCGACCGGCTGGGACTGTTCGTGGTGAGCCGGCTCGCCCGCCGCCACGGCATCCGGGTCCACCTGCGGCCCTCGCCGTACGGGGGGACGACGGCCGTGGTGCTGATCCCGCGCGAGCTGCTGGCGGAGGCGCCGGACGGCCTGCCGGAACCGCCGGCCCAGCCGTCCGGGGCGGCTGCGCCGGGCCGGGTGCCGAGGCGGGCGGCGGGGCGGCGCGGGCGAGACCTGGTCTCGGTGCCGGGCACGGCCGAGGCGGCGCGTACGGCCACTGCGGCAGCCACCACCGGTACGGGTGGCACGGGTGGTACCGGTGGCACGGGTGGTCGGCACCGGGTCTCCGGAGGACCGCGCCCGTCCGCGCCCGAAGCGGGGCGTACGGCCAACGGGCTGCCGCGCCGGGCAGCGCGGACCAAGGGCGGTCCGGTCCTGGTGCCCGCGCCCGCGCCGGACGGCGAGGACGCTCCCGGCACGGGGCGCCACCGGAGGGACGCGGCGGTGTCTGGCGGCCTCTCCGCGGTGGACGGCAGGCTGACGGCCTCGCCGGAGGACGGCGCGCCCCCGGCCGCGGAGCCCGCAGCCGGCACTCCCGGCACTCCCGGCACGGCCGGCACCCTCGGGACCGTCGGCACCCTCGGGACCGCCGGCACCCTCGGGACCGCCGCCCCAGGGGACGGCGCAGCGGCGGCCGGAGCAGCGGCGCAGGCGGCGCCCCGGACGCCGGGCGGTCTGCCCCGGCGCGTCCGGCAGGCGAACCTCGCGCCGCAGCTGAGGGAGCAGGCGAAGGAGCGGCTGCGTGCCGCGGCCGGGTCCGAGGACCACGACACCCGGCGCACCCGGGCGACGGCCGGTCCGGCCGGTGCGGGGGACCTGACGGAGCCCCGGGAGCGCTCGCCCGAGGAGGCCCGCGCCGCCTTCGCCTCGTTCCAGCGCGGCTTCACCCGCGGCCGCGGCTCCACCGGTCCGGCCGATCGAGCCGCCCGGTCGCACACGGCCGAGGACCGAACCACCGAGGGCGGTACCCCGCAGGACGCGACGGCGCAGGGCCGTACCCCGCAGGACGCGACCGCGCAGGATCGTTCCAGCGCCTCGGACGCCCGCTTCAGGGCCGTCCCCAGGTGGCAGCCGCCGGACCCGTCCCTGCGGGCCATCAGCCCCGCGCCCGCCCCGGCGGCGCTGCCCGCACCCGCCCCCGAGGACGCCGAGCGCGCGCGGCTCGCCCGCAGGACGCCGGACGGGCAGCCGGTCCGGCCGAACCCGGGGCCCGCCTCGCCCGTGCCGCCCGTGGCACCCGGGGGGTCAGCGGCACCCGGAACGACCGCAGCACCGGCACCACCTGCAGCATCGGCACTTCCAGCACCATCAGCACCACCGGCATCACCCGCCCCAGCGGAAGGAACTGAATCATGACCACTTCGACGCAGCCGTCCGGCGACCTCAACTGGCTCCTGGACGACCTGGTGGGGCGCGTCGCGGCCCTTCGGCACGCGGTGATCCTCTCCAGCGACGGGCTGGCCACCGGCGCCTCCCGCGACCTGGACCGGGAGGACGCCGAGCACCTCGCCGCCGTCGCGGCCGGGTTCCACAGCCTGGCCAAGGGCGCCGGCGGCCACTTCAAGGTCGGCGGGGTCCGGCAGACCATGGTCGAGCTGGACGAGGCCTTCCTGTTCATCACCGCCGCCGGTGACGGCAGCTGTCTGGCCGTGCTCAGCGAGGCCGAGGCGGACATCGGCCAGATCGCCTACGAGATGGCCCTGCTGGTCAAGCGGGTCGGCGAGCACATGGCCGCCGAGCCGCGCACCGAAACCGCCGCGCCGAGGAGCTGAGCGGCCCGATGGCGGATCCGAAGGCGAACGGGCCGGAGCACCTCCGGGCGCTCGACGGCCCGGAGGCGCCCGACGGCCCGGAGGCGCCCGGCGGATCGGAGGCGTTCGACAGCCCGGAGGGGATCGGCAGCGCGGAGGCGCCCGGCGGCCCCCAGGTGTCGGTGGGCCCAGCCGGGCCCACCGACGGGGAACGGACGGCCCCGGACGAGCCCGAGGTCGACCTGTTCCGGCCGCGCACCTCGGTCGACGACCGCTGGTTCGACGACGAGGCGGGCCCGGTGGTGCGGCTCTTCGCGATGACCAGGGGCCGCACCCGTCCGGTCGAGGAGGGCCTGTTCGACCTGATCTCGCTCGTCACCGCCAAGGACCCCGGGCCGGACGCGGGGGCCGTGCCCGCGCACGTCCTCGACCCCGAGCACCAGACCCTGCTGGCCTGGTGCCGCCACGAGCCGCTGTCCGTGGCCGAACTCGGCTCCTACACCGACCTGCCGGTCAGCGTCGTACGCGTGCTGCTCGGCGACCTCTACGACGCCGACCTGATCAGCGTCACCCGACCCGTTCCGCTCGCCGAGCTGCCCGACGAGCGCCTGCTGCGAGACGTGATCAATGGACTCCGTGCGCTCTGACCCCAACCCCGCGAGCGCGCGCCCGGCGCGGCGGGGGAACGCCGACGACCCGCAGTGGCGCGGAGGTCCGGCCGTCGCGGTGAAGATCCTGGTCGCGGGCGGGTTCGGCGCGGGCAAGACCACGCTGGTCGGCGCGGTCAGCGAGATCCGCCCGCTGCGCACCGAGGAGGAGCTCAGCGAACTGGGCCGCCCGGTGGACGACACCTCGGGCGTCGAGGCGAAGCGCACCACCACGGTGGCCATGGACTTCGGCCGGATCGACCTGCGGCCCGGACTCGCGCTCTACCTGTTCGGCACCCCGGGGCAGGACCGGTTCTGGTTCGTCTGGGACGAGTTGGCGCGCGGGGCGCTCGGCGCCGTGGTGCTCGCGGACACCCGCCGGCTGGCCGACTGCTTCCCCTCGGTCGACTTCTTCGAGCAGCGCGGCATCCCGTTCGTGGTCGCCGTCAACTGCTTCGAGGGCAGCGAGCTCTTCGCCCCGGAGGAGGTCCGGGACGCGCTCGACCTCGACCCGGGGATCCCGGTGCTGCTGTGTGACGCGCGGTTGCGGGAGGACGGCAAGGACCTGCTGGTCGCCCTGGTCGAGCACGCTGCCGCCCGCCGAGCGGCCGCCGCCCGGGCCTGACCGCCGGAGGATTCCGCTGGTCAGGGCGGCTCAGCCCGTCCAGCGTCTCATTCCGTCGTCCGCATTCCGGACGATCGGCGTACTGAAGGTTGCCTGGACGGGCTCGGGCATGGAAGGCTCTGGTGATGAAGGCCGCCCCGGTCATGCCACCGGGAGGGTCGGAAACCTCCCGTTCGTACGGGAGTTGCCGACCGGTGTCGGCCGTCGAGGCGTCGTCGCACAGGACGAAGGGGAGGGCGACAGGGATGACCATCGGTCAGCACCGCACCGCCGCCGTGCCCCGCCCCGTCATGCCGGTGCTCACCGTCCGCCGCTACATCGACCAGGCGCTGATCTGCAGCGCCTGTTGTCGCTGACGGCCCCTTCCCGCCCCGGTACGTCCCCCGGCGGCACCGGCCGTCCGGCCGCCGCCCGACGCACCGTCGGTCCCTGTCGATCCCGTCGATTCCCGTCGATTCCCGTCGATCCCGTCGACCAGGCCGTGACGGACCGCCCACCCGGCGCGTCCACGGCCGACCAACCGGCCCCGCCTCGCGGAGAGAACTACCAGTGAACATCGTCTGCCCCAGCCCAGCCCCCGGCATCGCCGGCCGCACCCGTCCGACCGGGCCGGCCGTCGCGATGTGCGCGGGCCCTCGGACCGGACGGTGGAACGGGCGCGCGCGTCGCGCCGCGGACAGCCGACGGAGCCGTCTCGACCTCGAGCCGTTCTGGCCGTCCCGGCAGCCGCACCTGTTCGATCAGACGTGTCCGGGCTCGCCCAGCGCGTCCCGGCTCTCCACCCGCTGAACCGGTTCCACCCGGTCCGGCGACGGCGGTACGCCCGGTCGACGCGCAGACGACTCCACCCCGTCCGTCACGCGCGAAATGAGCGGCACACCATGTCTTCTTCCTCCACGGCCACCCTGCCCCTGCCCACCGCGACCCCGCACCTGCGCGCGGTCCGCTCCGTTCCCACCGGTCGCGGCGTCGCCACCGTCGCGTCCGTCCCCTCCAGGTCCGCCGTCCCGACGATCGCACCCGTTCCGTCGGCCGGCACCGCAGCACCGGTCGCGCCAGTCGCGCCGGTGGCGCCGACCGTCGGGCCGGCCGGGACGCTCGTACCTTCGGCGCCGGCCTCGCTGCTGGCCGCACTGCCCGAGGGCGCGACCGTCGTCGCCGCCCTGCCGCAGGGCTCGCTGCCGCAGGGCCTCCTCGCCCAGTACCCGCAGGCCGGGGACGGGGCGGGCCACCCGATGGTCGGCTACCTCGTCCTGGTGCCGGCCGAGAGCCCGGCGGCTCCCCCTGCTGGGAGCGGTGGAACGGCCGTCCCAGGCGGCGTCTCGCACGCCGGTCGGTCGGTCCGCCCGGCCGGGCGCGGGATCACCGTCGACACCGAGCGGCGCAACGCCTACGTCGACGGGCGGCTGCTCGACCTCACGTACCTCGAGTTCGAGCTGCTGGCCCACCTGACCGAGCACCCCCAGCGCGTGCACACCCGGGACCACCTGGTCTCGGCGGTCTGGGGCTACGGCCACGTCGGGGACGGACGCACCGTCGACGTGCACGTCGCCCGACTGCGCCGCAAGCTCGGTGCGGCCTACCGCGACACGATCGTGACGGTCCGTCGGGTGGGCTACAAGTACACCCCGGCCAACTGACCCGCGCTCCGCGGAGCCCGAGGAGACGGCCGGCGGCCAACGGCTGACGGGCTCGACGGATCCCAGGACCCGCCGAGCCCGTCAGTCGTCAGCGCCAGGGCCGCGGTCAGGGCCGGCCATCGGCTGCCGCCCCTCGGGTCCCGGTCTCCCGGGTCCTGGCGCGCGGCCCGGGTCAGCGGCTCAGGCGGTCGATCTCCGCCAGTTCCTCCTCCGTCAGCGGCCCGCCGGCCAGCGCCGCGAGGTTCTGGTCCAGTTGGGCCACGCTGCTCGCCCCGATGATCACCGAGACGACCCGCGGGTCCCGCAGCACCCAGCACAGCGCCAGCTGCGCCAGGGACTGCCCGCGCCCCTCGGCGACCTTGTTCAGCGCGCGCAGCTGCTCCAGCTTCGGGCCGGTCAGCGCCTCCTCGGTCAGGAACTTCCCGACCGACATCCGCGACCCGGCCGGCACCTCGCCGGACAGGTAGCGGTCCGTCAGCAGACCCTGGGCGAGCGGGGAGTAGGCGATCAGGCTGGTCTGGGTGTCGCCCACCGCGTCCAGCACGCCGCCGTCCTCGACGGACCGGTCGAGGATCGAGTACGCGGACTGGTTCATCAGTACCGGCGTGCCCAGCTCGCGCAGGATCGCCACCGCCTTCCGGTGCTGCTCCGCCGGGTAGTTGGAGATCGCCGCGTACAGCGCCCGGCCCGAGCGCACCGCGCTGTCCAGCGCGCCCATCGTCTCCTCGATCGGAGTCTCCGGGTCGTAGCGGTGCGAGTAGAAGACGTCGACGTAGTCCAGCCCCATCCGCTCCAGGGACTGGTCCAGGCTGGCCAGCAGGTACTTGCGGCTGCCGCCGTTGCCGTACGGGCCGGGCCACATGTCCCAGCCGGCCTTGGTCGCGATGAACATCTCGTCCCGGTACGGGCGGAAGTCCTGCGCGAACAGGTAGCCGAAGTTGCGCTCCGCGCTGCCGTACGGCGGACCGTAGTTGTTCGCGAGGTCGAAGTGGGTGACGCCCCGGTCGAAGGCCCGGCGCAGCACCGCCCGCTGCACCTCCAGCGGCTGGGCGTCGCCGAAGTTGTGCCAGAGGCCGAGCGAGACGGCGGGCAGCTGCACGCCGCTGCGGCCGGCCTTCCGGTAGGTCATCGAGGCGTAGCGGTCGTCCGAGGCGAGGTAGCTCATGCCGGACATCCTGCCAGCCCTCGGCGGCCGATCAAGTCCTTCCTCCGGCCGGTTGCCCGAGCGGCCCGGCACCCGGCCGGCCCGGCGACCAGCCGACCACCCGACCGGTCCGCCCGAGCCGGCACCCGCCCGCGCTGCGACCGCCCCGGCCGCGACCGCCGTTCTGTACCTGGGTGGTGCCTACGCGCGGTGGGCGCCTGGCACCGTCCGTGACGTGACCGGCGCCACCGTCCACAAGCGGAATGCGACTGCGCACCACGGGGGATGACGGACCGTCGAGGGGCCGTGGCCGCCGGGGGGCGGCGCACGGCCCTCGGTCTTCCGGTTCCCGGCACCGAGGAGCGGTGAATCCCTGGCATTCTGTACCTACTGGTGTGTACAGTGATCGGCATGAGCACTCAGGAACGCCTCATCGAGAGCACCCAGGCCCTCCTCTGGGAGCGGGGGTACGTCGGCACCAGCCCCAAGGCCATCCAGCAGCGCTCCGGGGTCGGCCAGGGCAGCATGTACCACCACTTCACCGGCAAGCCGGACCTCGCCGCCGCCGCCCTGCGCCGCAGCGCGGAGCAGATGCGCGGCATCGCCGAGGCCGACCTCACCGCCCCCGGCACCGCGTTCGACCGCATCGCCGGGTACCTGCACCGGGACCGCGAGGTGCTGCGCGGCTGCCGGATCGGCCGGATGGCCCAGGACCCGGACGTCATCGCCGACCCGCAGCTGCGCGCACCGGTCGAGGAGACCTTCGACTGGCTGCGCGGCCGGATCGCCGAGCTGATCGCCGAGGGCCAGGCGGGCGGCGAGTTCGCTCCGGGCCTCGACCCGGCGGACACCGCCGCCGCGGTGGTCGCCGTCGTCCAGGGCGGCTACGTGCTGGCCCGCGCCGCGAACAGCGCCGAGCCCTTCGAGCAGGCCGTCCGCGGCGCCCTCGGGCTGCTCGCCGCGCACCGCCGGCCCTGACCGGCGCAGGGCGGCCCGCCCGCGGGCCTGCCACCGCCCCGGTCCGGACGACCCGGGCGAATTTTCTCCCCGGCACCCCCGACACGTCCCGAAGCCCCGAGGAGCCCGCCGTGCACGCCATGCAGTACGAGATCCCCCTCCCCGCCGACTACGACATGGGCATCATCCACAAGCGCGTCGCCGACAAGGGCCACCTGCTCGACGCCTACCCCGGGCTCGGCCTGAAGGCCTACCTGGTTCGCGAGCGCGGCCGGGACGGCTCGCCGGCCAACCAGTACTCGCCGTTCTACCTGTGGAACACCTCGGCGGGGATGAACTCCTTCCTCTGGGGCCCGGGCTTCCGGGGCCTGAGCGCCGACTTCGGCCGCCCCGTCGTCCGCCACTGGCTGGGTGCCGGACTGGTGCGGAACGCCGACGCCGGAGCGGCCGCGCCGACCAGCGCCACCCGCACCACCGAGCGGCTCCCCGAGTCCGTCGACCCGGCCGAGGCCGTCGAGCGGGCGCTCGCCGAGCTTCCCGGCCACCCGGGCCTCCACACGGCCGCCGTCGCCGTGGACCCGAGCCGGTGGGAGCTGCTCCGGTTCGCCCTCTGGCGCGGCCCGGCTCCCGAGGACGAGCCCGGCACCCGCTACCAGGTGCTGCACCTGTCCTGCCCCGAACTCGACCGGCTGCCGACCGGCCGCCACTGGTGAAAGGACCCGTCCCCACCGTGATGCCCACCGCCCAGGCCACCTCCACGGGCGCCGCCGACCCCGCGCCCGCCGACCCCGCGCCCGCCGACCCCGCCCCGGCCGACCTCGTCCCCGCCGACCTCACGCCCGCGACCCTCGACCGCGACGCCGGTTACGCCCTGCTCGCCGAACTCGCCGGCCCCGTCGCCACCGCCACCCTGGGCGGCCTGGACGGCCTCGCTCCCGGCTTCCCCGACTGGATCGTCACCAGCCTCTTCGGCGGCACCTACCAGCGCCCCGGCCTCTCCCTGCGGGACCGCCAGATCGCCAACCTCGCCGCCCTCACCGCCCTCGGCGGGGTCGAACCGCAGCTCGCCGACCACGTGCGCAACAGCCTGCGGATCGGGATGACGGAGCAGGAGATCACCGAGGTGCTCGTCCACCTCGCTCCCTACGTCGGCGTCCCCAGGACCCTGGCCGGCCTGCGCGTCGCCACCGCGACCTTCGCGGCGGCGGCCGACACCCCCGGAGAGGACGAGGCATGACGACCCCGGCCGCCACCACCCGCAGGGTACGGACCGTCCTCGGCGACCTCGACCCGGCCGAGCTGGGCGTCACCGACGCCCACGACCACCTCTTCATCCGCAGCCCCCGGTTCCCCGGCCAGGAGCTGGACGACCCGGCCGCCGCCGAGGAGGTCCTGCGCGCCTACGCCGCCGCGGGCGGCCGCACCCTCGTCCAGTGGACGCCGTGGGGCATGGGCCGGGGCGCGGGCTCCCTCGCCGCGCTGTCCCGGGCGGCCGGCGTCCACGTCGTCGCCGCCACCGGTGCGCACCAGACGGCCCACTACGCCCCGGGCCGCTTCCCGGACCTCGGCGACCGCCCCGTCGAGCGCCCCGCCCCGTACGCGGACCTCGCCGCACGCTTCGTCACCGAGCTCGCCACCGGACTCCCCGACGCGCCCGACGGCGTCCGGCCGGGCCTGATCAAACTCGCCGACGACGCGGGCCCGCTCACCCGGCACACCCGCTGGACGATGGCCGCCGCGGCCGAGGCGCACCACGCCACCGGGTCCCCGATCGCCGTCCACCTCGAACCCGACGGTGACCCGCACGGCGTCGTGCACCGGCTCTCCGGACGGCACGGCGTCCGCCCCGACCGGATCGTCCTCGGCCACCTCACCCGCTTCACCGACCGGGCACTGCACCGCAGCCTGGCCGCCGAGGGCGTCTTCCTCGCCCTGGACAGCCCCTCCCGGATCGGGCACCCCGGCGACCTCCAGGCCTTCGACGTGATCGCCGACCTGGTCGAGGCGGGCTACGGCGACCGGCTGCTGCTCGGCGCCGACACCACCACCCGGACGGCCCGCGAGACCGGCGGACCAGCACGGCTGCTCACCGACCTGGCTCCGCGGCTGGCCCGCAGCTTCGGGCCCGAGCTGCCCGAACGGCTCCTGGTCGCCAACCCGGCCGCCGCCCTGGCCGTCGACTGGCGCACCCCCTGATGACGCCAGGGCGGCACCCTCTCCTGTGGCCGGGTCCGCCCGGCGGGGTTTGAATCCCAGTAGCCCCACCGGACCACCGGACCACGCCCCCGAGAGGCCGCCCTGACGATGCACCCGTGGCTCGCGCCCGCCCGGCTCGCCGTCGCCACCCTCCTGGCCGTCGCGCTCTGCTTCTCCGGCTACCACGCGGCGACCGACGGCACGGGCGTGGTGAACTTCCTCAGCTACTTCACCAACCTCAGCAACCTGGCCGGGATGGCCGTCCTGGGCTACGGCGGCTGGGCCGGACTGACCGGCCGCCGGCCCGTCCCGGACGCGGTGCGCGGGGCGGTGGTGCTGTACCTGGCGATCACCGGTCTGACCTACGGGACGCTGCTGGCGAACTACCCCGCGCCGACGGTCGTCCCCTGGGTGGCGGACGTGGTCCATCGCGCCGTCCCGCTCGCGGTGCTCGCCGACTGGCTGATCGACCCGCCCCTGCGGAGCGTGCGACCGCGGGTGGTGCTGGGCTGGCTGGCGTTCCCGCTGGTCTACCTGGCGTACACGCTGACCCGCGGCCACGCCGTGGACTGGTACCCGTACCCGTTCCTCGACCCGGCCCGGCACGGCGGCTACCGCCGGATCGCGGGGGCGTGCGTCCTCATGGCGGCCGCCCTGCTGCTGGTCGGGGCCGCCGTCGCGGCGGTCGGCAACGCCCTGGCCGCCCACCGCGACGCCCGCCGGGGCGTGGCGCCCCCGGGCCGCCACGCCCGGGCCGGGTGAGCCGCCCGCCGACCGGGCACGGCGGAGGGCGCAGCAGCCGCCGCTCCGGCCGGCACCGCCGATGACCACCGGCGGGTCCGGTGCCGCACGGGGGACGGCACAGGACCCGCCGGGTCGGCCGGATCCGCCGACCGGTCGCGGTCCGGCGGAGTACGCCGGGTCCGCCGGACCGGGTCACATGTGGGTGCCGCCGTCGATGCGCAGCTCGGTGCCGGTGACGAAGGCGCCGTCGTCGGAGGCCAGCATGGCGATCACACCGGCCACCGTCTCCGGGCCCGCGAAGCCCTGGCCGAGGGCGGGGGAGAGCTTGGCGAGCAGACCGAAGTCGGCGTCGGCGGGCAGGCCGGGGTTGTTGGTCATGCCGCTGTCGATGCTGCCCGGCGCGACGCAGACCGCGCGCAGGCCCTGCTTGGAGTACTCCGAGGCGATCGCGTGGGTGAAGGACTGGATGCCGCCCTTGGTCGCGGCGTAGGCGGCCATGTAGGGGTGGGCGAAGCTCGCGGAGGTGGAGCTGAAGTTGACCACCACGCCCCGACCGGTGGCGAGCAGCGCGGGGAGCGCCTCGCGGGTCATCAGGAAGGTGCCGGTCAGGTTCACCGCGAGGAGCCGGTTCCAGAACTCCAGGGTGGTCCGGTGGGTGTGCGAGGAGCGGAGGATCCCGGCCGCGTTGACCAGGACGTCCAGGCCGCCCAGGACCGCGATCGCCTCGGCCGTGCCGGCCACCACGGCCGTCTCGTCCGCGATGTCCAGGACCTGGACGGTCAGCCGGTCGGCCGTGCCGTCGGCGGTCGCACGGTCCAGCGTCCTCTTCAGGCCCTCCTCGTCGATGTCGACGGCGACGACCTTCCCGCCCTCGGCGAGGATCCGGTGGACGGTCGCCTGGCCGATGCCAGAGCCGCCGCCGGTGATCAGGACGTTCCGTCCGCTGAAGCGCTCCATGGTGGTACTCCGTTCGTTCCCGGTCGCCCGACTCGTTCTCGGCCGTTCGACCTCTTCCGGCACGTTACGCCTTTATGGCATGACGTGCCAAGAAGTCGTGACGTGTCAGGATGGCGTGGTGTGCCGCAGGAGTGATCGACTGCGTACCCTGACCCTTGTGACCGGACGCCCTTCGCTGACCCAGCGCCGCCGTGACGCCACCCGGCTGGAGATCGCCCGTACCGCCGCCGCGCTCTTCGCCGGGCAGGGGGCCGAGGCGACCACCGCCGAGGAGATCGCCCTCGCCGCCGGCATCTCGCTGCGCACCTTCTACCGCTACTTCTCCGTCAAGGAGGACGCCGTGGCGCCGCTGCTGGCGGCGGGCGGACAGCGCTGGGTGGACCTGCTGGCGGACAGCGCGGCGGACCTGCCGCTGCGCGAAGCGCTGGAGCGCTCGGCGGTGGCGTCGCTGACCCCGGCCGACGACGCCGCGGTGGAGGCCATGCACTGGACGCGCAGTCTGCTGCGCGATCCGCGGTTGGAGGGCACCTGGCAGCGGGTCCACGCGGGGGCGGAGGAGCGACTGCGGGCGGTGCTGGCCGAGCGCTGTCCGGCGGGCACCGACCCGCTGGAGCTCCGGCTGGCCGCGGCAGCGGCGACGGCCGCGATCCGGGTGGCGCTGGAGCAGTGGGCGTCCTCCGACGCGCCCGCCGCCGGGCCGGGCTCCCCGCAGGACCTCGGCGCCCGCTGCATGCGGGAGCTCACGGCGGGGCTGCGGCTCTGGGACCGGGTGGGCGGCGAGTAGCCGGGGATCGGGCACGCTCTCCGCCCCGCTCACCCGCCGTCGCTCACCCGCCGTTCGAACACCGCGCTCCGGACCCCCGCCCCGCCCCGTGCCCCCTCCGCCTCCCTGACTGTCGGCCAGGCACCAGCTTTCTCCCAGCTCCCGCTAGGGTTGGTCCTCGCACGCCCCGGTGGGGGAACCGGGGGGACCTCCTCGGATGTCCTGGACGGAGGGGCGCGGAGTTCGAGGCGTGGGAGCAAGTAGAACATGGGTCTGACGAGCCACAAGGTGCTGGCGCTGGCCGTAGTGATCGCCGTCGTGATGATGGCCGGCACGGTCTGGTTGTGGCCCAGACTCGCCAGGAAGACCTGGCAGGCGGTGTGCGGCCGGATCGGCGCGCTGCTCGCCACCCAGCTCGCCGTCCTCGCCGCGCTCGGCCTCGTCGCCAACAACTACTTCGCCTTCTACAGCAGTTGGGACGACCTCCTGGGGACGGGCAGCACCGGCCCGGTAGTGATCCACAACAAGGCGGACGCCTCCGGCCGCCTCCTGGTCGACACCGTCGGCCGGGCCTCGGTCAAGGGCGGGGGAGCGGTGGGCCGTGAGCCCGCCCAGTCCGGCGAGATCCGCAAGGTGCGGATCGACGGCAGGCTCAGCCGACTCTCCACCGAGGGGTACGTCTACCTACCGCCCCAGTACTTCCAGCCCGAGTACGCGCAGAAGCAGTTCCCGGCGGTGATCGTCAGCACCGGCTTCCCAGGGATAGCCGAGAACCTGATCACCCGGTTCAACTACCCGGGAGCCGCGCTCAAGCTGCTGCAGGAGGGCCGGATGCAGCCGACCGTCATGGTCCTGATGCGCCCCTCGCCCGCGCTGCCGCAGGACACCGAGTGCGAGGACATCCCGGGTGGCGCCCAGTCCGACACCTACTTCAGCAAGGACGTCCCCTCGGCGATCCAGGCGAGCTTCCGGGTCTCCACCGACCCGCAGGCCTGGGCCTTCATGGGCAACTCGACCGGCGGCTACTGCGCGCTCAAGCTGGCCATGCGCCACCCCGACGTCTTTCCGACGGCCGTCGCCCTCTCCGCCTACTACGAAGCCGCCGACGACCCGACCACCGGGGACCTCTTCGGCGGCAGCAAGCAGCGCCGCCAGGAGGCCGACCTGCTCTGGCGGCTGAGGAACCTGCCCCAGCCGGGGATCTCCGTACTGCTGGCCGGCACCAAGAAGGGCGACGGCAACTACCGGCAGGACACCGAGGCGTTCATCGACGCGGTGCACGACCCGATGAAGGTCTCGTACAGCATGCTGGAGCACGGCGGCCACAACTTCGAGACCTGGAGCGCGCTGCTGCCGTCCTCGCTGGAGTGGCTGTCCGCCCACCTCAAGGTGCCGGGCCAGGCCGTCTGACGCCGGGGGGCGGAAAACCCGAAGCCGGGGGGGGGGGGGGGGGGGGGGGGGGGGGGGGGGGGGGGGGGGGGGGGGGGGCGGGGCCGCGCGCGCGCCCCCCCCCCCCCCCCCCCCCCCCGCGCGCCGCCCCCCCCGGGGGCCCCCCGGCGCCGGCCCGGGGGGCCCCGGCCCCCCCCGGCCCCCCCCGGGGGGGGCGGGGGGGGCCCCCCCCCGCGGCCCCCCCCCCCCCCCCCCCCCCCGGCGCGTCTCAGGCCAGCCGCTCCAGCGTCCCGGTGTGCAGCTGCCCGACCCGGCCGCCCTCGCCCTCGAAGGTCCAGAAGGCCCGCACGGTCAGCTGGTTGAGGTCCATCACGTGGCTGACGGTGATCCCGCTCTGCTCCGTCCAACTGACGAAGTAGACCTCCGGGGCCACCTCGGCGACGTGCAGCAGCACGTCCTCCCACTGGCCCGCCGACTCGCCGAGGCCCTCCCAGCGCAGCCGCTTGCCGTCGGCCGAGTAGGTGTTGCGGAAGGCCGCGCCGTTGTCGGCCCGGAAGAGGTAGGTGCGGCCGGCGAAGGCGGGCAGGGGGGCGGTCATGGTGGGGCGGGACCTCTTTTCGATGGGCTCACGGCCTCATGGCTCATGGGGCGGACACTTGTGCACGGCGTAAAACGTCAGGACTCCAATTTATCCGACCGGTCCGACTCGGGCGTCCCGCGCCGCGACACCGTCCGCTTCCGGCCAAGGAGCGCCGAGCCGGCGCCGTGCGGTACGGCCGCCCCACCGGCCCGGCCGATCAGCGCGATCGGCCAACCCTTCCGCCACCCAGCGTCGTTGATCGACACCACTGTGAGCTGTGCGACAACCGGCTCGATGGAGTTGTCCGTTCACGGAGCACCTGCCTAGCCTGCAACGGGTCGTCCGCCCCCGCGGACCCCGCCGCCGGGACGCCGAGTCCTGTCCACCCGCCGGCGGGCAGCCGAGCACGACAGCGGACGGGAGCGGGGGAACCAAGGTCAGCGCCCGGCCCGTGCGCTCTCGCGCGCGGGCCCGGCTAGGGGTGAAGCCGCTCCCCGGGCGGCCGGGCAACTGCAGCCCGAATCCGACAGCTCACCTCGCAGGCGTCGCAGAGGACTCCCATGCACCAGCCTGCCCGTGGGCGCCGCGCGCCCCGCCACGCCCGTCCGTCCCACCGCGGTCGCAACGCCGCGCTCGCCGCCACCGGCGCGCTCGCCATCAGCGGCGCCGGCCTGCTCGGACTGCCGTCCGTGAGCGGCGCCCAGGCCGCCACCGGCCCGACCGTCACCCAGGACCGGCTCGCCCCCGCCGCCATGGTCGCGGGCAAGGCCGCCACCGCCTCGCTCGGCCTGCACTCCTCGTCCTGCTTCACCGCCAAGACCGTCGGCGTCGGCGTGCGCGACGCCCGCGGGACCAACCTCGACTTCCCCGGCAACGCCACCAACGTGCAGATCTGCCCGAGCGGGTTCACCTACACCAGCGGCGCCCGCACCCTGGCCGCCGGGACGTACACCGAGTTCGGCTTCTGGCAGGACCTGGGCGGCGCCTGGCACAACCTGCCCTCGCAGCAGCTGGTGGTCTCCGCCTCCGGTACCGCGACGCCGAGCCCGGCCCCCACGACCACCCCCTCGCCGACGACCACCCCGTCGCCCACCACGACTCCGAGCCCGACGAGCACCCCGACGGCGACCCCGTCCAGCCCGAGCGCCACCGCGAGCCCGAGCACCCCGGCGCCGTCCTCCCCGGTCGCCGGCAAGTCGCTGACCTGGTCGGACGAGTTCAACGGCTCGATCAGCTGGGGCCAGCGCTGGGTCGGCGACAAGAGCACCTCGTACAAGTACGGCAACCACAACCCGGACGACAACAAGCTCGACTGGCTGAACAAGACCAACGTCAGCGTCGCCAACGGGGTCGCCACCTTCACCGCCGCCCCCGGCGGGCCCACCCTGGAGAACGGCAAGCAGTCCTGGAACACCGGCTTCCTGACCACCGAGGGCTCCAGCGAGGGCTTCCAGGTCAAGACCGGTGACTACGCCGAGACCCGGGTCAAGCTGCCCTCCGGCACCGGCGCCTGGCCGGCCCTGTGGACCTGGAAGAACGGCAACGGGGAGATCGACTCCTTCGAGTACCACCCCGACAACCCGAACCTGCTGGAGCTGACCAACCACGTCAACCCCGGCAACCCGAAGTACTACACCGACGCGAGCGCCATCGCGAAGGACCAGTGGGTCACCATCGGCACCTACTACGGCGCCACCTCGGTCGACTGGTACGTCAACGGCGTCAAGGTCTTCTCGGACGGCAAGGGCGTCGGCGCGAACTGGTCCGCGTACCTGATCCTCAACCTCTCGGTGTGCGCCGGCCAGTACCACCCGGCGCCGCAGGGGACCACGCCGATCACCATGGCCGCCGACTACGTGCGCGTCTACCGCTGAGTGCCCGGTCGCGGGGGGGGGGGGGGGGGGGGGGGCCCGCCCCCCCCCCCCCCCCCCCCCCCCCCACCCCCGGATCCGGCCGCTCTCAGGAACCGGCGGCCGGGTCCGCCACGCGGACGGCGAACGGCTCCCGGTCGTTGCGTCCGTTCCGGTCGTCCGCACTGCGCACGGCGACCGACCCGCCGGTCAGCGTGCCCGGGGGCAGGTCGCGGGAGAGGCGCACCGGGACGAGCGCGGTCGCGCTGCGCCCCTCCTTCAGTCCGGGCCCGAAGACGCAGCGCACCTGGTGCCCGACGGCCGTGCAGTCCTCGGGGAAGTACGGCGGCTCGGGCGTCACCCCGTCCGGCAGGGTGACGGTGACGGTGAACGGCGAGGCCGTGGTGTCCGGGCCCTGGTTCGCGACGAAGGCGTGGACCGTGGTGGTGCCGCCGGGCGGAGCGGCGTCCGGGTCGAGCCGGATCACCTCCAGGTCGGACCTGGACGGCACGGCGGCGGGGCGCTTCGGTGCCGGTTGCGCGTCCGGCCGGGGGCCGGACCGATCGGCCCAGGACGGTCCGGCGGCCAGCACCGGGACGGTGCAGACCGCCGCCACGCCCGCCACGGCCGCCGTCCACCAGTGGGCCCGGCCGGTCCTCGATCCGTGCCGGCGTCCGGTACGCCCGTGCCCGTGCTGCCCGTGTTCCCTCACTGCTCACCGCTCCTCGCGCTCCGGCCGCCCGCGCCGTCGCCGGCGGCGCCCGCACCAGGGTGGCGCAGCGCCGGCCGCCGGACCGGCGCAACCCGCCCGCCCGTCCGCCGAACGGGGGAGTCCGCGGGTGCGGGAGGCGGGGTGTCCACCTCCCGCTGCGCGAGCCGCCGTTGACGCCACGTCAGGGGGCGAGGACCTGCCCCAGCCGGGCCGCGATCTGGTGCATCACCGGCACCAGCGAGGAGGCTCCGGCCTGCTCCTCCAGCGCCCGGATCCGGGCCTCCGGGCCGGACACCGAGAGCGCGGTGGGCGTCGGCGCGCCCGGGACGGCCAGTGCGATGCAGCGGACGCCGATCTCCTGCTCCTGGTCGTCGACCACGTAGCCGCGCTCGCGCGCCTCGGCGAGCTGGTCCAGCAGCTCCTGCGGGTCGGTGACCGTGTACTCGGTGTGCGCGGGCAGCGGGTTGGGCCCGAGTATCGCGCGCGCCTCGTCCTCCGGGAGCTGGGCGAGCAGTGCCTTGCCGACGCCGGTGCAGTGCGGCTGCACCCGCCGGCCCACCTCGGTGAACATCCGCATCGAGCGCCGCGACTGCACCTGTCCGACGTACACCACCTCGCCGCCCTCCAGCACCGCCAGGTTGGCGGTCTCGCCGGTGGCCTCCATGAGCTCGGCCAGGTACGGGCGGGCCCAGCTGCCGAGCAGGCGGCCGGCCGTCTCGCCGAGGCGGATCAGCCGGGGGCCGAGGGTGTAGCGACGCGCGGTGTCCTGGCGGACATAGCCCTGTTGGACGAGGGTACGAACCAGTCGGTGGATGGTCGGCATCGGGAGGCCGGAACTGGTGGAGAGCTCGCTGAGCGTGGCCACGCCGCCGGAGTCGGCCAGCGCCTCCAGGAGTTGGAAGGCTCGCTCGACGGACTGCACGCCGCCGCTCGCGCGGTCGGAGCCTGTCGTCGATGCTGTGTCGGGGGTCGCAACCACCGGCGTTCCCTTCGCTGTCGGGGAGGAGTAGAGTCCCGGCGACCTCTTCAACAAACCGTTGAAATTCTGTATCGCGGAAACTACTCTCCACCTTACAGAATCGAACTCGCCGACAGGCGGGTATCGATCGAGGAAGTTCCCGAGGAAGTTCCCACCGGAACTCCCTTCGCCAGGCTCAACCGTCTTAGGAGTGTCCTGCTCATGGCTGCAGATCAGGGGCCCTCCCCCAGCCTCCGGCCGGGGGTACCCCCAATCGCCTCCTCTCCCGCCGCTCCGGTTGTCACCGTCGCCGGTCCGCGCGTCCACCGGGCGGAGGAGGTGCTCACTCCGGAGGCGGTCGCCTTCGTCGTCGGCCTCCATCGCGCCTTCGAGGGCCGCCGGCAGGAGCTCCTGGCCAGGCGGAGGAGCAGGCGCGCCGAGATCGCCCGCACCGGCACGCTGGACTTCCTCCCGGAGACGGCCGACGTCCGGGCCGGGGACTGGAAGGTCGCCGAGGCGCCGCGCGCCCTCCAGGACCGCCGGGTCGAGATCACCGGGCCCACCGACCGGAAGATGGTCATCAACGCCCTCAACTCCGGGGCCCGGGTCTGGCTCGCCGACTTCGAGGACGCCACCTCCCCGACCTGGGAGAACGTCGTCAGCGGCCAGGTCAACCTGATCGACGCCTTCGAGGGCCGGATCGACTTCACCAGCGAGGCCGGCAAGGCCTACACCCTCAAGCCCGCCGCCGAACTCGCCACCGTCGTGGTCCGCCCGCGCGGCTGGCACCTGGACGAGAACCACCTGCTGGTCGACGGCGTCCCGGTGGCCGGCGCGTTCGTCGACTTCGGCCTGTACTTCTTCCACAACGCCGCGCGGCTGCTCGCCAGGGGCGCCGAGGACCCCAACTCCGGCCCGTACTTCTACCTGCCGAAGACCGAGAGCCACCTCGAGGCCCGGCTGTGGAACGACGTGTTCACCCACGCCCAGGCCGAGTTGGGCATCCCGTACGGCACCGTCCGCGCCACCGTGCTGATCGAGACCATCACCGCCGCCTTCGAGATGGACGAGATCCTCTACGAACTGCGCGACCACGCGGCCGGCCTCAACGCGGGGCGCTGGGACTACCTGTTCTCGATCGTCAAGAACTTCCGCGACGCCGGCGAGCACTACATCCTGCCGGACCGCAACAGCGTCACCATGGCCTCGCCGTTCATGGCTGCCTACACCCGGCTGCTGGTGCAGACCTGCCACCGGCGCGGCGCCCACGCGATCGGCGGCATGGCCGCGTTCATCCCCAGCCGCAAGGACCCCGAGGTCAACGCCGCCGCGCTGGAGAAGGTCAAGGCGGACAAGGACCGCGAGGCCGGCAACGGCTTCGACGGCTCCTGGGTCGCCCACCCGGACCTGGTGCCGGTCGCCCGCGCCTCCTTCGACGCCGTGCTGGGCGAGCGCCCCCACCAGAAGGACAACCCGGGGCCGTCCGAGCCGGTCACCGCGGCCGAACTGCTCGACATCGCGGGCGCGGGCGGCACCTGCACCCACGCCGGGCTGCACAACGCCGTCCAGGTCGGCATCCGCTACATCGAGGCGTGGCTGCGCGGGCTCGGCGCGGTCGGCATCTTCAACATGATGGAGGACGCCGCCACCGCCGAGATCTCCCGCTCGCAGATCTGGCAGTGGATCCACAACGGGGTCGTGCTGTCCGACACCGGCGAGAAGGCCACCGCCGAGCTGGTCCGCACCCTGGTCGCCGCGGAACTGGCCGAACTCCGCACCGAGCTGGGCACCGAGGCCTACGACGCCGGCCGCTGGCGCGAGGCCGCCAGGCTCTTCGAACAGGTCGCCCTGGCCGAGGAATTCGCGGACTTCCTGACCCTCCCCGCGCTTCCCCTGCTGGGCTGAGCACCAATCTATCCGCCGGGGCCACTGCTGCCGCCTGCCGGGCTGTAGCAGTCGCGCCGCCCCTTTGCTCCGTTCCGTACGGCGACGAAATCCACCTGTCCTCTTCGTCGCCGTGCGGAACGGTCCTTTGGCACGCCCTTCTCCAGGCCCTGTGGCGGCGGCCTTCCACGGTCTCCGCGCCCGCAGCGGCCCTTCTGCCACGCTTTTCAACCCTCGTGAGGAGTCACATCCATGGCGCGCGTCTTCTTCAACGGTCAGGCGATGGTCGGCGGACCGTTCCACGGCAAGGTCGCCGACGCCCTGATCGGCCCGGCCCGGACCGCCCCCGGGTACCGGTTCTTCTCCATCGACCACAGCGGCGGGACGGACGTCTGCCCGGGCCTGCTGGCCGATCCGGCCGTCGACACCGCGATCGAAGGGGAGCTGTACGACATCAGCCTGGAGCGCCTGCGGGACGACATCCTGCCCGGGGAGCCGAGGGAGCTGGAACTCGGTGTGATCGAGCTGGAGGACGGCTCCGCGTGCCTGTCCATGCTGCTCGCCCGGGGCGAGCTGGAGCGCGGCGTGCACCGCGAGATCACCCACCACGGCGGCTGGCGCGCCTACCTGGCCACGCTCGGGCGCACCGCCTGACGGGCGTACCGTGTCTGACGGGCGTACCGCCTGAGGCGCAGGGCCGCCACCGCCCACAGCGGTCAGGCGGCCCCGCAGCCCGCAGCCCGCTGCCGTCCGCGACCGCCCCGCCCCGCTCCGCCCCTGCCTCCGCCCCCGCCCCTGGGCACGCTACGGCCCCGAACCCTCGCCGTGGGTTCGGGGCCGCAGTTCCGCCTGCCCTGCCGGGCCTGCGGAGTCCGGGTGACGCACCGTCCCTGGGCGCGCCCCGGAGTCATTCGGGTGCGGTGGCCGGGCCGGACTCGCGACCGGCCCGGCCACCCGTCAGACCGGCCGGGAGGCGAGCTCCTTGGCCGCACGGGCGCAGGCGCGGGCGATCCGGTCCTCGTTGACGGCGGTCAGCCGGCCCTTCTCGACCACGGCGTTGCCGTTGACGAACAGCACCGCCAGCGGGGGCAGCGCGCCGAAGGTGAGGGCGGCGACCGGGTCGGCGATCGAGGAGTGCATGATCCCGTCGATCTTCCACAGCGCCAGGTCGGCGAGCTTGCCGACCTCGATCGAGCCGATCTCGTTCTGGCGCCCGAGCACCCGGGCCCCGCCCATGGTGCCCAGCCGCAGCGCCTGGCGCCCGGTGAGCGCGGTGGGGTAGCCGTGCAGGCGGTTGATCAGCAGCGCGTTGCGCAGCTCCGTGCCCAGCTCGCCGGACTCGTTGGAGGCGGTGCCGTCGACGCCGAGCCCGACCGGTACGCCGGCCTTGAGCATGTCCGGCACCCGGGCGATCCCGGCGGCCAGGCGGGCGTTCGAGGAGGGGCAGTGCGCCACGCCGGTGCCGGTCTCGGCGAACTTGGCGATGTCGGAGTCGTTCATGTGGACGCAGTGCGCCATCCAGACGTCCTCGCCGAGCCAGCCGACCGACTCGAAGTAGTCGGTCGGCCCCATCCCGAACAGCTCCTTGCAGAACTGCTCCTCCTCGGCCGTCTCCGAGCCGTGGGTGTGCAGCCGGACGCCCTTGCGGCGGGCGAGTTCGGCGGACTGGCGCAGCAGGTCGGTGGAGACCGAGAACGGCGAGCACGGCGCGATGGCGACGTGCAGCATCGAGCCGAAGGAGGCGTCGTGGTAGCGGTCCACGGCGGCCTCGGAGGCGGCCAGGATGTCGTCCAGCTCCTCGACCGCGTGGTCCGGCGGCAGGCCGCCGTCCTTCTTGCTGCGGTCCATCGAGCCGCGCAGCGCGGTGAAGCGCAGGCCGAGCTCCTGGACGGCCTCGATGGAGGCGCCGAGGATGTCGCCGCCGTCCCGGGGGAAGACGTAGTGGTGGTCCGAGGCGGTGGTGCAGCCGGACTTGAGGAGGGCGGCGGCCGAGCCCTGGCTGGCGGCGTGCACGAGCTCGTCGTCGATCCGCGCCCAGGTCGGGTAGAGGGCGACCAGCCAGTCGAACAGGATGTCGTCCTGGGCGAGGCCGCGGGTGATCCACTGGTAGAAGTGGTGGTGGGTGTTGACCAGGCCGGGAGTGAGCAGGTGGCCCTCGCCGTTGATCCGGCGCACCACGTTGTCCAGCCACGCCGGGGCGGGGCCGTCGCCGACGGATTCGATCGTGTTGCCGAGGATGACCACGTGGCCGCGGGCGTACTCGGTGTCGGCGGCGTCGACGGTGGCGATCGCGACGTTCTCGATCACGATCCGCTGGTCGGCGGGCGGGGGCTGGACTGCCATGGTTTCACTCCTATGGGGGAGGGCCGGGAGGGGCGTGCACCGTGCGGTGCGCGCCCCTCCCGGACCGGTCAGGACGGTGTCGCCGTCGGCACCGTCGCGCCGGAGGTCTGGCCGGATCCGGACCGGCGGGGGGCTCCGACGTGGTGGAAGAGCAGGTTGAGCAGGACGGCCATCACGCAGCCGGCCGAGATCCCCGAGTGCATCAGGGTCCGGACGGCCTCCGGGAAGGAGTCGTAGAAGGCCGGCACCGCGATCGGGATGATGCCGACCCCGAGGGAGACCGACACCAGGATGGTGTTGGAGCTGGACTCCATGCCGGCCTCCGCGAGGGTGCGGATCCCGCTCGCCGCGACCGTGCCGAACAGCACGATCCCGGCGCCGCCGAGGACGGGCTGCGGCACCAGGGAGACGACCGAACCGAGCACCGGGAACAGCCCCAGCAGGATCAGGATGCCTCCGCCGGCCGCGACCACGAACCGGCTGCGGATCTTCGTCAGCGCCACCAGCCCGATGTTCTGGGCGAAGGCACTGGCGGCGAAGCCGTTGAAGACGGGGCTGAGCGCGGTGGCCAGTCCGTCGGCCCGCAGGCCGGCGGCGAGCGTGGGCTCGTCGGCCTCGCGGTCGACGATCTTGCCGAGCGCGAGCATGTCGGCGGTGGACTCGGTCATCGAGACCACCATGACGATGCAGAGCGAGGCGATCGCGGCAGCGTCGAACATCGGCGCGCCGAAGTGGAACGGGGAGGGGAGGGCGAAGACCTTCGCCTCCTTGACCGCGCCGAAGTCGGCGAGCCCCAGCGGGAAGGCGATCAGGGTGCCGAACGCCAGTCCGACGAGCAGGGACAGCTGCTGCCAGAAGCCGCGCAGCAGCCGGTTGCAGAGCACCACCGCGGCGAGGGTGAGCGCGGCGAGGCCGATGGCCCGCATGGAGCCGAATCCGGGGGCGCTCGGCGAGCCGCCGCGCGCCCAGTTCACCGCCACCGGGAGCAGGGACACCCCGATGAGGGTGATCACGGTGCCCTGGACGACCGGAGGGAAGAACCGGATGAGCTTGCAGAAGTACGGCGCCGCGAGGAAGCACAGGACCCCCGCGACGATCACCGCTCCGAAGATCACCGGGAGGGCGTCCTTCGGTCCGTGTTCCTTGGCGATGGCGATCATGGGCGCGACACCCGCGAACGAGACGCCGTTCACGAACGGCAGTCGCGCACCGATCCGCCAGACGCCGAGGGTCTGGAGCAGGGTGGCCAGTCCGGCGGTGAACAGGCTGGCCGAGATGAGCAGGGCGAGGTCGGCGGGTGAGAGCCCGACGCCGGCGCCGACGATGAGCGGGGGTGCGACGACTCCCGCGTACATCGCGGCGACGTGCTGGAGACCGGTGGAGAACAGCTTCACCGGGGGCAACACCTCGTCCACGGGGTGGGTACCGGACCCGGACGGCTTGCCGGGGAGGCCTTGTGACGTGCCGTCCGGGCCTGGTGTTCTTGCTGGGGTGGAACCGCCGTCTGTACTACTGGTGCTGCTGGGTGCCATGTCGAGCCCCTCTTGTGCCCGTGGCTCCCGGCGCGCCCGTGGCGCTGGAGACCTCCCGAGGGCGGGACGGCGGAGCAAGGATCCCTCGGGACGCTTCTCCAGTGCCCCGGGCCGGCCGCCGCGAGGCGAACACGAACTCCGGTGGGTGGGGGTGGAGAAACAGGTGGTGCATGGAACTGCGGGTACTGCTCGTGGTGCCGGCGGTGCGCTCGCCCGGACTCGACCGGCCCGTCGGGGGCCGGTGGGTGCGGCGACTCCGGGCGGAGTCCTTGCGGTCGGGCGGGGAGGTCAGACGACCGGGATGACCGGGACGACGCCCTCGCGGTGCACGGTGCCCTCGATCAGGCCGTACATGCGGTCCGCGGCGTAGTAGACCTCGTTCTCGTTCTTGAGGCCGAAGGGCTCCAGGTCGACGAGGAAGTGGTGCTTGTTGGGCAGCTCGAGGCGTACCTCGTCCACCTCGGCGCGGTTGTTGAGGACCCGGGTGCCCATCGAGTGCAGGGTCTGCTGCAGCGAGTAGGAGTAGGTCTCGGCGAACGCCTCCAGCAGGTGCCGCTTCACGTGGGTGTAGGAGCGGTTCCAGTTGGGCTGGGCCTCGCCGTCGCGGCCGCTGTAGCCGTACTTCCAGCGGGCGGTGACCTGGGTGGCGAGGATGCGGTCGTACGCCTCCTGCAGGGTGGTGTAGCGGTCCTTGATGTAGCCCCAGAACTCCGAGTTGGTGGAGTTCATGACGATGAGGTCCTTCAGGCCGGAGATGACCTGGACCTTCTCGCCGTCGTAGACCACCTCGGTGGTGCGGGTCTCCTGGCCGTTGCGGACGAAGGAGTGGCCGACCTCCTCCGAGCCGATGAAGCGGGCCGAGTTGTCCGGCGTCTTGATCCGGTCCCAGGCGTACTCCTCGATCCGGATCCGGGCGCTGTGCACGACGCCGCGCTCGGTGTCGTCGACGAAGTGCCGGGCCAGCACGATGCCGAAGGCCTCGGCCGACTCGATCCCGTACTCCTTGGCGAAGGCGTAGACGGTGTTCTTGGTGGTGTCGGTGGGAAGGCAGTTGGCGTTGGACCCGGTGAGGTGGACGTCCTCGAACTCGCCCTGGAGGGAGACCGAGACGTTGAGGTCCTTGATCTCGTGGCGGGTGGAGTCGCGGTAGACCCGGACGATGCGGTTCTCCGCCTTGCCGTACTGGTTCTGACCGAGCACGTGGGCCATGACAGGCTCCTAAGCTTCCAGGTCGGTCTACTAGCTTCCGCGGTAGACCGAGTATCCGAACGGGTTCAGCAGCAGCGGCACGTGGTAGTGGTGCTGCGCGGGCGCGACCGTGAAGACGATCGAGACCTCGGGGAAGAACGGCGGCTCCGCGGACTTGAGCGCGTAGTACGCGCCGGTGTCGAAGAGCAGCCGGACGACCGAGCCCGCCTCCACGGCCGGGAGGTCCTTGACCCGGCCGTCGGAGTCCGTGGCGGAGGTGCCGAGCACCTGCCAGCCACCCTCGGTGTGCAGTGCGAGCTCGACCGGGACGCCCTCGGCCGGGCGGCCGAGGCTGGTGTCGAGCACGTGGGTGGAGATGCCAGTCATGGGTGAGGTGACCTTACTGATGGCAGAGGTGATGGTGCGTCGGTCGCCGGGAAGGAGGCGACGACGCGGCGACCGGCCGGCGTGCACCGGTCCGCGAGGCATTCTTGACGATGCGTCAGTTGCCGTCGAGGAGGCGGTTGAGCCGGATGTCGTTGATCTTGCGCAGTTCGCCCCGGACGATCTCCGCCTCGGTGGCCGGGTCGTTGGGGTGGCGCTCCCGCAGGGCGGCGAGCATGGTGGCCGCGGTGCGGCCGGTCGCGCAGATCAGGAACACGTGGCCGAACTTCGCCTCGTAGGCGGCGTTGGCCTCGCGCAGTTCGTCGAGGAGCGCCTGGTCCACGCCCTGGATGCCGGCCTGCTCGCGCTCGGAGGTGGCGTCGCCCGCCTTGGGCTGTCCGATCCGGGCGTGGCCGGCCATCGCGTCGCGCAGGTCCGCGTCGGTCAGCTCGGCCATCGCCGCCGCGTTGGCGGCGAGCAGGGCCTCACGGCTGGACCAGGGGCCGGCCGCCGCGACGGCGGCGGCCCAGCGGGGGCTGGAGCAGACGTCCAGCAGGATGTCCTCCAGCTCGGCGGCATCGGCCGCGGCCAGGGACTCGAGGGCGTGGGGGTGGTTGGTCACGAGTGGACCTCCTGAAGAGTGGTGCCACCCGGAAAAGCTAGATCGACCCCACCCAGCCGTCAACAGTTTGTTGAACGGTTGGTGGTTACGTTTTGAACCGACCCGCGATGCCGGGCCCTTTCGTGTGCGATTCGCCAAGTGTGCCCCGCCCCGGGGCGATCCACACTGTCCGGGGGCGGGGTCACTCGCTCGGAGGGCCGCCTTCTCGTCGAGGGGGCCGCCCGCCCTCAGGAGGGCTTCGTGCCGTCCTGGCGGTTGAGGTAGTTGTACACCGTGAAGCGGCTGACGCCGAGCGCCGAGGCGACCGTCTCGACGCCGTGGCGGACGGTGAAGGCGCCGCGCTCCTCCAGGAGGGCGACGACCCGCTGCTTCTCCCAGCGGTCCAGCTCGGCCAGCGGCCGGCCGTCGAACTGGCGGGCCATCTCGGCCAGCAGCCGGTCCAGCGCGCTGCTCAGGTGCGGCAGCCGGACGGCCAGGGCCGGGGTGCCCTCCCACTCCAGGACGACGTCCTCGGACTTCGCCTCGTCCAGCGGGACGGGCGTCGCGCCGACCGCGTCCAGCAGCGGCTTGACCGCCGCGGCGAGCGGGTGATCCACGTGCTCGGTCACGGCGTACCGCCCTCCTCGCCCAAGACGCTGACCTGGACGGAGATCCGGGTCGCTCCGGAGTCCAGGGTCTCCCGCAGTAGCCGGGTCACCGCGGCGAGGACCTGCTCGGCCTCGCCCTCGGCGCCGGTCCCGAAGGGGCCGACGGACACGTCCAGGCCGGCCTCGTCGACGACCTTGCGGGCCGCGGCGGCGTGCTCGGGGAACGTGTCCAGTTCGAACGGTTCTGTCGTGAACTCCACCATCAATCGCACGTCCTCACTGTATCGAGCGGGGGTGGCGGCGGGCAGGGCCTGGGTGATCGAACAGCCGCTAGCCCGGCCGGCGGGCCCGACCCGGCGGCTTCAACAAAATGTTGCGGCACCCTTGACACCCGCTCGCCGGGCCGGAGATGCTTCCACCACACAGAATCCCTCTTCCGGATCGTGGAAGTTGCGGATGAAGGAAGAGAGAGTGAGAGGTGATGGACGTGACGGCGGCTGCCAAGCACGGCTTCACGGTCAACCTGTCGATCCTGTTCAGCGAACTCCCGCTGCTGGAACGCCCCGCCGCGGCCGCCGCGGCCGGCTTCACGGCGGCCGAGCTCTGGTGGCCCTTCGGCACCGAGCACGAGCCGTCCCGGGCCGAACTGGACGCGCTGCGCAAGGCCTTCAGCGATGCGGGGGTCCGGCTCACCGGCCTCAACTTCCTGGACGACCTGACCCAGGGCGCCCGCGGTACCGTCTCGGTGCCCTCCGAGAAGGAGCGGTTCCGGGCCAACGTCCCCGTCGCCGCCGAGCTCGCCTCCTCGCTCGGTGCCACCGCGCTCAACGCGCTGTACGGCAACCGGGTCGAGGGCGTCGACCCGGCCGAGCAGGACGCCCTGGCGCTGGAGAACCTGGTGCTCGCCGCCCGGGCCGCGCACGGGATCGGCGCCGTCCTGCTGATCGAGGCGCTCAACCGGACCGAGTCCCCGGACTACCCGCTGGTCTCCGCCGTCGCCGCGGTCGAGGTGGTCGACAGGGTCAACGCCGCGACCGGCCTGGGGAACGCGAAGTTCCTCTGCGACCTGTACCACCTGGCCATGAACGGCGAGGACCTCGCGGCGGTCATCGACACCCACGCCGACCGGATCGGCCACGTGCAGATCGCCGACAACCCGGGCCGCAACGAGCCCGGCACCGGCGGGCTGGACTTCGAGGACCTGTTCGCCCGGCTCAGCGCCGCCGGCTACACCGGCTCGATCGGTCTGGAGTACCGCCCCTCCACCGGCGTCAGCGCCGACAGCTTCGGCTGGCTGCCGCGCGAGCTGCGCGCCGCCCGGTAGCGCCGCCCGGTCGCGCGGTCCGCCCGCACCGACCGGCAGTCCGGCCCGCCCGCGCCGCCCGGCGAGCCACCACCCACCCCGCACACGTAAGGAACTCGACGCGATGAGCGCCTCCCGCAAGATTGCCTTCGTCGGCCTCGGCATCATGGGCAAGCCCATGGCCGTCAACCTGGTCAAGGCCGGCCACCAGGTGACCGGCTTCGACCTCTCCCAGGCGTCGATCGACGCCGTCGTCGCGGCCGGCGGCCAGGGCGCCGCCAGCATCGCGGACGCGGTGAAGGACGCCGAGGTCGTCATCACCATGGTCCCGGCCGACCCGCACGTCGAGGCGGTCATCCTCGGCGAGGGCGGCGTCCTGGAGAACGTCAAGGCCGGGACCCTGGTGATCGACATGTCCTCGATCACCCCGCAGACCTCGATCAAGGTCGGCAAGGCCGCCCAGGAGAAGGGCGTGCGCGCCCTGGACGCCCCGGTCTCCGGCGGCGAGGCCGGCGCGATCGAGGCAGTGCTGTCGATCATGGTCGGCGGCGCGGCGGAGGACTTCGCCGAGGCCAAGCCGCTGTTCGACGCGCTCGGCACCACGGTCGTCCACGTCGGCCCCGCCGGCGCCGGCCAGACCGTCAAGGCCGCCAACCAGCTGATCGTCGCGGTCAACATCCAGGTGCTCGCCGAAGCCGTGGTGTTCCTGGAGAACGCCGGTGTCGACCTCGCCGCCGCGCTCGACGTGCTCGGCGGCGGCCTGGCAGGCTCCACCGTGCTCAACCGCAAGAAGGCGAACATGCTCAACCGCGAGTTCGCCCCCGGCTTCCGGATCGACCTGCACCACAAGGACATGGGCATCGTCACCGACGCCGCCCGCGCCGTGGGCGCCGCGCTGCCGGTCGGCGCCGTGGTGGCCCAGCTGGTCGCCTCCGCCCGGGCCAACGGCGACGGCTCGCTCGACCACTCGGCGCTGCTGCGCGGCGTCGAGCGGCTCTCCGGCCGCGAGGTCAAGTAGCACCCCCGGGGGCTCCCCGAGCGGAGCCCCCGGCCCTGAACTCCTCCTGGCGGCGTGTACCTGATCCGGTCGTGCCCGCGCCGCCAGGAGGCCAGACCCGACCGGCGTGCGGGCCGGGGCTCATCCGCCCGCCCGCCGGTCGACCCAGCCGGTGACGCGCCACCCTCCCCCGGGGGCACTTCGGTCGTGCCACGCGCGTCGCCCGGCCCCCTCCCCGCCGAGGGGAGCCCCTCGTACGTCGGAAGCGGGACGAGGGGAACGGCGGGGAGGGGGTCGCACCGCCGTCCGGGTGGTGGCCGCACCGCCACCACCCGGGCGGGGGTCGCCCCCCACCCGGGGGCCCTGGCGCCCCCGGGCCACCGGACCGATGCTTGACGAACCACCGCGGACCCCGTACGGAAGTGAGGACCACGCCATGCCCCCCACCCCCCACCAGGGCCATGTGGTCGTAGCTCCGGACAAGTTCAAGGGCACCCTGGAGGGTGCCGAGGTCGCCGCCCGGATCGCCGCGGGCATCCGCCGCGCCGCGCCCGGCACCGAGGTGCGCGAGCTGCCCGTCGCCGACGGCGGCGAGGGCACCCTGGCCGCCGCGCTCGCCGCCGGATTCACCCGGGTCCCGGCCAAGGTGGCCGGGCCGACCGGCCTGCCGGTGGACGCCGCGCTGGCCGTCCGCGACGACACCGCCGTGGTCGAGCTCGCCCAGGCCTCCGGACTCGCCCGGCTGCCCGGCGGCCGGACGGCCCCGCTGGTGGCCGGCTCCTACGGCGTCGGACAGCTGATCGGCCGGGCCGTCTCCCTGGGCGCCAAGCGGATCGTGCTCGGCCTCGGCGGCAGCGCCGGCACCGACGGCGGCGCCGGCATGGTGCAGGCGCTCGGGGTGCGCCTGCTGGACGCCGACGGCACCGAACTGCCCCCCGGCGGGGCCGCGTTGCGCAGGCTCGAGCGGGTCGACCTCGGCCGGCTGGCCGAGCTGCTGACCGGGGTCGAGCTGGTGGTGGCCTGCGACGTGGACAACCCGCTGCTCGGGCCGCGCGGCGCCGCCGCCGTTTACGGCCCGCAGAAGGGCGCCGACGGCGAGGACCTGGTGGTGCTGGAGGCGGGCCTGGCCCGCTTCGCGGACCAGGTCGCCGCGGCCACCGGCCGGGACCTGCGGGAGGCCCCCGGCGCCGGGGCCGCGGGCGGGGTGGGCTTCGCGGCCCTCGCCCTGCTCGGCGCCACCATGCGACCCGGTATCGAGCTCCTGCTCGAACTGCTGGGTTTCGACGAGGCCGTGCGTGGGGCACGCCTCGTCGTGACCGGCGAGGGCTGCCTGGACGCTCAGACGCTCCACGGCAAGGCCCCCGCCGGAGTCGCCGCGGCGGCCGCCCGGGCGGGGGTTCGGGTGGCTGCCGTGGCCGGCCGGTTGGAGCTCTCCGAGCCCGAGTGGCGCGCGGCCGGGTTCACCGCCGCGGTCGCGCTCACCGACCTGGCCGAGCAGCCGGGGGAGAGCCTGACCAGGGCCGGCGAGCTGGCCGAGGTCGCGGGGGAGCGCCTGGCCGGGGAGATGCTGGCGGGCTGAGCCCTCGTACGTTCCTCCATTGACGTTTTGTTGAAGGCAGGCCTAGGCTCCGGGCAATCCTTCGCCTCCACCCGTGTTCCACCACCCCCAACTCCCAGGTTTCGGAGGTCTCCCATGCCTTTCAGCCAGCCGTCGGTGATCCGATCCCGCCGGGCCGTGCTGCCCGACGGCGAGCGTCCCGCGGACGTGCTGATCCGGGACGGGAGGATCGAGCAGGTCGCCGAGTACGGATCGCTTCCGGTCGGCGACGGCGAACTCGTCGACCTCGGCGACACCGCCCTGCTGCCCGGCCTGGTCGACACCCACGTGCACGTCAACGAGCCCGGCCGCACCGAGTGGGAGGGCTTCGCCACCGCCACCCGGGCCGCCGCGGCCGGCGGCGTCACCACGATCATCGACATGCCGCTCAACTCCGTGCCGCCCACCACCACGGCGGACGGGCTGGCCGTCAAGCGGAAGACCGCCGAGGGCCAGGCCTGGGTCGACCTGGGCTTCTGGGGCGGCGCCGTCCCCGGCAACGTTCCCGACCTCGAACCGCTCCACCGCGAGGGCGTGTTCGGCTTCAAGAGCTTCCTCTCCCCCTCCGGCGTGGACGAGTTCCCGCACGTCGAGGGCGCCGACCTGGAGGCCGCGCTGGCCGAGCAGGCCCGCCTCGGCGCGCTGGCGATCATCCACGCCGAGGACGCCGCCGTGCTGGCCGCCGCGCCGCAGCGGCCCGGCGCCGACTACCGGGACTTCCTCGCCTCCCGCCCGGCCGACGCGGAGACCGCGGCCGTCGCCCACCTGCTCGACACGGCCCGCCGCACCGGCGCCCGGGTGCACATCCTGCACGTCTCCTCGGCGGCCGTGCTGCCGCTGCTGCGCCGGGCCCGGGAGGACGGCGTCCAGGTGACGGCCGAGACCTGCCCGCACTACCTGACGCTCGCGGCCGAGGAGGTGCCGGACGGCGACACCGCGTTCAAGTGCTGCCCGCCGATCCGCGACGAGGCCAACCGGGACGCGCTCTGGCAGGCCCTGGCCGCCGGGGAGTTCATCGCCGTCGTCTCCGACCACTCGCCGTCCACCCCGGACCTCAAGCTGCTGCCGGAGTACGGCGGGAGCGGCGACTTCGCGGCCGCCTGGGGCGGCATCGCCTCGCTGCAGCTGGGCCTGCCGGCGATCTGGACCGAGGCCCGACGCCGCGGTCACACCCTGGCCGACGTGGTGCGCTGGATGTCCGCCGGACCGGCCGAACTGGTCGGCCTCACCGGCACCAAGGGCGCCATCGCGCCGGGCCGCGACGCCGACCTGGTCGCCTTCGACCCCGACGGTGAGTTCGCGGTCCACCCCGCCGAGTTGCACCACCGCAATCCGGTCACGCCGTACGCGGGGAGGACGCTGACCGGCGCCGTGCGCACCACCTGGCTGCGCGGCCGCGCGGTGGACACCGGCGGGCTGCCCTTCGGCCGCCAGCTGACCCGGCCCGCCGACTCCCGTACCGACAACGCTTCCTGAACCGACACCGTCTCCCGAGGAGAGTCAGTGACCACTGCCGACACCCCGAGCGCTCCTTTCACCGAGCTGGTCAACCTGGCCTCCCGGCTGCTCGGCGCGGGCGTCGTCGCCACCAACGAGGACACCTTCGCGGACGCGGAGAACCTGCTGGTCGCCAAGCCCGCCGAGTTCCGTCCGCACACCTTCGGCCACAAGGGCCAGATCATGGACGGCTGGGAGTCCAAGCGCCGGCGCGGCGTCTCCGCCGACCAGCCGCACCCCACCGACCAGGACCACGACTGGGCGATCGTCCGGCTCGGCGTCGGCGGCGTGATCCGCGGCCTGATCGTCGACACCGCGCACTTCACCGGCAACTACCCGGAGAGCGCCTCGGTCGAGGCCGCCTCCGTCCCCGGGCACCCCTCGCCCGAGGAGCTCCAGGACGCCGAGTGGACGGTCATCCTGCCGCGCACCCCGCTCCGGGGCGACACTGCCCACGAGTTCACCGTCCAGGACGGCACCCGTTACACCCACGTACGGCTGAACATCTTCCCGGACGGCGGCGTCGCCCGGCTCCGGGTGCACGGCGAGGTGCTGCCCGACCCGCGCGAACTGGACGGCCTCACCTTCGACCTGGCCGCCCAGGAGTACGGCGGCGTCGCGGAGGCGGCCTCCGACCGCTACTTCTCCTCCCCGCACAACCTGAACGCTCCCGGCCGCGCCTCCGTCATGGGCGAGGGCTGGGAGACCCGGCGTCGGCGCGACAAGGCCAACGACTGGGTGCAGATCGCCCTGGCCGGGGGCGGCGAGGTCCTGGCCGCCGAGGTGGACACCACCCACTTCGTCGCCAACGCCCCCGGCTGGGCCGACCTGCTCGGCTTCGACGCCTCGGCCGGACAGGCTGCGCCTTCGCAGACACCGGCCGAGGGCGAGTGGTTCGAGATCCTGCCCCGCACCCGCCTCCAGCCCGACACCCGGCACCGGTTCCGGCTGGACGTGGGCCGCCCGGTGACCCACGTGCGGATGAACGTCTACCCGGACGGCGGCGTCGCCCGCCTCCGGCTCACCGGCCGCCTCACCGAGGCCGGCCGCGCGGCCCTCGCGCTGCGCTGGTTCAACGCCCTTCCCGCCGCCGAGGCCGCGGCCGCGCTCACCGAGGCCGGCCTGACCGCGGAGGAGGCCGCCGCGCTGGCCGCCGCCCGCCCGCTGGCGGACCCGGCCGCCGCCACCGCCGCGGTCGCCGACCTCCGGCCGGCCGACGGGCCCGACGGCGAGCACTCGGCCCGCCGCCGGTCGGCGCTCTGGCGCCTGCTCGGCGTCTGAGCCCGCCGCCCACCCCTCTCCACGCACCGCCTTTTCGACACCTGAAGGACCCTCCATGTCCAAGATCCTGACCACGGAGTCCGGCGCCCCGGTCGCCGACAACCAGAACTCGGCCTCGGCCGGTGAGTACGGTCCGCTGCTGATCCAGGACCAGCACCTGCTGGAGAAGCTGGCCCGGTTCAACCGCGAGCGCATCCCGGAGCGCGTCGTGCACGCCCGCGGCTCCGGCGCGTACGGCTACTTCGAGGTCACCGACGAGGTGTCGAAGTACACCCGGGCGGCGTTCCTGTCCGAGGTCGGCAAGCGCACCGAGGTCTTCCTGCGCTTCTCGACCGTGGCCGGCAACCTGGGCGCCAACGACGCGGTGCGCGACCCCCGCGGCTTCGCGGTGAAGTTCTACACCGAGGACGGCAACTACGACCTCGTCGGCAACAACACCCCGGTGTTCTTCATCAAGGACCCGATCAAGTTCCCCGACTTCATCCACTCCCAGAAGCGCGACCCGTACACCGGCGTGCAGGAGGCGGACAACGTCTGGGACTTCTGGGCGCACTCGCCGGCCTCGACCCACCAGATCACCTGGCTGTTCGGCGACCGCGGCATCCCCGCCTCGTACCGCCACATGAACGGCTACGGCTCGCACACCTACCAGTGGGTCAACGCCGAGGGCGAGGCCTACTGGGTGAAGTACCACTTCAAGACCAACCAGGGCATCCGCTGCCTGGACGGCGACCAGGCCGCCGAGGTGGTCGGCGCCGACGCCGACTCGCACCAGCGCGACCTGCACCAGGCCATCGAGCGCGGGGTGTTCCCGTCCTGGACGCTCTACGTCCAGCTGATGCCGGTCGCCGAGGCCGCGGACTACCGCTTCAACCCCTTCGACCTCACCAAGGTGTGGCCGCACGCCGACTACCCGCTGGTCAAGGTCGGCCGCCTGGTGCTCAACCGCAACCCGGAGAACGTCTTCGCCGAGGTCGAGCAGTCCGCGTTCTCGCCGAACAACTTCGTTCCCGGCATCGGGCCGTCCCCCGACAAGATGCTCCAGGGCCGCCTGTTCGCCTACGCCGACGCCCAGCGCTACCGCCTCGGCGTCAACCACACCCAGCTGCCGGTGAACGCCCCGCGCGCCACCGAGGCGAACAACTACGGCCGGGACGGCCTGATGGCCGTCAACAGCGCCGGCCGCGGCAAGAACTACGAGCCCAACTCCTACGACGGCCCGGCCCAGAGCGACGCCGCGCTCGCCGCCCCGGTCAGGGTGAGCGGCCACACCGGCACCTACACCACGCCGGCCCACACCAAGGACGACGACTTCTTCCAGGCCGGCGAGCTGTACCGGCTGATGTCGGAGGGCGAGAAGGCCCGGCTGATCAACAACATCGCGGGCTCCCTGGCGCAGGTGACCCGGGACGACGTGGTGGAGAAGAACCTGGCCCACTTCCACGCGGCCGACGCGGAGTACGGCGCCCGGCTCGCCGCCGCCGTCGCCAAGCTCCGCGCGGGCGACGAGGGCTGAGCCCCGGCCGGCGGCCGGGGACCGACTGACGCACCGACCCTTCCGCACCCTCACCGGCCGCCGGGGCCCGCACCCCGGCGGCCGCTCGACGGGCCCCTCCCCCCTGGGCAGTGGGGGAGGGGCCCGCGGGCGTCGTGCGGCCGGAGTCGTCCGGAGGTGTCCGGAGGTGTCCGGAGGTATCCGGAGTCGGCCCGAGTCGTCCGGTGGGACCGGAGTGGCGCCCGCCGGGGGTGCGCCGGCGCTCCCGTCACCGTCCGACCGGCAGCTGCTCCACGGAATGTTCACGGATATTCACGGACAGCAGTTGCCGGAGCCGCCGGGTGGATAGGCTGAGGCCTGCCCGCGGTCGCTCCGTGGGGGGACATCGGAAGGGGACGACATGTCGACACCAGCCCCGGGTCGTCACGCCGCGCTGGACCAGGGCCCGACCGGCCCGTTCACCTCCCTGCAGTACGCCCTCAGACTGCTGGAGGCCGTCGACCGGCACCCTGACGGCGCCACCCTGGTCGCGCTCGCCCGGGAGACCTCGCTCGGCCTGCCGACCGTCCGGCGGCTCGCCGAACTCCTGGAGATCGAGGGCTACCTCCAGTGCCAGGACGGCGGTTGGGTGCTCGGCGGCACCTTCGCCCTGCTCGGGCAGCACAACCGGGAGCAGCTGGTGAAGGCCAGGCTGAACCGCAAACTGGCCGAACTCCGGGACGAGTTGGGCGCTGCGGTGTACTTCGGCCGGTACCACGACGGGGAGTTGTCGGTCGAGGCGGTCTCGGCGGCCGACCACGCGCCCGCCGTGCAGGAGTGGGTGGACTTCCGCGCCACCGCGCACGCCAGCGCGATAGGCAAGTGCCTGCTCAGTCAGCTGGACGTGGACGGCCGGCGCGACCACCTCTCCCGGCACCCCGTCGCCCGGCTCACCTCCCGTACGGTCACCGACGCCGACCAGCTGATGCACCGGTTGGAGCGGCAGCCGGCCACCGTGCCGGTGCTGGACATCCAGGAGTACGCGCTCGGCACGGTGTGCGCGGCGGTGCCGATCACCGCGGGCACCACGGTCGGCTGCCTGGCCACCTCGATGCCGGTGGACAACATCCACAAGCTGAAGGCCGCCGCCGAGCTGCTGGCGGCCCGGGCGGCGCCGCTGATGCTGGCGATGGCGGTCTGAGGTCCCGAGCCGCACCCGCACCGCCGCACCCCGCACCGCCGCACCCGCACGGCCGCACCCCGCTCGACGGGCCCCGCCGGACACCGACCGTCCGGCGGGGCCCGCGTGCTTTCCGGCCCCGGGGGTTTCCGAGGGCGCCTCCCGGTGCACACCACTTATTAGACCCGATGTCGATAAGAGGCTCCGAAACCCTTGTCGCCGCCCCTACCGGCGAGTACGTTTCCCTGAGCCGAGCCGCCGCTCCCAGGTCAGGAGGGCCTGCCATGCCCCGATCCACCCCCGTCCCCGCCCTCGCCGCCCCCGCGGCGCGCGTGCACGACAGCCTCGTCCTGGAGCCCCGGGACGTCCGCTTCGACTGGACCGGACTGCCGCTGCACTGGATCCCGGACGAGCCGATGGCCACCCACGTCATCAACGTGCTGCACCTGCTGCTGCCCGAGGGCGAGCGCTGGTTCGTCAAGGTGTTCAAGGAGGCGCTGCCGCTCATCCGCGACGAGCAACTGCGCGAGGAGGTGCTCGGGTTCATCGGGCAGGAGGCCATCCACGCCGAGGCGCACCAGGAAGTCCTGGACCACCTCCTCGCCCAGGGCCTCGACCCGCGCCCGTACGTCCGGCAGATCGCCTGGCTGTTCCAGCGGGTCCTGGGCGACAAGCCCGGGCTGTCACCCGCCCGGCGCCGGGAGAACGTCATCGAGCGGGTCGCCTTCGTCGCGGCGATCGAGCACTTCACCGCATTCCTCGGCGACTGGGCCCTCAACTCCCCGGGCCTGGACCGGGCCGAGGCCGACCCGACGATGCTCGACCTGCTGCGCTGGCACGGCGCCGAGGAGGTCGAGCACCGCAGCGTCGCCTTCGACCTGATGGTCCACCTGGACCCGGGGTACCTGCGCCGGGTGCGCGGAATGCTGGTGTCCGGGCCGCTGCTCGTCCACCTCTGGGTGCGCGGCGCCCGCTTCCTGCTGGCCGCCGACCCGACGCTCCGGGGGCGGCTCAAGCCGACCTGGCGCGAGGCGGGGCGGATCGCCAGGCGCGGACTGCTGCCCGACCCGGTCCGGTCGATCCGCTCCGGCCTGCGCTACCTGCGGCCGGGCTACCACCCCACCCAGGAGGGCTCGTCCAGCCAGGCGCTGGGCTACCTCGCCACCTCCCCGGCCGCCCGCGCCGCCGCCGGGCGCTGAGGGCCCCACCCGACGACCGCGTCCCCGCCCCGCCTCTCCCAAGGACCCGCCCGGATGGACCTCCGCACCCCGCCGCCCGACCTCTACGGCCGCCCCCGCGCCGACGCCTTCATGCGCTTCCTCACCGCCTTCGGCGACCGCTACTCCCCGGCCCTCGGCGGCCCACTGCTGCGCCGCAGCCCCCGCCGCCCGTACAGCCGCCCCACCCCGCCGCTGCGACTGGTCGTCGCCGCCCGCCGGGACGTGGTCTCCGACGTCGTCGAGTTGGACCTCGCCGACCCCTCCGGCGGCCCGCTCCCGCCCTGGCAGCCCGGCGCCCACCTGCGCCTCGCCCTGCCCTCCGGCCGCGAGCGCCACTACTCGCTCACCGGCGACCCCGCCGACCGCCACCGCTACCGGATCGCCGTGCGCAGGCTGCCCGCAGGCGGCGGAGGCTCCGTCGAGATCCACGACACCCTCCACCCCGGCACCCGGCTCACCGCCCGCAGCCCGCGCAACGGCTTCGCCTTCTGCGCCGAGCCCGCCGTCCTGCTGCTCGCCGGCGGAATCGGCATCACCCCGCTCCTGCCGATGGCCCGGGAGGCTCGGCGCCACGGCCTGGACTGGCGCCTCGTGCACGTCGGACGCAGCGCCGACACCCTTCCCTACGCGGACGAGCTGCGCGCCCTCGACCCGCACCGCGTCGTGCTGCGCACCGACGACGAGCACGGCGGCGTCCCCACCGGCGCCGAACTGCTCGCCCACGCCCCGCGCGGCGCCGCCGTCTACTGCTGCGGCCCGGCCCCGATGCTGGCCGCCGTCCAGCGGGCACTGGACGGCTCCCACGCGTCCGCCCTGCACTTCGAACGCTTCGGCGCCGCCCCGATCACCGACGGACGGCCCTTCGCCGTCCGGATCGGCGCCGACGGCCCGACCCTGGACGTCCCCGCCGACCGCTCCGCGCTGGACGTGCTGCGCGAGACCCGCCCGGACCTCCCGTACTCCTGCCACCAGGGCTTCTGCGGCACCTGCGAGGTCCGCCTGCTGTCCGGCGCGGCCGACCACCGGGACCGCCGCCTCACCCCCGAACAGCGCGCCGCCGGCGCCCTGCTGCCCTGCGTCTCCCGGGCCGCCGAGGGCGAGACCCTCGTGCTCGACCTGTAGAAGGAGTCCTGCCATGGCGAAAGCGACCCCCGCCTTCCGCTACACCGAGCGCGATCTCGCCCGCTTCCGCGAGACCCAGCAACTCGCCTACCACTGCGCCGAGGAGGTCGCCGCCTGGATCGAACCGGGCGTCACCGAGCGGCAGACCACCGCCGAGCTGCGCCGCCGCCTGGTCGCCGCCGGGGTGCAGGACTTCTTCCACGTCCCCTTCGCCTGGTTCGGCGACCGCACCGCCTTCCGGCACTTCCACACCCCGCTGCAGTTCTTCGCCGGCAACCGCCGCCTGGCGGAGGGCATGCCGTACGTGCTGGACTGCGCGCCCGTCGTGGACGGCTACACCGCCGACATCGGCTACGGCGGGAAGGTCGGCGAGAACCGGGTGTGGGACCGCCTGGCCGCCGACCTCCGGGTCTACCGCGAACTGATCCTCGCCGAGGTGCGCGCCCGCAAGCCGCTCGCCGAGGTGTACGCGGCCGTGGACGCCCAGCTCGCCGCGCACGGCTACGACAACCGCCACCAGGTCTACCCGGGCCGGGTGATCGGCCACCAGGTCACCCGCGCCACCGCCCGCGGTCCGGCCGGGGTGAACGTCCTCGGCTTCGGCGTGCGCACCCTCCAGACCCTCGGCCGCGAACTCGTCACCGAGCGCCTGCACGGCCGCTCACCGCTGTGGGCGGACGGCCGGTCGTCCCGGCACGCGCCCACTCCGGGCCTGTGGGCGGTCGAGCCGCACATCGCCTTCCGCGGCGTGGGCATCAAGTTCGAGGAACTGCTGGTCGTCACCGAGGACGACGCCCACTGGCTCGATGACGACCTCCCGCACGTCCGCCGCTGGACCGCCACCGACGACTCGGCCACCATCGAGCCTGCCGACACCCGGTCGGCCACCGCCGGACGGGCGGACACCCAGTCGACCGACGACGGGCCGGCCCACGACGGGCCGACCCCCCAGGAGGCCACCCGATGACGACCCCGACCCGCCGCCGGACCGTCCACTCCGGCGGCCTCCCGCTCGCCGTCTTCGAGCAGGGCGACCCGGACGCCCCGACCGTCCTCCTGGTGCACGGCTACCCGGACACCCACGCCGTCTGGGACGACGTCGCCGCCGACCTCGCCCGCGACCACCACGTGGTCCGCTACGACGTGCGCGGCGCCGGCGAGTCCGGCGTGCCCGCCGACCGGGACGGCTACCGGCTGGAGCAGCTCGCGGCCGATCTGTTCGCCGTCGCCGACGCGGTCAGCCCGGAGCGCCCGGTGCACCTGCTCGCCCACGACTGGGGTTCGATCCAGTCCTGGGAGGCCGTCACCGCGCCCGGCGCCGAGCGCAGGATCGCCTCGTACACCACCATCTCCGGGCCGTCCCTGGACCACACGGGCCACTGGCTGCGCCACCGGCTGCGCCGCCCCACCCCGCGCCACCTCCGACAGCTGCTCCACCAGGGCCTGCACTCCTGGTACATCACGGCCTTCCACCTGCCCTACCTCGCCCCCGCCGTCTGGCGCCTGGGCCTCGCCCGGGCCTGGCCGCGGGTGCTGCGCGACCTGGAGGGCGTCACCCCGCGCGCCGACCACCCGCAACCCACCCTGCGCCGCGACGCGGTCCGGGGCATCGAGCTGTACCGCGCCAACTTCCGCCCGACGATGGGCAGTCCGCGCGAGCGGCCGACGGAGGTGCCGGTCCAGCTGATCACCCTCACCCGGGACCGCTACGTCGGCACCCACCTCTTCGAGGGCCTGGAGCGCTGGGTGCCCAGGCTGACCCGGCGCACCCTGCACGCCGGCCACTGGTCGGCGCTGCTGGAGAAGGGGGCCGTGGTGGCCGGGATGGTCCGCGAGTTCACCGCCCGCATCGAGACCGGGGCCGCCGGCGGGGCCCGGACCGCCGAGGGCGACGGCCGGCTGGTGGTCGTCACCGGCGGCGGCAGCGGCATCGGACGGGCCACCGCCCTGGCCTTCGCCGAGGACGGCGCCGAGGTGGTGGTCTGCGACCTCGACCTCGCGGCCGCCGAGCGCACCGCCGAACTCGCCTCGCTGATCGGCCCGCCCGCGCACGCCTACCGGGTGGACGTCTCCGACGGCGCCGCGCTGGACGCCTTCGCGCAGACCGTCGCCGCCGAGCACGGCGTGCCGGACGTGCTGGTCAACAACGCCGGCATCGGCCACTCCGGGACCTTCCTGCAGACCACCGAGAAGGAGTGGCAGCGCGTCCTGGACGTCAACCTCTGGGGGGTCATCCACGGCTGCCGCGCCTTCGGCACCCTGATGGCCGACCGCGGCCAGGGCGGCCACATCGTCAACGTCTCCTCGGCCGCCGCCTACCTCCCGGCCAAGGCCCTCACCGCCTACGCCACCAGCAAGGCCGCGGTGTTCATGCTCTCCGACTGCCTGCGCGCCGAGTTCGTCGGCCACGGCATCGGCGTCTCGACCATCTGCCCGGGCATCGTCAACACCAACATCACCCGCACCTCCACCTTCTCCGCGACCACCGCCGCCGAGCAGGCCGCCAAGCAGGCCCGGGCCGCCAGGCTCTACGCCCGCCGCGGCTTCCCGCCCGAGAAGGTCGCCGCGGCGATCGTCACCGCCGTGCGGACCGGCAAGGCCGTTGTCCCGGTCACCCCCGAGGCCAAGGCCGCCCGACTGCTCTCCCGGCTCAGCCCCGGCCTGCTGCGACTGGCGGCGCGCCTGAACGTGACCTGACGCCACCCGCCCCCGGCGGCGCCGGGACCCCTGCCGACGCAGGGGTCCCAGCCGTCCCGACGACCCCGCCGGCACCGGGCGTTGCAGCTTCCTGCCAATCCGCTCGGAGCCGGTGGGGGCCGCCCCTAGGCTTACCGGCAGGTAACTCACGAGGGGAACAGGGACTGTGAAGAAGCGTCTGGTTACGGTAGCGCTCGGTGCGGCCGGTCTGCTCATGGCGATGGCCCCGGGGGCCGTCGCGGCACCCGCCGCCGACGCCCCGAGCGCCCGGACCTGCGACGGCGTGACGCTCACCGGTTCGCTCCCGGTCCCGCCCGCGGGCATGTCCGTCCAGCAGACGGTGACGATCGGCGAGGACTGCAAGCCCCAGGAGGGCCCGGTGACGTACGTCCCGGCCGCGGCCCCGGCCGCCCGCGCCGCCGGCAAGGCCCTGGCGGCCGGCACCACCGCCGCCGGCCACCGCCGGATCACCAGCGCGAACGAGATGTACGACTGCTGCAACATCCGGATGACCGGCCTGTACACCACCTCCGACTGGAACACCGCCGACGGCAGGATCACCACCGCGGCCACCACCGCGACCCAGGGCTTCAACCGCGAGCCGTGGAACGCGGGCTGGTCGGTGGCCTCCGCCACCAACAGCGACGACTGCACCACCGACTGCGCCGTGGTGAACTCCCAGGCCCACGCGGACTTCTCCTACAAGGGCATCTTCGACGTCACCGGCGCCTGGTACGCCAACACCCACCACAGCTACCTGACCCTCAACCCCGACCTCAGCTACTCCTGCACCTTCGACGTGCAGCTGCGCCACACCTTCGTCGGCTGGAACTGGCAGCGCGGCTGCCAGGAGCAGTAGCGGACCGCGACGACGGCGGGCGGCGGGCCGGCGGACCACGGACGGTCCGCCGCCCGCGTCGTGCCGCCCGGCCCCGTCGTCCCCCAGTCCGCGTCGTGCCGCCCGTCCCGGCGGCCGCCGAGCCGTCCCGACGGCCGCGGGGCCCGGCCCGATCGGCCTCCCCTACGATCGGGCCCCATGGAGATGACAACCGCCCTGTGGTCCTTCGCCCTCGTCGTCGGCCTGCTCACGATCACCCCCGGGCTGGACACCGCGCTGGTCCTGCGCACCTCCGCGCTGGGAGGGCGGCGGCAGGCCTGGGGAGTCGTGCTCGGGATCCAGACCGGCACGCTGATCTGGGGCACGCTGACCTCGGCCGGGGTGACGGCACTGCTGACCGCCTCGCAGGTGGCGTACGAGGTGCTGCGCTGGGCGGGCGCGGCCTACCTGGTGTGGATGGGCGTCGGGATGCTGCGCAGCCGGGGCGGGGCGGCGCAGGCGGAGGAGGCGCCCGTCGAGGGCGGTTTCGGCCACGGCTGGCGGCGCGGCACGCTGACCAACCTGCTGAACCCCAAGGTCGGGGTCTTCTACGTGGCCGTGCTGCCGCAGTTCATCCCCGCCGGGGTCCCGCACTTCGCGGCCGGCGTGGCCCTCACGTGCGTCCACGTGCTGGAGGGCCTGCTCTGGTCGACCGTCCTGGTCGGCTTCGCCCAGGTGCTGCGCAGTTGGCTGCGCCGCCCGGCCGCCCGGCGCGTGCTGGACCGGGTGACCGGGGCGGTGGTGGTGGCCTTCGGCCTGAAGCTGGCGCTCGCCGACTGAGCCCGGTCAGTGGCCGAGCCGATTCAACCCCTCCATGAGCTCGTCGCCGTTCATGCACGGGTGCAGTTCGACGGAGGCGTTCAGCTGCAACCAGAACGGTTCGGCGATGGACGGTATCGAGGCCTCGTCCGCGACGTCGACGACCAGGAGCATCGCGCGGCGCCCGTGGCGGCCGAAGAAGTAGGCTGCCTCCGGCTTGAGTTGGGCCAGCGTCTGCTGGATCCCCTCGCGCATGGAGCCGTCGCTGATGAGCTTGTTCGAGGTCGCGGTGTCGAGTTCGACCTCCAGCAGGGCGCGCATGGGTCCCCGCTCCTTCCCCGGGCTCGGGGTGAGTCCGCACCTCAAGCCTCCCGCCGTGCCGGGGGGAACGCAACGTGACCTCAGGCGGCGTGCGTGCGGGGCGCCTCGGTCGTCTCGGGGGCGGCAGCGGCCACGTCGTGGTGGATCGGGCCGTCCCCGGCGCTCAGCGGCAGGCAGCTGCCGCCGCGCCGGTGGGCGATGATCTCGGCGGCGACCGAGACGGCCGTCTCCTCGGGGGTGCGGGCACCGAGGTCGAGGCCGATGGGGGAGCGCAGCCGGGCGAGCTCGGCGTCGGTCAGCCCCGCCTCGCGCAGCTTGACCTCGCGGTCGCGGTGGGTGCGGCGCGAGCCCATCGCGCCGACGTAGCCGACCGGCAGCCGCAGGGCGCGCTCCAGCAGCGGGATGTCGAACTTGGCGTCGTGGGTGAGCACGCACAGCACGGTGCGCCCGTCGATCCGGCCCAGCTGGGAGTCGAGGTAGCGGTGCGGCCAGTCGACCACCACCTCGTCCGCCTCGGGGAAGCGGCGGGTGGTCGCGAAGACGGGTCGGGCGTCGCAGACCGTGACGTGGTAGCCGAGGAACTTCCCGATCCGCACCACGGCGGCGGCGAAGTCGATCGCGCCGAACACCAGCATCCGCGGCGCGGGCACGTAGGACTCGACGAAGCAGGTGACGGTGCCCTGCTCGTGCTCGTCGCAGGGCCGGCCGTCCAGGCCGAGCACGAGCCGCCCGGTCCTTCCGGCGTCCAGCATGGCCCGGGCCTCGGCGACGAGCGCCCGTTCGAGCGCGCCGACCGTGGACGGCCCCACCGAGAGCGACCCGGAGGCGCCGTCGGCGGTGACCGCGAGGGTGGCCCCGAGCAGTCCGGCCGGTCCGTCGATCACCCGGGCGAGGGCGACGGGCGTCCCGTCGGCGATGCACGCCAGGCCGGCGTCCATCCCGGGGTCGGACCCCGGTACGACCGGCTGGACGAAGACGTCGAGGATCCCGCCGCAGGTCAGCCCGACCGCGAAGGCGTCCTCGTCGCTGTACCCGAAGCGCTCCAGTACCGGTTCGCCGCTCTCGATCGCGGCCTGGCACAGCTCGTACACCGCGCCCTCGACGCAGCCGCCGGAGACGCTGCCGACCGCCTCCCCGGCCGTGTCCACGGCCAGGGCCGCCCCCGGGTCGCGCGGGGCGCTGCCGGAGACCCCGACCACGGTGGCCACGGCGAAGGAGCGCCCGGACGCGTGCCAGGCCCGCAGCTGTTCGGCGATGTCCTGCATGTCGGATGCTCCTTACACGGTTTCGACAGTAGCGGGAGACGCCGCCGTACGGGAAACGATCCCGTACGGCGGCGGTGGGTGGCGGGAGGGGCGGCCGTGGTGCCGGGTCCGGGCCGCGGGGCTAGTGCACGCCGAGCCAGGACTTGATCGGGGAGAGCGCGAAGTACAGGACGAAGACCCCGGTGAGGATCCACATCAGCAGCCCGGGCTCGCGCCACTTGCCCTGGCCGGCCTTGATGACCGTGTACGAGACGACGCCGGCCGCGACGCCCGCCGTGATGCTGTAGGTGAACGGCATCAGGACGCAGGTCAGGAAGGCCGGAATGGCGACCTCGCGGTCGGACCAGTCGATGTGCCGGGCCTGGCTCATCATCATCGAGCCGATCACCACCAGGGCTGCGGAGGCGACCTCGACCGGGACGATGCCGGCCAGCGGCGAGAAGAACAGCATCAGGGCGAACAGTCCGCCGGTGACGGCGGAGGCGAGGCCGGTCCGGGCGCCGTCGCCGACACCGGTCGCGGACTCGACGAAGACGGTCTGGCCGGAGGCGCCGGCCAGGCCGCCGACGGCTCCGCCGGCGCCGTCGATGAACAGCGCCTTGGACAGTCCGGGCATCCGGCCCTGCTTGTCCGCGAGGCCGGCCTCGGTGCCGACGCCGATGATGGTGGCCATCGCGTCGAAGAAGCCGGCCAGCACCAGGGTGAAGACCGCGACCGAGGCGCTGATCGCGCCCATGCCGTGGCCGCCGAAGGCGCCGAACAGGTCGACGTGGCCGAAGAGGCTGAAGTCGGGGGCGGAGACCGGGCTGCCCGGCCAGACCGGCACGGAGTTCTTCCAGGCGGAGGCCGGGACGTCGGCGACCTGGTTGACGATCATCGCGAGCACGGTGCCGCCCGCGATGCCGATCAGGATCGCGCCCCGGACGCCGCGCGCCATCAGCACGAAGATGGCCAGCAGGGTGACGCAGAAGATCGCCACGGGCCAGCCGGTCAGCTCGCCGACCGGGCCGAGCGACAGGGCGGTCGGCCCGCCGGTGTGGACGAACCCGGCCTTGTAGAGGCCGATGATCGAGACGAACAGGCCGATCCCGATGGTGATGGCGTGCTTGAGCGGCAGCGGGATGCCGTTCATGATCTTCTCGCGCAGCCCGGAGACCACCAGCAGGACGATCAGCAGGCCGTAGATCACGCACAGGCCCATGGCCTGCGGCCAGGTGGTGTGGGGGACGACGAGCGCGGAGACCGCGCCCGAGACCGAGAGCCCGGCGGCCAGGGCGAGCGGCACGTTGCCGACCACGCCCATCACGATGGTGGTGACGGCGGCCGCGAGCGCGGTGGCGGTGGTCAGCGCGGCGTGGTCGAGCTTGACGCCGTTGACGTCGGCACCGCTGAGGATGAGCGGGTTCAGCAGGATGATGTACGCCATCGCCATGAACGTGGTCAGACCGCCGCGCAGCTCGTTGGCGATCGTCGAGCCGCGGGCCGAGACCTTGAAGTACGCGTCCAGCGCGCCGTTCGGGCGTGGTGCCGGGGACGAGGGGTGGGTCTCGTCCACGGCGGGTCTGTCTGCTTCGGTGGTGCCGGGCTCCGTGGGGATCCTGGGCATGTCCACTCCCAAGTGTCAAAGGGGGTTGGGGTGGGCGAGCCGACCTGTCTGCCAGTCAACGAAGGTGGCACAGGGGGACGGTCATCGACTCACTGTGGGGGAGGCACTCCTGGGGAGTGCCAGCGGTGCAGATGAGGGTGGTGCGCACCACTGCGGAACCCCGGCGTGGGCAGGGCAGCGGGTGGGGGGAGTCCCCCGGGGCGGTGGGGAAGACGCGTCACCGCCCCGGGGAGGTCCGTACGTCCGGAGGTCCGGGAGGCTTCCGGAGGCCGTGCTCCCGGAGTCCGAACTGCCGGGGTCAGCCGGGCTGTTCGGTGGTCAGGTGCTCGGGCCGGACGGGGATCCGGTTGAGCGCCAGGCCCGTGGCGTTGCGGATGGCCGCCACGATGGAGGGCGTCGCCGACACGGTCGGCGCCTCGCCGACCCCGCGCAGCCCGTACGGGGCGTGGGGGTCGGGAAGTTCGAGGACGTCCACCGGGATCGGCGGGGTGTCCAGGATGGTGGGGATCAGGTAGTCGGTGAAGGAGGCGTTGCGCACCTTGCCGTCCCGGACGATGATCTCCTCCATCACCGCGAGCCCGAGCGCCTGGGTGCAGCCGCCCTGGATCTGGCCGACCACGGAGAGCGGGTTGAGCGCCTTGCCGACGTCCTGGACGGCGGTCAGCTCGACCACCTTGACCAGACCCAGCTCCACGTCCACGTCCACCACCGCGCGGTTGGCGCAGAAGGTGTACTGGACGTGGCCGAAGCCCTGGCCGGTCTCCTTGTCGAAGGCCTGGGTGGGCCGGTGGTGGTGCTCGCGGGTCTGCTCGACGGCCTCGTCGCCGAGCAGGTCCACCATGGAGACCAGCGGCCCGGCACTGGCCGAGACGACCTTGCCGCCGACCAGCGAGAGGTCGTTGTGGGTCCAGCCGTAGCGGCGCCGGCCCTTCTCGATCAGCTCCCGGCGGACGGCTTCGGCGGCCAGCTTCACGGCGCCGCCGGTCATGTACGTCTGACGCGAGGCCGAGGTCGAACCGGCCGACCCGACCTCGGTGTTGGCCGGGTGGATGGTCACCTGCTCGACGCCCAGCTCGGTGCGGGCGATCTGGGCGTGCACGGTGACGCCGCCCTGTCCGACCTCGGCCATCGCGGTGTGCACCATGGCGACCGGCTCGCCGCCGATCACCTCCAGCCGCACCCGGGCGGTGGAGTAGTCGTCGAAGCCCTCCGAGAAGCCGACGTTCTTGATGCCGACCGAGTAGCCGACGCCGCGCACGATGCCCTCGCCGTGCGAGGTGTTGGACAGCGCGCCGGGCAGCGCCCGGACGTCCAGGTGCTCGGTGTCCAGCGGCGGCGGCAGCGGCATGTCCTTGGCGCGCTGCAGCAGTTCGGCGACGGGCGCGGGGGAGTCGATCTGCTGGCCGGTGGGCATGAAGTCGCCCTCCGACATCGCGTTGAGCTGGCGGAACTCCACCGGGTCCATGCCCAGTTCGGCGGCCAGCTTGTCCATCTGCGACTCGTAGCCGAACGCCGCCTGCACCGCGCCGAAGCCGCGCATCGCCCCGCAGGACGGGTTGTTGCTGTACAGCGCGATGGCGTGCATCTTCACGTTCGGGATGACGTACGGGCCGTGCCCGAGCGAGGCCGCGTTGCCGACCACCGCGGGGGAGGCGGAGGCGTACGCGCCGCCGTCCAGCACGATCCGGCAGTCGGCGAAGACCAGCTTGCCGTCGCGGGTCGCGCCGTGCTCGTAGTGCATCCGGGCCGGGTGGCGGTGGACGTGGCCGTAGAAGGACTCGTCCCGGGAGTAGACGATCTTGACCGGCTTGTTGGTGTGCAGGGCCAGCAGGCAGGCGTGGATCTGCATCGAGATGTCCTCGCGGCCGCCGAACGCGCCGCCGACGCCGGCGAGGGTGAGCCGGACCTTCTCCTCGGGCAGGTCCAGCACCGGGGCCATCTGCTCGCGGTCCACGTGCAGCCACTGGGTGGCGATGTAGAGGTCGATGCCGCCGTCCTCGGCGGGCACCGCGAGGCCGGACTCGGGGCCGAGGAAGGCCTGGTCCTGCATGCCGACCTCGTAGTCGCCGCTGACGATGACGTCCGCCATCGCCCGCACCTCGTCGGTCACGCCGAGGCCGGAGACCAGCTTCTGCTCGTGGCAGATGTTGCCGTACGCGTGGGACTTGTACTCGTGCGGCTCGTGCACGTACCCGTGGGTCTCCGGGTCCAGGCACTGCTCCTCGGTGACGATCGGGGTGAGCACCTCGTACTCGACCTTGATCTTCTTCACCGCGCGGCGAGCCGTCTCCGGGTGGTCGGCCGCGACCAGCGCGATCGCCTCGCCGTGGTAGCGGATCTTGTCGATCGCCAGTGCGGGCTGGTCCTGGATCTCCAGGCCGTAGTACTTGGAGCCGGGGATGTCCTCGTGGGTCAGCACCGCGTAGACGCCTGGCACCTTGAGCGCCTCGGAGATGTCCACCGAGAGGATGTTGGCCCGGGGGTGCGGCGAGCGCAGCGCCATACCCCAGAGCATGTCCTCGTGCCACAGGTCGGAGGAGTACGCGAACTCGCCCTTGACCTTCAGGTTGCCGTCCGGACGCAGCGGCGAGCCGCCGATGCCGTCCTTGGCGGCCTGGTTGATCTTCTGCAGGTTCTTCTGGCCCTGGATGGTGCGGGTCGTGGTCATTCCGCTGCCCCCTCGCCGGCGCACTTGCGGGCGGAGGCGAGCCGCACCGCGTCCATGATCTTCTCGTAGCCGGTGCAACGGCACAGGTTGCCCGACAGCGCCTCGCGGATGTCGTTGTCGCTCGGCTGCGGGTCGCGGTCCAGCAGCGCGTCGGTCTGCACCAGCAGGCCCGGGGTGCAGAAGCCGCACTGGACGGCCCCGGCGTCGACGAACGCCTGCTGGACGAGGCCCAGTTCGCCGTTCTCCTCGGCCAGGCCCTCGACCGTGCGGACCTCGCGGTCCTGCACCTGGCCGGCCGCGACCAGGCAGGAGCAGACCGGCACGCCGTCCAGGTAGACCGTGCACGAGCCGCACTCGCCCTGCTCGCAGGCGTTCTTCGAGCCCGGCAGGCCCACCCGCTCGCGCAGCACGTAGAGGAGGCTCTCGCCCTCCCAGACGTCGTCCGCCTCGACCGGCTTGCCGTTGGCCGTGAACGTGACCCTCATGCCGCGCTCCTGATCTGCTTGCTGTAGTCGTTCCAGCACCACGTGAGGGTGCGGCGGGCCATCACGGCGAGTGCGTGCCGCCGGTAGTCGGCGGTGCCCCGGACGTCGTCGATGGGGGAGGCGGCGGCCTTCACCAGCTCGCCGAAGCGCTGGATCACCTCGGTGCCCAGCAGCCCGCCGGACTCCCAGAGCCCGCGCTCGGCGAGCACGCCCTGCAGGTACTCCTCGGCCTCGACGGCGCGGCGCGGCGTGGGGGCAGCCGAACCGATACCGGTGCCGACGGTTCCGTCCTTCGGGTGCAGGGCGAAGCCGAACGCGCAGACCGCGATCACCATCGCGTTGCGGGTGCCGATCTTCGAGAACTGCTGCGGACCGTCCGCGACGGGGATGTGCACGGCCCGGATCAGCTCGTCCGCCTCCAGGCAGTTGCGCTTGACCCCGACGTAGAAGTCGTCGATCGGGATCATCCGGGTGCCGCGCACGGAGGCCGCCTCGACGTACACGTCCCGCCCGGCCGCCAGCAGCGCCGGGTGGGAGTCGCCGGCCGGGGAGGCCGCGCCCAGGTTGCCGCCGACGCCGCCGCGGTTGCGGATCTGCGGCGAGCCGACGGTGTGGGCCGCCAGTGCGAGCCCGGGCAGCGGCCCGGACAGCTCCGCGATGATCCGGGCGTACGGCACCGAGGCGCCGAGCCGGACGACGTCGCCGTCGTTCGTCCATTCGGTGAGCTCGGTGACGCGGTTCAGGTCGAGAATCGCGGATGGCCGGTGCACGTCGAAGTTCAGCTCGACCATGACGTCCGTGCCGCCCGCGATGGGCAGCGCGGTCGGGTACTCAGCCTTCGCCGCGAGAGCCTCGTCCCAGGTGGCGGGCCGAAGGAACTCCATGCGGGTGTCTCCTCAAGTCTTCGCCGACCGGGTGTCCGGCGGCGTTTCGCCCAGTGAACTCCTGTGACGCGGCCCACTGGCAGTCACCGATGGCATGAAGCCCCGGCTGTGGTCCCGCCCGGCATCCTGTACGTTCCTCTAAGGACGACAATCCCGCAGCCCAGGTGTTCCGCCGGGTGCTACCTACGACCGTAATCCGGCCGTGACGGGCGGGCTACGGACCCGTGACCCCCGGGCCCGCTGGTGGGTAACACCGAGCACTGGTGTTCGGGCACACTGTCACCCCGGACCGGACGCCGGACCACCCGTTCGCGCAGGTCCGGTCCCCGGACACCCGTTCGGCCCCCACCCCTCCAGCCCCGTTCCAGCCCGGTTCCGGTCCCGTTCCAGCCCCTGGTCCAGGCCCCCTGGCCCAGCCCCTGTTCCAGCCCCCGTAAGGAGTCCGCGGATGCGTGTCCGTGACCTGCTCGCCCCCGGCGCCCCCCGACTGCGCCTGCTCGCGGCCGAGGAGGAGCTGGACCGGCAGGTCAGCGGTGTGATGACCACGGACCTGCACGACCCCGGCCGCTACCTGCACGGCGGCGAACTGGTGCTCACCGGGATGCTCTGGCGCACCGCCCCGGCCGACTCGGAGCGTTTCGTCCGGACCATCGCGGCCGGCGGCGCGGTCGCCCTGGCCGCCGGCGAGGCCGAGGTCGGCCCGGTGCCCGAGGACCTGGTCGAGGCCTGTCGCCGGCACCGGATGCCGCTGCTGGCCGTCCCCGACGACATCGCCTTCGGAACCGTCACCGAGTTCATCGGCCGTCAGGTCTCCGCCGACCGCGCCGCCGACCTCGCCGCCCTCGTCGACCGGCACCGGCTGCTGGTCTCGGCCGCCGGCGGCGGCGGACTGGACGCCGTCCTCGACCTGCTCGGCGGCGACCTCGACCTGGACTGCTGGGTGCTCACCCCGACCGGCGCGGTGATCGCCGGCCCGGCCGACCGGCTCACCGCCGAGGACCGCGACCAGCTGGTCCGGGCCCACCTCGCCGCCCAGCGCCAGCGCCGCCGCCCCCCGCACCGGGCCCGGCTGGCCGGCGGCGCCTACTCGCTGCTGCCCGCCGCCGCCGACGCCGAGCAGGAGGCACCGCTCGCCGACTGGGTGCTCGCGGTGGCCGGCGACATCACCGAATGGACCACCAAGCGCCAGCAGCTCGCCGAGAACCTCGCCCGGCTGGTCGCCGCCGAGCGCCACCGCCGGGACGAGGGCCGCCGGCTGCGCCGCCGACTGGCCGACGAGCTGCTCGCCCTGCTGCGCCGGGACGCCGACCCCGGCGAGATCAGCCGCGCCCTGTACGCCTCCTCGGCGATGGCCGCCCGCTACGAGACCCCGGAGCCCAAGCCGCAGGCCCAGGACGTGCCCTGGCTGGTGCTCAGCGCCGAGGGCACCGGCCTGCCCGACGGCATGGTGCGGACGGTCCTGGAGGAGGCGCTCGGCGGCACCAGCGACCGCGCGCTGGTCGCGGGCTCGGGCAACGGCGCCGTGGTCGTGCTGCCCGCCCTGGACACCCCGGTGCCCGCCGACACGCTGCGCGACCTGCTCGCCCCGCTGGAGGCCGGACTCGGCTCGGAGGGCCGGATCACCCTCGGCGTGTCCGCCCCCGCCACCGAGGCCGGCGGCCTGCGCGGCGCCCTGGAGGAGGCCCGGCACGCCCGCCGGATCGCCGCCGCCCGGGTCGGGCGGGTCTGCGTGGCCGGCCCCGAGGAGCTGGCCTCGCACGTGCTGCTGCTGGCCGCCGTCCCCGACGAGGTCCGCCGCGCCTTCCGCAGCCGGCTGCTCGACCGGGTGATCGCCTACGACCTCGAGCACCAGGCGGACCTGGTCCGCACCCTGGAGGCCTTCCTGCGGTCGGACGGCTCCTGGACCCGCTGCGCCGGACAGCTGCACGTCCACGTCAACACCCTGCGCTACCGGATCGGCCGGATCGAGGAGCTGACCGGGCGTGACCTCTCGCGGCTGGAGGACCGGGTGGACTTCTACCTGGCGCTGGAACTGGCCTGACGCCCGGTCGCCCGGGGGTCCGGGAGGACCCGGGGGAGAACGACGGGGGCCCGCCGCGATCGCTCGCGGCGGGCCCCTGGTCGTGCCTCAGGTCACTGCACCGGGATGATCGTGGTCAGCCACTCGAAGGCGCTCGGGACCATCTTCTTCCACATCTCGGTGGTGTGCGGCCCGGTGCTCTCCTCGACCTGCACCTTGGTCGGGTCCTTGGCCGCGGCGGCGATCGCCTGGCCGTCCTCGTAGCCGTCGCCCTTGGCGCCGCTGACCAGCAGGGCGACCTTCGGCGGCTGCTGGGCGGTCTTGAGGATGTTGACCGGGTTGTTGGCCTCGCGCAGCTTCGGGTCCTTGCCGACCAGCGAGTCCCCCTCGGTCGCCGGGTCGTTGTAGCCGGACATCGCGATGCCGGCCCGGTAGCGGTTGGGGTGGGCCAGTGCCAGCTTGGCGGCGCAGTGGGCGCCGGCCGAGTACCCGGCGATCGCCCAGCGGTCCGAGGACGGGTCCGCGCGGAAGTTGTCCATCACCATCTGCGGGACGTCACGGGTGACCCAGGCGTCGGCGTTGACCTTGCCGGGGATGTCGGTGCAGCCGGCGTCCTGGTGGTTGCCCAGCAGCACGGTGCGGGGCGAGACCAGGATGAACGGGGCGACCTTGCCCTGCTGCATCAGCGGCTTGAGCTGCTCGGACACCTTGAGGGTGCCGTACCAGGTGGAGGAGGAGCCGGGGTAGCCCGGGATCAGCTCGACGACCGGGAACTTCTTGTCCTTGAACGCCGGGTCGTTGTACTGCGGCGGCAGCCAGACCAGCACCTCGCCGTCGACGCCGGAGACCTGGCCCTTCAGCTCGGTCTTCTGGACGTCACCGGGCACCGCCGGGTCGTTCACGCCGCCGAACTTCTGCAGCACCTTCGGCGGCTGCTTCCCGCCGTCCCCGGGCTGGCCGTTCCGGCCGCCCGCGTCCGCCGGCGGCACCGAGGGCACCGCGCGGACGTGGTTTCCGGTGCCGAGCAGGTCGTCCCAGTTGCCGTAGATCAGGTTGGCGTTGTTCACCATGACGAAGACCATCAGGACGGCCGTGACCTGGCAGAACATGATCATGACGAGTCGGAGGAGCACCCGCACCGGCTGGGGGCCGCGCACCTTCCCCCAGAACAGCAACGCCACTGCGATGGACACCGGCACCAGGATGACGGTGAGGATGAAGAATGGCGTACCTGTCAGTTCCATCAAGTTCTCGTATCCGGATCGCTCGCCGCCCGGGCCCCACTCGCCCGGACGCACGTCAATGTCATCAGACGGCTGGGAACCGGTGATCGGTTGCCGTCCGAATCTGTGCGGAACCTGAGAGGAACATCACGTTGCGGTGATGCTCCAGCTTCGGATCGGCGCTTAGTCTGCCACTCGGACGGCTGTGGTCCGGACCAGATGTTCAGCGAACTACCAGGAAGGTCCCCCCGGGCACCTTACAACCCGCGCCGCCCGCGCCGCTGGGCGAGGCGGTGCGAGACCGCGCGGCCGGGCCAGAGAGACTATGGGGATGAGCACAACCCGCTTTCGCCCGTCCCGCCGCTTCTGGCCCGTGTGCGCCGTCCTGGCCCTCGCGGTCACCGCGGCCGGTTGCAGCAGTACCGGAGGCAGACGCGCCGAGGAGGCCCGCGCCAAGGCCGCGGCCGCCGGTGGCAGCGCCGTCACCACCCCGCGCTGGAAGGTCGCCATGGTGACCCACGCGGGCGCCGGCGACGCCTTCTGGGACAGCGTGCGCAAGGGCGCCGAGCAGGCCGCCGCCAAGGACAACATCACCTTCCTGTACTCCAACGACGCGCAGACCCAGAACCAGGTCCAGCTCGTCCAGGCGGCCATCGACCAGAAGGTGGACGGCCTGCTGGTCACCCTCGCCAAGGGCGACGCCATGGCCGACGTCCTCCGCAAGGCCGAGGCGGCCGGCATCCCGGTCATCACCGTCAACTCCGGCCAGGAGTTCTCCGCCAGGTTCGGAGCGCTCACCCACATCGGCCAGGACGAGGCCACGGCCGGGCAGGCCGCCGGCGCGGAGCTGGCCTCCCGGGGCCGCAAGAACGTCCTCTGCGTGATCCACGAGCAGGGCAACGTCGGCCAGGAGCAGCGCTGCTCCGGCGCGCAGTCCAAGTCCGGCGCCGCGTTCCAGGTGCTCTACGTCAACGGCGTCGACATGCCCGACGCCCGGGCCGCGATCTCCGCCAAGCTGCAGTCCGACCCGGGCATCGACACCGTGCTCACCCTCTCCGGTCCGATGGCCGCCACCGGGCTCCAGGCCGTCCAGGACGTCCACCGCAACGTCGAGGTGGACACCTTCGACCTCGGCCAGCAGGTGGTGGCCGGCCTCAAGTCCGGCAGCGTCGGCTTCGCCGTCGACCAGCAGCCCTACCTCCAGGGCTACGAGGGCGTCGACCTGCTCTGGCTGTACAAGTCCAACCTGGACATGCTCGGCGGCGGCAAGCCGGTCGCGACCGGCCCGCAGGTCCTGACCAAGGACGACGCCGACGCGCTCGCCGAGTACGTCGCGAGGGGGACCAGGTGAGCACCCCCGACCTCCTCGCCGGGGACGGCCTGCTCCAGGACCGCCCGGCGCCGCTGCGGCGGCTGCTCGCCCGCCCGGAGCTCGGCTCGCTGATCGCCGCCGTCGCGGTCTTCGCGGTCTTCGCCGCCGTCGCCGAGCCCTTCCTGCGGGTCTCCTCGCTGGGCACCGTGCTCTACGCGGCGTCCACCATCGGGATCATGGCGGTGCCGGTCTCGCTGCTGATGATCGGCGGCGAGTTCGACCTGTCGGCCGGCGTGCTGGTCACCACCGCGGCGCTGACCTCCTCGATGGTCTCGTACCAGTTCACCGCCGTCACGTGGGTCGGCGTGCTGGTCTCGCTGGCGACCGCGCTGGCGATCGGCTGGTTCAACGGCTGGATGCTCGGCCGCACCAAGCTGCCCAGCTTCATCGTCACCCTGGGCACCTTCCTGATGCTGACCGGTGCCAACCTGGGCGTCACCAAGGCGATCTCCGGAACGGTCTCCACCAAGTCGATCGCCGACATGCAGGGCTACGCGTCCTGCCGCTGGCTGTTCGCCTCGGAGGTGAACATCGGCGGACTGACGGTCAAGGCCACCGTCTGGTGGTGGCTCGGCCTGCTGGTGGTCGGCAGCTGGGTGCTGCTGCGCACCCGCTTCGGCAACTGGATCTTCGCCGTCGGCGGCGACGCGGCGGCCGCCCGGGCGGTCGGCGTCCCGGTGGCGCGGACCAAGACCGCGCTCTACCTCGGCGTCGGCTTCGGCGCCTGGGTGCTCGGGCAGCACCTGCTGTTCTCCTTCGACACCGTGCAGTCCGGCGAGGGCGTCGGCAACGAGCTGATCTACATCGTCGCGGCCGTCATCGGCGGCTGCCTGATCACCGGCGGCTACGGCTCGGTGGTCGGCTCCGCGCTCGGCGCGCTGATCTTCGGCATGGCCAGCAAGGGCATCATCTACGCCCAGTGGAACCCCGACTGGTTCAAGTTCTTCCTGGGCGCGATGCTGCTGCTGGCCGCGCTGCTCAACGCCTACGTCAAGCGCCGGGCGGAACGGGGGCCGCGGTGAACACGGGACCGGACACGGGAGCGGTGAACACGGGAACGACGGGCACGGAACCGGCGGACGGGGCGCTCCTGGCGCTCGAAGGCGTCGGCAAGACGTACGGGACGGTCCGCGCGCTGCAGGACGTCTCGCTGACCCTGCGGGCCGGCGAGATCAGCTGCGTGCTGGGCGACAACGGGGCCGGCAAGTCCACCCTGATCAAGATCATCTCCGGGCTGCACCAGCACGACGAGGGCAGCTACACCATCGGGGGCGAGGAAGTCCGCCTCCAGTCCCCGCGGCAGGCCCTGGACCGCGGGATCGCCACCGTCTACCAGGACCTCGCCGTCGTCCCGCTGATGCCCGTCTGGCGCAACTTCTTCCTCGGCTCCGAGCAGGGCATGCGCCGCTGGGGCGGGCTGCGCCTGGACGCCGACGGCATGCGGGCCACCACCCGCCGGGCGCTCGCCGAGATGGGCATCGACCTGCACGACGTCGACCGGCCGATCGGCACCCTCTCCGGCGGCCAGCGCCAGTGCGTGGCGATCGCCCGCGCCGTGCACTTCGGCGCCAGGGTGCTCATCCTGGACGAGCCGACCGCGGCGCTCGGCGTCAAGCAGTCCGGGGTGGTGCTCAAGTACGTCACCGCGGCCCGCGACGCCGGGCTCGGGGTCATCCTGATCACCCACAACCCGCACCACGCCTACCTGGTCGGGGACCACTTCACCCTGCTCAAGCGGGGGCGGATGGCGGGCAGCCACCCGCGCGAGGAGATCGGCCTGGAGCAGCTCACCACCGAGATGGCGGGCGGCTCCGACCTCGCCGAGCTCTCGCACGAACTGGCCCGACCGGCGGCGGGCGACGCCGACGCCGCAGCCCGCACCGACGCCGAGGCCGGCGTCGGTGGCCGTACCGACACCGGCGCCCGCACCGACGCCGAGGCCGGCCCGGGTGCCGGCCCCGGCACCCGTCCCGACCCCGATCCCCGTGAGGAGCGTCCGCAGCCGTGACCAGCCCCCAAGGCAGCACCCGGCCGGCCGTCCTGCCCACCCTCCTCGGACTCGGCCCGCGGGCCGAGCGCCGACGCCGCGCCCTGCCCGCGGGGATACTGCGGCTGCCCACCATCGGCGTCGACATCGGCGGCACCAAGGTCGTCGCGGGTGTCGTCGACGGCGAGGGCAAGGTGCTGGAGAAGCTGCGCACCGACACCCCCGACAAGAACAAGAGCGCCAAGGTCGTCGAGGACGTCATCGTCGAGCTGGTGCTCCAGCTGGCCGACCGGCACGACGTCCACGCGGTGGGCATCGGCGCGGCCGGCTGGGTCGACGCCGACCGCTCCCGGGTGCTCTTCGCCCCGCACCTCAACTGGCGCAACGAGCCGCTCCAGCAGGCGCTCAGCGAGCGGCTGCGCTTCCCGGTGATCGTCGAGAACGACGCCAACGCGGCCGCCTGGGCCGAGTGGCGCTTCGGCGCCGGGCGCGGCGAGGACCACATGGTGATGCTCACCCTGGGCACCGGCATCGGCGGCGCGGTCGTCCGGGACGGCTATGTCGACCGCGGCAAGTACGGCCTGGCGGGCGAGTTCGGCCACATGCAGGTGGTGCCCGGCGGCCACCGCTGCCCGTGCGGCAACCGCGGCTGCTGGGAGCAGTACTCCTCGGGCAACGCCCTGGTCCGGGACGCGCGCGAGCTGGTCGCCGAGGAGTCCCCGGTGGTGCAGCCGCTGCTCGCCCGGGCGGGCGGCACGGTGGAGGGCATCACCGGTCCGCTGGTCACCGAGGCGGCCCGGGACGGCGACCCGACGGCGACCGAGCTGCTCTACGAGGTCGGCACCTGGCTGGGCGTGGGCATCGCCAACCTGGCCGCCGCCCTCGACCCCGGCCGCTTCGTCATCGGCGGCGGCGTCTCCGAGGCCGGCGACCTGCTCCTCGGCCCCGCCCGCGACACCTTCCGCCGCACCCTGACCGGGCGCGGCTTCCGCCCCGAGTCCACCATCGTCCACGCCGCCCTCGGCAACGAGGCCGGCCTGGTCGGCGCCGCCGACCTGGCCCGCCAGGTGGCCCGCCGCTTCCGCACCATCAAGCGGAGGCGGGTGGAGCGCAGCGCCGTGTAGGGGCGGGGCCCCGCGGTATTCGGCCGGCGGATTGCAGCGAACGGGTGACGAGGACCGTCCGCTGCGATCCGCCGGCCTTTTCCCTGCCCGGTTCACCCGGGAAGGCGATGGGCGTCCCGCCCGGTCCCGTCGTCACGTCAACTACCGGTTGGTAACGGCGCGGTGTGGTTGTCGGATAACCGCTGCTGTGGAAGAACTGATGAGTTGACGTCGACTCAGGAGGACTCGGATGAGGGCTCTGACCCGTCTCGCGCCGTCGCTGCTGCTCGCCACCGCCCTGGTGGGGGCCACCACCGGCTCGGCAGCAGCCGCGGCGCCGCCGCCGAAGGCGCCGGAGGCGGTGGGGTGGGGCGGGGCGGTGGCCACCGTGGACGCCGACGCCACCGCGGCCGGGATCGAGGTGCTGCGCAAGGGCGGGAACGCGGTGGACGCCGCGGTGGCGGCCGCGGCGGCGCTCGGGGTGACGGAGCCCTACTCCTCCGGGATCGGCGGCGGCGGGTACTTCGTCTACTACGACCACTCGACCGGCCGGGTGCACACCATCGACGGCCGAGAGGTGGCCGGCCGAACGGCCGACAGCGGGCTGTTCCTCGAGGACGGCAAGCCGCTCGCCTTCGCCGACGCCGTCACCAGCGGGCTGTCCGTCGGGGTCCCCGGCACCCCGGCGACCTGGGACTCGGCCCTGCGGCAGTGGGGCACCCGCTCGCTCGCCAAGAACCTCGAGCCCGCCGAACGGATCGCCGAGAACGGCTTCGTCGTCGACGGCACCTTCCGCAGCCAGACCGCCGACAACTACGGCCGGTTCAAGGACTTCCCGGCCACCGCCGCGCTCTACCTGCCGGGCGGCAAGCCCCCCGAGGTCGGCACCGTCCTGCGCAACCCCGACCTGGCCGCCACCTACCGCCTGCTCGGCGACAAGGGCGTGAAGGCCTTCTACCAGGGCCCGTTGGCCCAGGACATCGTCAACACCGTGCAGCACCCGCCGGTCGACCCGGCCTCGGGCCGCACCGCCCGCCCCGGGAAGGTCGACACCGCGGACCTGGCCGCCTACCAGGTCCGCCGCCAGGCGCCCACCCACGTCGCCTACCGCGACTACGACGTCTACTCGATGGCGCCGTCCAGCTCCGGCGGCACCACCGTCGGCGAGGCGCTGCACATCCTGGAGGACGGCGACCTCTCGTCCGACAGCGCCACGCAGTACTACCACCACTTCCTGGAGGCCTCCCGGATCGCCTTCGCCGACCGCAACCGCTGGGTCGGCGATCCGGCCTTCAGCGACGTCCCGACCGAGCAGCTGCTCTCCGAGCGCTACGCCGCCTCCCGGGCCTGCCTGATCAGCCCCGACCACGCCCTCACCAGCCCGCTCGCCCCCGGCGACCCCCGCCACCCGGCCGACTGCGCCGACACCGGCCAGACCCTCACCGAGCCGTACGAGGGCCCCAACACCACCCACCTGACGGTCGCCGACCGCTGGGGCGACATCGTCTCGTACACCCTCACCATCGAGCAGACCGGCGGCAGCGGCATGACCGTCCCGGGCCGGGGCTTCCTGCTCAACAACGAGCTGACCGACTTCGACTTCGCCCCGCTCGCCGCCGGGGTGCCCGACCCCAACCTGCCCGGGCCGGGCAAGCGGCCGCGTTCCTCGATGTCCCCCACCATCGTGCTGCGGGACGGTGAGCCGCTGCTGGCCACCGGCAGCCCCGGCGGCGCGACGATCATCACCACCACGCTGCAGGTGCTGCTCGGACGCCTGGACCGCGGGCTGAGCCTGGAGCAGGCCATCGCCGCGCCGCGCGCCAGCCAGCGCAACGCCGCAACCACCCAGGCCGAGCCAGGCTTCCTCGCCCTGCCCGAGCGGGCCGCGCTGGAGGGCCTCGGGCACCGCTTCGCCGACGGCGGCGAGATCGGCGCCGCCACCGGTGTGGAGCGGCTGCCGGACGGCCGCTGGGTCGCCGCCGCCGAACCGCTGCGGCGCGGCGGCGGCGCGGCCGCGGTGGTCCGGCCCGCGGGCTGACCCGGGGCGGGCCGGCCTGTCAGTGGCGGGCGGTATGTTCGGGGTGGGCCTCCACCGGTGGCCCACCCCCGTCCGTACCGACCGAACCACCGGGAAGGCCGCCCGCCGTGACCGTCCGCATCGCCACCTGGAACATCAACTCCGTCACCGCTCGGCTGCCCAAGCTCCTGGAGTGGCTGGAGAGCGCCAAGCCCGACGTGCTCTGCCTCCAGGAGCTGAAGTGCGCGGCCGACGCCTTCCCCTACGACGAGGTCCGCGAGCTCGGCTACGAGACGGCCGCGCACGGCACCGGCCGGTGGAACGGCGTGGCCGTCGTCTCCCGGCTCGGCCTGGAGGACGTCGTGCGCGGGCTGCCCGACCAGCCCGGGTTCCTCGCCGACGGCGCCCTGCTGGCCGACGTCGAGCCGCGCGCCATCGCCGCCACCTGCGGCCCGGTGCGGGTCTGGTCGGTCTACGTGCCGAACGGCCGCGAGGTCGGCCACGCGCACTACCACTACAAGCTGGAGTGGCTGGAGGCGCTGCGCAAGGCGGCCGCCGAGGACGCGGCCGGCCCGCGCCCCTTCGCCGTCCTGGGCGACTTCAACATCGCCCCCACCGACGAGGACGTCTACGACGTCGCCGCCTTCGAGGGCCTCACCCACGTCACCCCCGCCGAGCGCGGCGCGCTGGACGCGCTCGGCGGGATCGGCCTGCACGACGTCGTTCCGCGCCCGCTCAAGTACGACCGCCCGTACACCTACTGGGACTACCGCCAGCTGGCCTTCCCGAAGAACCGGGGCATGCGGATCGACCTCGCCTACGGCAACAAGCCCTTCCTCGACGCCGTCACCGACAGCTACGTCGACCGCGAGGCCCGCAAGGGCAAGGGCACCTCGGACCACGCCCCGGTCGTGGTCGACCTCGACCTCTGAGCACCCGGGCCGAGCACCGCGGCACGAGGCGCCGGGCAGCGGGCCGTCGCTCGAACGGTCCTGAGCGGTGGCTGTATGGGCAGCGCCTGCCTACCTTCGGTGATGACCGGGTGCGGTCGACCCACCACGTGGACTGGAAAGTCCCGGCCGCGCCCCGAGAATCCCGGAGGTTCCGGCATGCGCCCCACGCGTACGGCCGCCGCCGCCCTGATCGGCGCGACGGTGCTGACCGGTCTGACGGCCCCCCTCGCATCCGCCAGGGACGGCGCGGCCTCGGTCAGCCCGTCCCAGGCCGCACCGGGCCAGACCGTGACCGTCACGGTCTCCTGCGAGAAGTCGGACAAGCCCGACGCCAAGACCGTCACCGCCCACTCCGCGGCCTTCGAGGGCGGCCCGGCGACGCTCACCCTCGGCGCCGACGGCAAGCACAGCGGCTCCGCCCGGCTGGCCTCCCAGCACCAGGGGGAGAGCAAGGTCGACGGCACCTGCCCGGACGGCGGCGCCTTCTCGACCACCGTCACGGTCACCACCGTGGCGGCCACCGGCCCGGACAAAGGCCTCGGTGACTGGGGCAAGGCGGCGGGGGAGTGGGCCGGCTCGCTCGGCCAGTCCGGCGCCGGGAGCCAGCAGGTCGCCCCGCACGGCGCGGTGCAGACCGGACTCGGCGGCTCGGTCGCGGGAGACCCGGCGGAGCTGGCCGGCGGCCTGGCCCTGGTCGCCGGTGCTGTCGGCGGCTTCTGGCTGCTCCGGAGGCGGGCTGCCTGACGGCCCTCGCCCCCGCGCGATCCCGCGTCGCGCCGCCGGACCCTGACGGGACCGGCGGCGCGGCGGCGCGACGGGGTGTCAGACGGCCGCCGGATCGGTCCGCGCCCGCTGACCCGGCCACTGCGGCGCCGCCGGCCGTTCCTGCCCCTCCTGCCGCTCCTCGTGCGCGAGGACGCCGCTGGCCAGCAGGTACTGGGCCAGCACGTAGGTCGCCATGATCCAGAACTGATGCCCCGGCAGCTCGCGCCACTTCGCCAACCGGGTGGCGATCAGGGTGTCCGAGAGCAGGAACAGCGCCCCGCCCAGCCCGGTCCGCCAGCCCAGTCCGGCCGAGCTGACGGCCGTCGAGGTGAGCAGCAGGCTGTAGCCGGCGACCGGCACCTTCAGGTCCCCGAGATCCGGCCAGAGGCAGCCGATCATGCTCGCCCAGGCCGCCGCGTAGGCGGCCGCGACCAGCAGGGTCCGACGGCGGTCGGTGAGCGCCCCGCGCTGGACGAACATCGTCACGTAGCAGACGTGCGCGGCCGCGAAGGAGCCCATGCCGGCCAGGAACGCGGGGTCGTTCCCCAGCTGCAGCAGGACGTCCCCGCCCGCGCTCGCCAGCAGGGCCGGCGCCAGCAGCTTCGGCGCCTGCCGCCCCGCCGCCGAGGCCGCCGTCACGCTGTGCGCGGCCAGCAGCGGCATCAGGGCCGGTTTGGTGGCGTTGCGCACCACCGACGCCCCCGACAGGATCGAACCCAGGTGCACCGCCGAGGCGGCCGCGAAGCCTCCGAGCAGACCGGTCGCCGAACGCAGGCGCCCGCCGAGGCCGGCGGCGCGGGTCGTCGTGCGGATACTCATGGGGGCCTCCATAAGGTGTTGGGTGGCCCGGGAGGGCCGGATGTGGCTAATGGGGTCTTGCCTTCAGTGGCTCCTCCGGAGTGGCCGTCCGGCTCTC
>NZ_JBIDAK010000036.1:0-76921 GCF_043202455.1 Kitasatospora sp. NPDC048194
AGAACGACACCGTCCTCCACACCGAACTCGTCCCCGAGATCGCCGACGAGCCGAACTACGAAGCCGCCCTCACCGCCCTCAAGTAACCCCCGACGGCCCCGGTAACCTCCGGCAGCCCTGGCACCGGCGTTCCTTGCGGCGACTCGGCCTCCGGGCGACCGAAACCGGGGCGGCGGAGTTCTTGCGGACGTGTTCGGCCTGCGAAGCCGCTGCTGCCGGCCCGGCAGCAGCGGCTTCCGCCGTCCCGGGCGGCCTTCGGCCCCGCCCTGGGCAGTGCGCGCGAACGGCGTGTGTCCGCTTCAGCCGACCGAGCTGGGCGACGGCACGCCCCACGCCCCCGCGCGTCAGATGACCACGACTCGCCGTCCGCGGGTGTGACCGGCACGGCTGTCGATGTGCGCGGCCGCCGCTTCGGCGAGGGGGTACGACTTCTCGACCGGGATGTGGAGCCTGCCCCGCGAGATGAGGTCGACGGTCTGCGCGAGGGCCTCCGCCATGCTCCCGGCGACGCCGGAGAAGCGGACGCCGAAGTCCGGCGCGCCGAGGTCGGCGATGGAGACCACCTTCTGCGGGTCCCCGGTCAGCTCGACGAGTTCCCGGATCACACCGGACCCGGCCAGGTCGAGAGCCGCGTCGACAGGACCGAGCTGCCGCACCCGGGCGGCCCAACCCTCGCCGTACGCGGTGGCCAGGGCGCCGAGGCTCCGGAGGTAGTCCTGGTTCGCGGGGCCGGCGGTGCCGATCACCGCGATGCCGCGGTCGCGGGCGACCTGCAGCACCGCCGACCCCACTCCCCCGGACGCGCCGCTCACCAGCAGGGTCTGCCCGGGTTCCACACCCACCTGCCGGATGATGCGCAGCGCGGTCTCCATGACGGACGGGTATCCGGCCGCCTCCTCGAACGTCAGGCCCGGGGGCATGCGCGCCCACGCCGACAGGACGGCGAACTCGGCGTAGGTGGCCGAGCCTTCGCCGAACACGTGGTCACCGATCTCGATCCCGTGCACCCCTTCACCGACCTCGTCGACCACGCCGGCGGCGTCCTGTCCGACGCCTGCGGGCAGCGCGATCGGATGGGTCCCGCTGAACTGGCCTTCGCGGATCCTCCAGTCGACGGGGTTCACGCCTGCCGCCCGCACGGCGATGCGTATGCGGCCGGGGCCCGCGTGGGGCTCCTCGACATCGGCGAGGTGCAGGACATCGGGACCGCCGTACTCGGCGAAGCTCATCCTCTTCATGGCCTGACCGTAACACTAACCGTTAGTGATTTGAAACGGTTATGAATTCGCATCTGATAGTGTCTTCGCCATGACCACGCCGCCCGGACGCCGCGAACGCAAGAAGGCCGCGACCCGCCAGAAGATCGCCGACACCGCGTTGCGGCTCTTCCTCGAGCGCGGGTACGACGCGGTGGGCATCCGGGAGGTGGCCGCGGAGGCCGACGTCGCCGTCACCACGCTCTTCTCCCACTTCCCCTCCAAAGAGGCCCTGGTGTTCGAGCGGGACGAGAACTTCGAGCAGCGCCTCACGGAGGCGGTCACCGGCCGGGCACCGCGTGATCCGCTCGTTCCCGCGCTGCGCCGCGAGATCCTGGCGCTGGTGCGGCACTGCACGGCGGAGAGCGCCGCACCGGTCTGGCGCATGATCGACGGATCGCCCGCCCTGCGGGAGTACGAGGAGTCGATGAGGCTGCGCCACGCGGAGTCGCTGGCGGCGGCGATCGCCGCCGACCCCGGGCTACCGCTCACCCCGACGGCCGGGCGGGCGATCGCGAGGTTCGTGATCGACGCCTACTCGCTGGCCCGTGAGGCGCCGGAGCCAGAGGCCGCGGTGGACGAGATCTTCCGGATGATCGAGGCGGCCTGGCGGGTCGCCACCTCCTGACGCATCGGGCGTGACCACCCGTCACGCCAAGGCCCCCCCTCGCCTGGGTAATTCCTCCCGCGCTCCGGGTTTTCCTGGCATGATCCGGCTTGCGCCCCGCCCGTAGCCGGTGCGGAACCGGGCGCGAACGGGGAAGTCCTGGAGAGTCAGCGGGGGATGGCGATGGACGCGCGCACGGTACGGACGCCGGACGGTGACGGTGCCTGAGGATTCCGTTCCCGTCCAGGACGCGCCACCCCCGGAGCCGGGCCCCGAGCAGCGGCCCGCGGCGCCGCGGCGCCGGCTCCGCCTGGGCGACGCCCTGTGGGCGGCCGCCCCCTTCGCCGTCGGCTTCGTCGGCCTCGCCCTCACGGTCCTCGGCTTCGTGCGGTTCACCGACACCTTCGAGGAGATACGCGCGTACCGGGCCACCCCGGCCTGCACCGCGGCGGCCGCACCGGGCGACGACTGCGCGACGTCGGAGAGCGGCCGGGTGACGGAGAAGTCGGAGGAATCGGACTCCGACTCGACCAGTTACGTGCTGACCGTGGCCCGCGAGAAGGCGCCCAGCGCCCGCTACTCCGTCGGCGAGGCGTTCTACGACGACGTCGCGCCCGGCACCATCGTGGAGCTGAAGATCCTCCGGGGCAGGGTGTTCGAACTGAGCTACCACGGGCATCGCTCCCAGCCCCCGAACACGCCGTACCTGGAGATCATCGAGTTCAGCGCGCTGATCGGCGTCGGGCTGGTCATGGTGGTCGCCAGCCTGTTCGGGGATTTCGAGTTCACGGTGGCGCTGAGCCTGATGTACTCCGTCGGGGTCTGGATCGCCACGGCCGTCGGCTCCGTCTTCCTGATCACCGTCCAGTGGCCGCTGATCGTCACCCTGGCCGTCGGCGTCGCGTGCTGGCTGTTCGCGGCCTACCTCACGTACATGACGTACGAGATGTTCTGACCACGCACGAGGCGTCCTGACCACCGCCCCCGCCGGGGGCGCAGCGGGCGCGGTGCACTCAGCACTCCTGCCGGCCCGCGGTCGGAGGCGGGGACGGGGGCCTGGACCGTCCATCGGGGCGGTTGTCAGGTCTAGAACAAGGGAAGGACCTCCCCCGACACGACCACCACCGGGAGGGCACCCGTGCACCTGAGGACCAAGGCCACCACCAGGACGGCAGCCGTCCTGCTCACCACCACCCTCGCCGCAGCTCTTCTCGGCGCCGCCCCCGCCTGGAGCTCGCCCGGCGCGGCCCAGCCCCGGGCGCAGGTGGAGGTCTTCGCCGAGGACGGCGGCATCTCCCGCACCACCGCGCCCACCGTCTCCCCCTACCTCGCCGCCCCCGGACTGACCGCGCCGGGCGGCGACGGTGACGTCACCCCACTGGTCCGCAACGGCGACACCGCCTCCAAGCTGGACGTGGTGGTGATCGGTGACGGGTACGCGGCCCAGGAGCAGGAGAAGTTCCGCTCCGACGCCGCCGAGAAGTGGCGCGAGATCACCGCCGTCGAGCCGTACGCGACCTACCGAGGCCTGTTCAACGTGTGGGCCGTGTCCGCCGTTTCGCCCGAGTCCGGCGTCTCCGGCGACCCGGACCAAGCGACCGTCCGGCACACCGCGCTAGGGTCGTACTTCTGGTGCGACGGCGTGGAGCGGCTGCTCTGCGTGGACGAGAAGGCGGTCGAGCGCTACGCCGCGAAGGCCCCGCAGGCGGACCTGGTGATCGTGGTGGCCAACAGCACCAAGTACGGCGGCGCCGGCTACAACGACGTCAAGTCCGCACTGGGCTACGAGGGGATCGCCACCGTGGCCGGCGGCAACGCCAGGTCCGGGCAGATCGCGGTGCACGAGACCGGGCACTCGCTGGGCAAGCTGGCCGACGAGTACGCCTACGACGGCCAGGGGGCGTACCAGGGCGAGGAACCGGCCGAGGCCAACATCAGCACGCTGACCGCCGACCGGATGCGCGACCAGGGTGTCAAGTGGTCCCGCTGGCTCGGGAAGGCCTCACCGGACGGCGGGACGGTCGGGACCTACGAGGGCGGCGGCTACTACCCGACCGGGCTCTACCGGCCGACCGAGAACTCGATCATGCGCTCGCTCGGGCGCGAGTTCAACCTGCCGGGGCGGGAGGCGATGATCGCCGGCTTCTACCGCCACGCCACCCCGCTGACCAGTCCGACCCCCGCCGGCACCTGGCTCACCCCCGCCGACCGCCTCACCGTCGACCTGCCCGTGCCCGGCACGCTGCTGCACTGGTACCTGGACGGGCGCGAGCAGCCGCAGCTGCGCGGCCGTACGGCGCTCGACCTCGGCGCCCTGCACCTGACCGGCCCGAGGTCCCGGCCCCACCTGGTCAGCGCCGTCGCCACCGACCCCACCCCGGCGGTGGCGGACCCCGCGCTGCGACCGGAGCTGACCGGCAGTCTGTCCTGGCTCCTCACCCGGTAGTCCCGCGGCGCGACGCGCCCCGGAGCCCGACACGGCGTCGGCGCCCGGCAGCGTGCGGCCCGGCAGCGGTGCGGCCCGGCAGCGGTGCGGCCCGGCAGCGGTGCGGCCCGGCAGCGGTGCGCCGCTGCCGGGCCCACCGGGGCTACGCAACAGGACCTCGCCGGTCCGGCCCCTCCGGCGGCCGGCGGCGCAGTGGCTCGAGCTCGCGCTCGAGCGTCCGGACGTCCCGCGCTATGCGCGCGGCGACCTCCCGCGCTTCGCTCTCGCCAGGCAGCCGGCGCGACCAGGACCGGGCCTTGGCCGGGCCGTCCTGGACCATGTGGAAGTCGAGCCGCACCACCCCGGCGAGGTCGGACAGCGCGACCATGATCCGGGTGTCGCCGAGGTCGATGGTGACCTCGTTCCCGATGCACGAGCAGGCCACCAGGCCCTCGATCTCCTCCTCCGCCAGATACCTGGCCAGCGGGACCGCCCTGCCCCGGATGAGAAACGGACGTGCCACCGAACCCACCGGACCGCCTCCTCTCGCCGCACGCGTGCGGCCCCGGCCGCAGCGCAAGCGCACTGCGACAGACCGGGCCCGCCCATGCTCCACCACACCGCGCGCGACCGCCAAGTCCGTATCACACCAAGTGACTTGAGCGAATGCACCCACCCGGCGCACCGGCGCACACCCGGGCGCACCGGGCGGCGCGGGGCGGGTCGCGGTCGGGGATCGACGCCGCGGTCAGCGGTGGGCGACGATGACGGAGATGCCCCAGCCGATCGCGGCGAGGACCACCGCGAAGCACACCGCGGCGACGACCCGGCCGAGCGCACCGGCGGTGGCCCGCGGGGTGCCCGCTCCGTCCGTCCGGACCGGCGGGTTGAGGGCGCGGACGCCGACGGCGAACAGCGCGGGCAGGCCGGCGCCGGCGAGCAGGCCGACCACGACGATCTTCCACAGCGCGCTCAGGTTGATCCAGGAGTTCACGGGGCCGCCTCGTCGATGGAGGGCGTGGGAACGACCGAGCCGGTCCACGCCGCGTTGACGTTCTCCGGGGTGACGGCCGGGTGGCGGGACGCGATGAAGAAGACGACCGAGGCCAGCACCAGCACCACGAAGACGACCACGACGCCCGTCGTGCCACCGATGCCGTCGGCGACCCAGTAGGCCAGCGCGCCGGCCAGTGCCGCAGCCGGCAGGGTGAGCAGCCAGGCCGCCACCATGCGGTTGGCGATGTTCCACCGGACGACCGCGCCCCGCTTGCCGACCCCCGATCCGAGGATCGAGCCGGTGGCGACGTGGGTGGTGGAGAGCGAGTAGCCGAAGTCGGTGGAGGTGAGGATGACCGCGGCCGAGGCCGATTCGGCGGCCATCCCCTGCGGCGCCTCGATCTCCACCAGGCCCTTGCCGAGCGCCCGGATCACCCGCCACCCACCGATGTAGGTGCCGAGGGCGATGGCCACGGCGCAGGCGGTGATCACCCAGGTCGGAGCCTTCGCTCCCGAGCTCAGCGTTCCGTTGGCGATCAGGGCCAGGGTGATGACGCCCATGGTCTTCTGCGCGTCGTTGGTGCCGTGGGCGAGCGAGACCATGCAGGCCGAGCCGATCTGGCCGGTCTTGAAGCCGCGGGTGCGCGGGCTGTCGGCGACGCCGCGGGTGAGGCGGTAGACGAGGTAGGTGCCGAGCCCGGCGACCCCGCCGGCGATGACCGGTGACAGGGCGGCCGGCACGATCACCTTGGCGACCAGCGCCTGCCACTTCACGGCGGAGGAGCCGGCCGCCGCCATGGTGGCCCCGACCACGCCGCCGATCAGCGCGTGGGAGGAACTCGACGGGATGCCGACGTACCAGGTCGTCAGGTTCCAGAGGATGCTGCCCGTCAGGCCTGCCATGACGACCGTCAGCGTGACATCGTGACTGTTCACCAGCCCGCTGGCGATGGTCGCGGCGACCGCTGTCGACAGGAACGCGCCCACCAGGTTCAGCACCGCCGAGACGGCGACCGCGATGCGCGGCGGCAGGGCGCCGGTGACGATGGAGGTGGCCATGGCGTTGCCGGTGTCGTGGAACCCGTTGGTGAAATCGAAGCCCAGCGCAGTGGCGACCACCAGCGCCAGGACCACGTCATTGCCCATCACGGGGACGAACCTATGCGCACCGGCCGTCCGCTCGGCTCCCCCGCCACCCGTGCGGCCGGAGAGTCGCCGACCATCACCCGGTCGGGGCAAGGAATCGAGGTGCCGAGGGGGCGCGGCCCCGGTCGGGGCGCCTCGCCGACGGGGCGCCTCGCCGACGGCGGGCGCCACCGCCAACGCCACGCGGCGGTGGCTGTGACGGGTGGCGCGGCCACGGGCGTCCGACGCGGTCCTACGCCCCCGCTAGGCCTGCGGCATCACGCTCGGCGAAGACCTCCCGGGCGGCCGTGATCCCGTTGAGCGCGGCCGGGAAGCCGGCGTAGACCGCCATCTGGATGATCGCCTCGACCGCCTCGTCCCGGGTGCCGCCGACGTTGAGCAGTCCGTGCAGGTGGACGCGGAGCTGCGGGCCCGCGGTGCCGAGCGCGGTGCAGGCGGCCACCGTGGCCAGCTCGCGGGTCCGCAGGCCGAGGGCGGGCCGTGAGTAGACGTCGGCGAAGGCGAAGTCGACGACGTAGTCGGCCAGGACCGGGGCGATGTCCGCCAGCGAGGCGACGACGCGCTCTCCGGCCTCGCCGTCGATCCGGTCGAGCGCGGCGAGCCCGCGCTCGTGGCGCTCGCGGAGCGTCTCGGCGCCGTCCGTTCCGCTGCGCGCGGGGCTGAAGTCGAGGTCCGGCCGGGCCGCGAAGGCGGCCTTGACCACGGCCATGCCGTTGAGCGCCGCCGGGATTCCGGCGTAGACGGCCACGTGGAGGACCGTCTCGACGATCCCGGCCGGCGCCACGCCGACGTTGAGGGCACCGTCGACGTGGAAGCGCAGCTGCGGGGCGGCAGTGCCCAGCGCGGTCAGGGCGGCGACGTTGATCAGCTGCCGCTGGGTGAGGGAGAGGCCGGGCCGGCCGTAGACGTCGCCGTAGCCGAACTCGACGGTCAGCCGGGCGAGGTCCGGGGCGATGCCGTCGAGGCCGTCCAGGAGGGCGGGGCCCTCGGGGCCGGCGACCTCCCGCAGGAGCGCCTGCCCTCGTGCGAAGCGCTCGGAGGCGGGCGACGAGGCGAGCGACGACATGCGCGGAGAGACGTGCGAGCAAGCGGACGAGCGGTCGGCGACGGCGGCGGCGGTGGGAGCGGTGACAACGGTCATGGCGGTCTTCCTGACGGCGGAGAGCGGGAACAAGCAGTCGAGTGACGGAACGTTTCGTAACGCTTAGGAGGCTAGACCGGCCCCGCAGGCCTGTCAAAACGAAACGTAACGTCACGTCGAGGGGCTAGACTCTCCGCATGACCCCCCAACCGAACCCGGAACGCCGGAGCGAACGGGCCCGCCGCGCCATCCTGGACGCCGTCTTCGAGGTGTCCGGAGCCAAGGGGTACGGCAGGACCACCATCGAGGCCATCGCCGCGACCGCCGGCGTCGGCAAACCGACCATCTACCGCTGGTGGCCGTCCAAGGGCGCGATCGCCCTCGACGCCGTCAACGACCGGATCGGCGACTCCATGGACTTCCCCGACACCGGGGACATCGCCGCCGACCTCACCGCTCAGCTCACCAGCGTGGCCGCCATGCTCACCGGCGACACCGGAACGCTCTACCGCGGCATCATCGCCGAGTCCCAGAGCGACCCGGAGCTCGCCGCCGCCCTGCGCGCCACCTTCCTCGAGCCTCGGATCCAGCGGTGCATCCGGCGCCTCGATGCCGCCGTGGCCGCCGGGCAGCTCCGAGCCGACCTGCCCACCCGCACGATGGTCGACCTCCTCTACGCCCCGGTCTACTACCGCGTCCTGCTCGGCGCCGGACCGGAGGAGACGCTGCGCAGTCCCCTGCTGGTCGAGGCCGTCCTGGACGGGCTGCGGCCCACCTGAGCGTGCCGCCGACCGCCGCACGGGGGGCGCAGCGGCAGGTGGATTCGCCAGGTCGGGCAGATGAGGCGGGCCGTGGAACCCGTGTCCTGGCCGGACGGCCGGGGCCGGATCCGGTTTCCGAACCCGGCCCCGGCCCCGCTCATCCGGTGGCGGCCACCCTCCCGCCCGCGATCAGCCCGACCGGGCAACCCGGCCGTCACGGACGGAGGGATTGCCGTCCTAGCGCAGCACGCCGCGCAGGGCCTCCGGGTCGGTGGGCGGGAGCGGGGCGGCCGGCGCGGCCGTCAGTGCCTTGGCGTTCGCCGGCGGCGGGGTGACGTACACCGGCGTCGGGTCGTCCTCGGGCGCGCAGGTCTTGGCGATCCGCCCCTTGCCCTGGGGCAGGCTGCCGTCGCGCAGGTACGCGGTGAAGGTGTCGTCCAGGCAGGCGTTGCCGTGGAAGAGGATCTCGTGGAAGCTGCCGCCGTCCTGGACGACCAGCTTGGAGCCCGGCAGCGCGTCGTGCATGGCGAGGCCGCCCTCGTACGGCGTGGCGGCGTCCTCGGTGGCCTGGAAGAGCAGGACCGGGGGCAGGCCCTTCCCGGTGATCTTCAGTCGGCCGGCCTGGTTGCCCTGGTAGGGCCAGAACATGCAGGCTGCGTTGTACCACATGTTGTTGTACGTGTAGAAGGGCGCGGCGGCATTGACCTTGGCCTGGTCCTTCTTCCAGACCTCCCAGTCGCGCGGCCAGGCGTTCTCGGTGCACTGGGCCGCGTTGTAGGCGGGGAAGGTGCCGTCGTCGGTTCCGGGGGCCGCGTACTTGTTGTAGGCGATGTTCAGCGGCTGGGTGTCGTGCCGGGTGACGTAGGCGGAGAGCACGGTGGCCATCCGGGGCCAGCGCAGGAAGTTGTAGCCGCCGCCGTAGAAGGTGTCCTCGAACTCGGCGGGGCCGATCTTCCCCGGCGCGGGGGCGGCGTCGACCGGGTCCTTGCGCAGCGCGTCCTCGACCTGGTCGTAGGCCTTCTTGACGGCGGCGGCGTCGGTGCCCAGGTGGTAGACCGAGTCGGCCTTGGCGGTCCAGGCCGCGAAGGCGTCGAAGCGGCGCTGGTGCTCCTTGTCCTGCAGGATGTTGTGGTCGTACCAGCTGATCGTCGGGCCGACGATGCTGTCCAGCACCATGCGCCGCACGTGCGAGGGGAAGAGCTGGCCGTAGGTGGAGCCCAGCGAGGTGCCCCAGGATCCGCCGTAGAAGTTGATCTTCGACACGCCGAGCGCCCGGCGGATGCTGTCCATGTCGCGGGCGCTGTCGACGGTGGTCATGTGCGGCAGCAGCCAGGACCAGTCGGCCGCGCAGTCGGCGGCGTAGCCGGCCGCCTTCTTCAGCCAGTCCTTCGAAGTGCCTTGGCTCAGCTGGTAGTCGGGGCGCTCGCCGTCGAAGTAGTGGGCGTCGCACACGACGTGGGGGTCGCTGCCGTTGGTGCCGCGCGGGTCGAATCCGATCCAGTCGTAGGTCGAGGCGACGTCAGCGGGGATCTGGCCGGAGATGTAGGCGGGCATCCAGAGCCCGGAGTCGCCGGGGCCGCCGGGGTTGAGCAGGATCGGGCCCTGCTGCTTGTCCTTGGGCGCGGTGGCGGGGAGCCGGTTCAGCTTGATCCTGATCTTGCGCCCGCGCGGGTCGGCGTAGTCCACCGGCACGTCCAGCATGGCGCACTGCAGGGCGGGCGTGGCCGGGTCGTTGCAGGAACTCCAGGCGAGGGCCCCCTGTCCGGTGTCGACGAGGTCGGCGGCGTCGGGCCCGGCTGCCGAAGCGGCGGTGCCGCCGAGGGTTGCGACGGCCGCGGCGGCCGCGAGGAGGGCGATGGCTTTTCTCATGGGGAGCATGATGTGACATGTGCAATGGCACATCTAGGGGGCGGGCCGGACTTTGCCAAGCTGTGACCCGCACCCCATGGTCCTGACTGATCATCAGACCTATAACTCTCCCGGGAGGTTGGCCGCGCGGAGGACCGCATTCCATGACTAGCATCTGAACTCCCATCGGTTCGGACGCCAAGCGCCTGGGAGGGGCGGCGCCGGACAGACCGACAGGAGGGCCCAACCGCGTGTCCCACCAGCACGTCCACCCCGTCAGCTCCCGCCCGACCCCGGCCGACGTCGCACTGCCACCCGCCCTGCCCTACCCCGACGGCTGGGCCGCGCTCGCGTTCTCGGCCGAGCTCCGCCCCGGCACCGTGATCACCCGGCAGCTGGCCGGTGAGGACGTCGTGCTCTACCGCCTGCGGGACGGTCGGCTGCGCGCCGTCCGGCCGCACTGCCCCCACCTGGGCGCCCACCTCGGGCTCGCCGAGGTCGAGGGCGGCGATCTGGTCTGCCCCTTCCACCGGTTCGCCTTCGACGCCGACGGCCGGTGCGTCCGGACCGGGTACGGCACGCCACCGCCCAAGGCCGGCCTCGCCCGGCTGCCCGTGTGCGAGGTGAACGACGCGGTCTTCGTCTGGCGCCACCACGACGGCCGCGAACCGGACTGGGAGATCCCCGCCTGGCACGTACTCGACGACCAGCCGCTGCGCCACGCCTCCTTCGAGATGCCCGGCTACGCCCAGGACGTCATGGAGAACTCCTTCGACCTCGGCCACTTCCTCACCCTGCACGGCTGGCCGCACGGAGAGCTGGCGGCCCCGGTGGATTTCGACGGGCACCGCTTCCACATCTCCATGCGCGTGCGGGAGCGGTTTCCGCTGGTCGGGATGCGGGAGGTGCGGGTGGAGGTCGACGGCTACGGGCTCGCCGCCCTGCACACGGACGTCCACACCCCGTCGCTCGGCCTGCGGATCTGCTCCCTGGTGATGGCCACCCAGGTCGCCCCTGCCCGGATGCAGCTGCGCCAGGCGAGCCGCTTCGCCCTGGACGAGCCGGCCTCGCTCCCGCCGGCGCTCGCGCGGGCGGTCAGCCGGACGGCGACCAGGCTGCTGGCCGGTCCGATGTTCAAACACACCCTCGCCTTCACCGCCGACGACTTCCCGATCTGGTCCACGAAGAGGTACGTCTCCCCGCCGCGCCTGGCCGCCGGCGACGGGCCGATCGGCGCGATGCGGCACTGGGCCCGGCAGTTCTACCCGCCGGACGACCGGGAGCACATCCCGGCGCCCGCCGCCCTCACGGCCCGCCCCGACCGCGAGACCCCGGACGGCACGCCCCTGCACCGCTAGACCGCCCTGCCCGCCGGCCCGGATAGGCTGCCGCGCATGGCCCGTTTCACCCTGACCCGTCGCTGCTCGCTCCCGCCGTCCGACGCCTGGACGCGGCTCACGGCATGGCCCCGGCACGGCGACCGGGTGCCCTTCACCCGCGTGGGTGTGGCACGCGGCACCGGCCGGGCGGAGGGGGACGTGGTGCTGGCGCGGACGGGGGTCGGACCGGTGCGGTTCGACGACCCGATGGAGATCGTCGCCCTGGTCGAACCGGAACTGTGCCGGCTCGCGAAACGGGGCCGGGTCGTCCGGGGCGGCGCCGAACTCCGGGTCCGCCCGGTGGGCGGCGGCAGCGCGGTGGTCTGGACCGAGGAACTGCGGATCACCGGTCTGCCGGGGCTGTTCGACCCGGTGGTGGCATCGGCCGCGCGCCTCGTGTTCGGGCGGGTCCTGGACCACCTGCTGGCTGCTCCGCCGCCCGCGGTCTGACGCCCCGCCGGTCACCGGCCGGCCGCCTGCCGGCCCAGGCCCTGCTGGTGGACGTGGCGGGGCCCGTCGCCCCCGACCGTGATCGGCGCGGGCCGGGGCGGGCCGGTTCCACGGACGCCCCGGCACGGTGGCGAGGGCCAGGGCGACCCCGGCACGGTGGCGAGGGCCAGGGCGGCCCCGCCCCCCACAGGAACGCCCGGTCGGCCGGTGCGGCCCGGCGCAGCAGGTGAGCACCGGGCCGGTCCGCCGGAGCAGGGGCGTCGCCGGGGGCGCCCCGCGGGCCTGGGACCATGGGCGGTCGGTACGTCGAGCAGGGGGACCACATGGAGCTACGGCAGCTGCGCTGCTTCGTCGCCGTCGCCGAGGAACTGCACTTCGGCCGGGCCGCCGAGAAGCTGCTGCTCGGCCAGCCCGCGGTGAGTCAGCAGGTCCGCCGCCTGGAGCGGGAGTTGAGGGTCGAGCTGTTCGACCGCTCCCCCCGCCACGTCCGGCTGACTCCGGCCGGAGAGCGCTTCCTGCCCGCCGCGAGGGACGTGCTGTCCGCCGAGGACGCAGCCCGCACCCTCGCCGCCGACCTCGCCGCCGAGCTGGCCGCACCCGCCGTGCTCCGGCTCGGCACCATCACCGGGCTCGGCGAACGGCTCGACCTGATCCTCGACACCTACCGGCGACAGGCCCCCGACGTGCGCGTCGAACTCCACGCCGCCCCGGTGCGGGAGCGGCTCGCCCGGCTGGCCGACGGCCGCCTCGACGCCGGGTTCGTCCGCGGTGCCGTCGCGGAGGACGACCCGGGCCTCCGGTTCATTCCCGTCTGGCAGGACGAGTTGGTGATCGCCCTGCCCGCCCGGCACCCCCTCGCCGCCCAGCCCGACCTCGACCTGGGTGAACTCGCTGAACTCCCCCTGCAGTTGACCGAACGCCGCAACCATCCGGCGCTGGTGGACCTGGTCATGGACGCCTGCGCGCAGGCCGGCTTCCGACCGCTCCCCGGTCCGCCCCACAGCACCCTCCAGGACACCCTGGCCTCGATCGGCAGCGGCACTCCGATGTGGACGGTGGTCTACGCCGCCAACGCCCGGATGACCAACGCCCACCGGATCGCCTTCCGCCCCTGCCGGACCCCGTTGGCCCTGCCGACCTCGATCGCCGTACGACGCTCCGCACCGCTCCCCCGGCTGCTCCTGGAAGCCTGTACCGGGGGTCGACGGAGCCGCCGTTGACGCCGGGGACGGCGATCCTGCCGCTCACGGCGGCGACCGCCTGCGGCTGGGCCTCTCCGGAAACTTCTTGGAGGGCTTCTTGGAGGGCGTCTTCCAGGTGCCGCCCCACCGCCGGCCGAAGCCTGACGCGGAAGGGGGAAGCGACGCCGAGGGCTGACGGCCGGTCGGCACTCCCCCCGCTCTCGCCGCCGCGCACGCCCGACTCACGGCCGTCCGGTGCGTCGGGCCCAGCGTCAGCTGCCGCACGCGCAGACGGCGGCCTTCGCCCCGGTCGGGCTGGGGGGCTGGCTCCGGGCCGGGGCGAGGGCCTGCTGGTCCGGCGTGCGGCAGGCGGTGGTGCCGCAGCAGGCCTGCGGCGCGCTGTCGGCGCTCTTGCCCAGGGTGTCGGCGTCGGCCTTCACGACGTAGACCTCCCAGGGTTCCTTGCCGGGGCCGTGCACCCAGACCTTGTCCTGCAGCGCGTAGCAGCAGGAGGTGTCGCCCCCAGCCTTCGGCCGGGAGGTACCCCCGTCCTCGAAGGTGGCCAGGCCCGCTTCCTTGAGGCGGGTGGTCGCCGCGGCGACCTGCTCGGTGGTGGTGACCTCGACGCCGAGGTGGTCCAGGCGGGTGTCCTCGCCGGCGTCGCCCTCGATGAGGACGAGCTTGAGCGGCGGCTCGGCGATGGCGAAGTTCGCGTAGCCGGGGCGTCGCTTGGTCGGCTCGGTGCCGAAGAGCCGGGAGTAGAAGGCGATGGAGCCTTCGAGGTCGGCGACGCGCAGGGCGAGCTGAACACGGGACATGGCGGGCTCTCCGATCCGAGGGCTTGTTTCGATATCGGTCTATGCAGCGAGCTTGCCTCTCCGAATAGATGACTGTCAACATAGACGTATGTCGAATCTGGAACTGCCGGTGATCGGTCAGGACGACCCGGCGGCCTGCTGCTCGCCGATGGTCCGCGAGCCCCTGGGCGAGGAGGCCGCGGTCGACCTCGCGAAGATGTTCAAGGCCCTGGCGGATCCCGTGCGGCTGCGACTGCTGTCCCTGATCGCCTCGCACGAGGGTGGCGAGGCCTGTGTCTGCGACCTGACCGGCCCCTTCGACGTCTCCCAGCCGACCATCTCCCACCACTTGAAGGTGCTGCGCGAGGCCGGCCTGGTCGGTTCCGAGCGGCGCGGCACCTGGGTCTACTACTGGGTGCTTCCCGCCGCGCTGGCCAGGCTGTCGGCCCTGCTCCAGACCCCGGACACCACCGCCACCGTTCCGTCCGGGGGCGCGAGATGACTGCGGTGGCGCCGCTCGGGCGTCGGGCCGCGGTCGAGTTCGTCGGCACCGGCGCGCTGGTCGCGGTCGTGGTCGGCTCGGGCATCCAGGCCACCGGGCTGTCCCGGGACGTGGGCGTGCAGTTGCTCGCCGACTCGCTGGCCACCGTCTTCGGCCTCGGCGTGCTGATCGTCCTGCTCGGTCCCGTCTCCGGGGCGCACTTCAACCCCGCCGTCACCCTGGCCGCCTGGTGGTCCGGCCGCCGCGGCGGTGGGGGCCCGACCCTGCGCGAGGTCGCCGCCTACCTGCCCGCCCAGATCGCCGGGGCGATCGGCGGATCGGTGCTGGCGGACGCGGTGTTCGCCGAGCCGCTGGTGCGCTGGTCCACCCACGACCGCTGGGCCCCGCACCTCTGGCTGGGCGAGGTCGTGGCGACCGCCGGGCTCATCCTGCTGATCTGCGGTCTGGCCCGCACCGGCCGTGCGCACGTCGCCCCCGTGGCGGTCGCCTCCTACATCGGCGCCGCGTACTGGTTCACCTCCAGCACGTCGTTCGCCAATCCGGCCGTCACCGTGGGCCGGGCGTTCACCGACACCTTCGCCGGGATCGCCCCGGCCTCGGTGCTGCCGTTCGTCGCCGCCCAACTCGTCGGCCTGGTGGCCGGAGTCGCGCTGGCCGCCGTGCTGTTCGGCCGCCCCGCCGCGGCGGCCGCCGAGGACGTCGTGGTCCCGCGCGGCGGGCGCGACGCGGCCGCGGTCGGCCGCTGAGCCCGTTCCGCCGAACGCGTTCCGCTGTTCCCGTTTCGCTGTTCCCCCCGAAGGATGAACCCGTGAGCTCCCCCGCCGTCCCGTCCGTGCTGTTCGTCTGCGTCCACAACGCCGGCCGCTCCCAGATGGCCGCCGCCTTCCTCACCCGCCTCGGCGGCGGGCGGGTCGAGGTCCGCTCCGCCGGCTCCGCCCCGGCCGACACCGTGAACCCGGCCGTGGTCGAGGCGCTCGCGGAGGTCGGCATCGACGTCTCCGCCGAGGTGCCGAAGGTGCTGACCGTGAAGGCGGTGCAGGCCTCCGACGTGGTGATCACCATGGGCTGCGGCGACGCCTGCCCCTACTTCCCCGGCAAGCGCTACCTGGACTGGAAGCTGGAGGACCCGGCCGGCCAGGGCGTCGAGGCCGTGCGCCCGATCCGCGACCGGATCGAGCAGCGCGTCCGCGGCCTGCTCGCCGAACTCGGCATCGAGGCCGCCGCGTGAAGGCCACCGGGGTCACCGTCACCGGGATGCGGCCCGAACACGCCGACCAGGTCCTGGCGATCTACCAGGCCGGCATCGACGGCGGCGATGCCACCTTCGAGCAGGCCGCACCGGCCTGGGAGGCGTTCGACACCTCGCGTCTCGCCGCGCACCGCCTGGTCGCGCTCGACGGCGACCGGGTGCTGGGCTGGGCCGCCGTGACGCCGGTCTCGGATCGGTGCGCGTACGCCGGCGTGGTCGAGCACTCCGTCTACGTCCACCCCGGCGCCCGGGGCCGGGGAGTGGGTCTGGCACTGCTGGAGGCACTGCTGGCCTCCACCGACGCCGCCGGGATCTGGACCGTGCAGTCCGGCATCTTCCCGGAGAACACCGCCAGCCTCGCGCTCCACGCCAAGGCGGGCTTCCGCGTGGTCGGTATCCGCGAGCGCCTCGGCCAGCACGGCGGGCGCTGGCGCGACGTGGTCCTCGTGGAGCGCCGCAGCCCCGTCGTCTCCTGACCCGCGCGGCCTGCTGCCGCGTGCCGCATCCGGGCCCCGGCGGATCAGCACGACGGCCCGGCCCCCTCGCCCGAGGCGGGTCCGGGCTCTGCGCGTCGAAGCGCCTACTGCAACGCGCCGTGCTCGGGGACGTCCGGAAGCCCGAGGCAGTCGGCCAGGCAGTCCGTGCTACTGATTCCGCATTTCCGCGCACCTGCGTCGATCGCTGCCATGGGGCTTCCTCGACGTCGGGGATCGGGGGCGGGGCCCGGGGGGATGGTCTCTCCTGGTTGAACGAACCCGGGCCGCGTCGGACACCCCAGGCACCGGGAACCTGCCGCCGGACACCCGTGACGTGCAGCGATCACGATTCATGATCGCTGCCAGAGCGAATCAGGTCTGGGTCCGGACGGCCCGATCGGGTGGACTGTTCCCAGCCGGAGAACCCGGCATTGAGAGTCCAGCAGACACCCGGTCAGGAGCCGAAGATGCCGATCGTCACCATCCAGCAGGGCCCGCGCAGCGTGGAGCAGAAGCGCGAGCTGGTCAAGAAGGTCACCGAGGCCTTCGTGGAGACCCTGGAGGTCCCCGCCGAGAGCGTGTACGTGTGGATCCAGGAGTACCCGGCGGACAGCTGGGGCGCGGCCGGCCGGCTCACCGCGGACCGGTAGTCCGAAGTCGGCACCCTCGCCGCCCACCCCGCACTCACGGAGCCGCCACGGGCCCGGGCCTGCCCCACCGGCACGCCCGGGCCCGTCGGCCCTTTCGGCCCTTCGGTCCTATCGGTCCCCGCCACTCGCCGGGCGACCGCCGTGGCCCGCCGCACCCGCCCGCTTAGCGACCGCGCAGCCGCCGCACCAGGTCACGGGCGGCCTGCGGCCAGTGGGGATGCTCGAAGGTGAAACCCGCGTCGAGCAGTCTGAACGGTACGACGCGGCGGCTCTTCAGCAGCAGTTCGCTCTCCGAGCGGAGCGCGAAGGCGCCGATCTCGGCCATCCAGCGCGCGGCGGGCAGCGCCAGCGGCATGCCCCAGGCCGCCCGCAGGTGGCGCATGAATTCGCGTTGGGGCAGCGGGTCCGGTGCGGCGAGGTTGACCGCGCCGGCGAGCTCGTCCCGCCCGATGAGGAACTCGACGGCGCGGACGAAGTCCCGCTCGTGGATCCAGGAGACGTACTGCGCGCCGCCCGCGATCGAGCCGCCGACGCCCAGCCGGGCCAGCCAGGAGAGGGCGTCGAGGACGCCGCCGCGCTCGGGGCCGAGGACGACGGCGGTGCGCAACGCGAGCCGGCGGGTGTGCGGGGTGTCCGCCTGCGCCTGCGCGTCCTCCCACGCCTGGGCGATGTCGACGCTGTACCGCCAGGATGCCGGGGCATCGGGCTCCTCGGCGCCGATCGCGCCGGTCTGCTCGTCGTTGGGGGCGTCGTGCCGGTGGGCGTAGACGGTGGCGGTGCTCATCTGCAACCAGACGCCCGGCGGGCGGCGCGCGGCGGCGATCGCCTGGCCGACGGCCCGGGTGGACTGCACCCGGGAATCCATCATGGCCCGCCGGTTCTCTTCGGTGTAGCGGCAGTTGACGCTCCGCCCGGCCAGGTTGACGACCACGTCACTGCCGTCGACCTCCGCTGCCCAGGGCCCGAGGTTCCGCCCGTCCCACCCGATCTGCCGGGGCCCGTCGGGCCTGCGACTGAGGACGACCACCCGGTGCCCGGCCGCCGTCAGCGCACGGTCGAGCAGCGTCCCCAGCGCACCGGACCCGCCGGGAATGACGATCTTCATGGTTCCCCTCCCTCTCGAACATCGAGCCTAGCGACATAACTGAACGCGTTCAATTTCTCATGGCGCGAGGCCGGGCGGCCCGGCGAGGCCGAGAGGCGAAGCCGGCCCACACACCGCTGCGCGGGAAGTCGACCTGGTCGACTTCACGCGCAGCGGTGTGAAGGAGCGGGCGGTCACCCCGGTCTGCGGGCTAACCCTTCGACGGGGCGGGGACGGCGCTGAGCGGTGTGGCCAGGGACTCCAGGCTGCGGCGCTCGGCCTTGACGCCGATCGCCGCCTCGACGAGCCCGGCCAGCGTCATCAGGGCGGCCCCGATGCAGAAGGCCAGGGTGGTGTCGGAGACCTTGCCGCTGCTGACCAGGCCGTTGAAGAGCAGCGGCCCGCTGATGCCGCCGACCGCCGTGCCCACCGCGTAGAAGAAGGCGATCGACAGGGCCCTGGTCTCCAGCGGGAAGATCTCGCTGACCGTCAGGTAGGCGGCGCTGGCCCCGGCCGAGGCGAGGAACAGCACGACCGTCCAGCAGGCCGTCATGGTGGCGGCCGAGAGCGAACCGTGCTGGAACAGCGCGGCGGTGGCGAACAGCAGCAGGCCGGAGCCGATGTAGCTGCCGGCGATCATCGGCTTGCGGCCGACGGTGTCGAAGAGGTGCCCGAGCAGCAGCGGGCCGAGGAAGTTGCCGACCGCGATGACCACGAAGTAGTAGCCGGTGTCCCCCTCCGCCACGCCGAAGTAGGTCGTCAGGATGACGGCGTAGCCGAAGGTGACGGAGTTGTAGAGGAAGGCCTGGCCGATGAAGAGGGCGAGGCCGAGCGAGGTGCGGCGGGGGTAGCGGGCGACGACGGTCCGGACGATCGTGCCGAAGCCGAGTGCTTGGCGTTCGCGGATGCGGATCGGCTCGCCGGTGACGGGGGGCAGCGGTTGTCCGCTCTCGCGTTCCACCGCCTGCTCGGCTTCGACGACGACCTGTTCGGCTTCCGGCGCGCGTCCGTGGGTGTACAGCCAGCGGGGGCTCTCCGGGACGTGCCGGCGCACCAGGAGGATCACCAGGCCCAGCGCCACGCCGATGCCGAAGGCCAGCCGCCAGCCGATGTCGGTGGCGAAGAGCGCGGTGTTGAGCAGCGCGATGGAGGCGAAGGCACCGAGGGCGGCGCCGATCCAGAAGCTGCCGTTGATGATCAGGTCGACCCTGCCGCGCACCCGGGCGGGGATCAGCTCGTCGATCGCGGAGTTGATCGCCGCGTACTCCCCGCCGATGCCGAAACCGGTGAAGAAGCGGCACAGGAAGAAGAACCACGCCGTCCACGACACCGCCGTCACCGCCGTGGCGGCCAGGTAGACGGCGAGCGTGACCATGAACAGTTTCTTGCGGCCCAGCCGGTCGGTCAGCCAGCCGAAGAACAACGCTCCGCTGCACGCCCCCGCGACGTACACGGCCGCGGCCACCGTCGTCACCTGGCTGGTGGAGATGGCGATCCCACTGCCGTTCTGGGCGAGTCGGCCGGCCATGTTGCCGACGATCGTGACCTCCAGACCGTCCAGGATCCACACCGTGCCCAGGCCGATCACGATCCGCCAGTGCCACGCCGACCAGGGCAGCCGGTCCAGCCTCGCCGGCAGACAGCTCTCGACCACCCCCGGCTCCGACCGTTGTCGGCGTGCGGATGCCTTCTCCGAATCGGCCATGGCGGGCTCTCCTTCCACTCGTCCTGTTCCACTCGCCCGGTCGGCCCGCTGTGCGGGTCCGCCTTTCGATCCGCCGTCCGACCGGTGGGCGGTCACCACTGCCGTGCCGTCGCCGACGCTCGTCCTGTCCTGCTCGAAGGGACTTCCGAGGCCGCGCGCCGGCTTTCCGCGATCACGTCTGCCCGGAACCGCTGTTCACATGCCCCGCGAGATCGGCCGACGGGTCTGCGGTCGTCGGGCCGTTCCGGCCGGGTCCACGGACCGTTTTCGGACAGGTGTGGCAACCATTCGATCTGACCTATCGAAGAGCCGATCACCGTCGATAGGGTGCGGCGCGTCCCGCTTTTCCGCCTTCCCGTGCCGCTCCGGCGGCACGGAGACGACCGATCGGACCGGTGTCGCCGTGACCAGGATCATCCGCCAGCTCATGACCCGCGCCGGAAGGGCCGCTGCGACGGTCGCCGTGCTCGCGGCCGCCCTCACCGGCACGACGGCCGGAACGGCCTCGGCCACCGGCGGCTGGACCTGTTCCGGGGCACCCGTCCCGAGCGGCTACGTCATCACCATGTACAACGCCAGCGGCTGCAACAACCACGGCTCGTGGTACCAGCAGCCCGCGCAGAACCGCCTGTGGACCTGCTCCGGCTCGCCCATCGTCTCCGGCTACGTGCTGACGAACTACGACTCGCGCGGCTGCAGCGGCGTCGGCGCCTGGTTCCACGAACTCGTCCGCAACGGCATCTGGACCTGCCCGTACTCGCCGATCCCGGCTGGCTACCGGAGCACCACCTACGACGCCCGCGGCTGCAGCGGCCTCGGCGCCTGGCTCACCATCAAGGCCTGACCCGCGGTCACCCGCGCCGGGTTCAGGACGGGCGCCACCTGCGCGAGCCGGTGCCGACGGTCGTTCGGGCGGTTCGGATCCCCCTTCCGACGTGACGGTCGGGCAGGGGGATCGCCGTCGCCGGAAGGCGGCGGCCGGTCGGCGGTGCCCCCAAGCAGTGCTCCCGGCGGTGCTCCCGGCTGTGTTCCCAGCGGTCAGGCGGCCACCGGGCGCCGGGAATGCCGGCCGGCGATCAGGGCGCGGCGCTCGTCCTCGGTCAGCCCGCCCCACACGCCGTAGGGCTCGCGGACCTCGAGCGCGTACTCCCGGCACTCCGCAAGCACCGGGCAGCGGGCGCACACCGACTTCGCCACCTGCTCGCGCTGCTTCGCGGCGGCCCCGCGTTCATTGGTCGGGTGGAAGAAGAGGTTGGTGTCGACGGTGCGGCAGGCGCCCCGTATCTGCCAGGACCAGTGGTGCTCGAGCGCTCCGGGGAGGCGGGCGGTGTCGGTCACGGGGGACTCCTTCCGAGCGAGCGGTGGTTTCCGCCCGCTCGTCTATCCCGATTCGCGAGGCACATGCGCCGCGAGGCCGCTCGTCCTCCGGACTTCCTCAACGACGTGACGGGAGACGGCGGTTGACACGGAAGTGACGTCCCGTCGACAGACGGCGGGCAGCACAGCCCTCCCCCGGTGTCGGGGGGTCACCGGCCTGCGGGGAGAATCCTGGGAATGATCTCCCCGCTCCGTGTCCGCCGCGTCCTCGGTGACCGCCCGTTCGCCGAGGTCGGCCGCCCCGTCCTCGCCGTCCCCGACGAGAAGCGGGGCCTCACCGCCGTCGCGGGCGAGTGCGCGTTCGCCGGGAGGGCGACGGTGGGGGTGTACGGCACGGAGGACCTCCGCTGCCGGGCGGTGCTCCGCTCGCCCTTCCCGGTGCAAGCGCTGGCCTTCCACCCGACGGCACCGCTGCTCGCCGTGGGCACCGGCCAGTACGACGGCGGCTACTTCTTCGAGGGTGAACTCCTCCTGCTGGACTGGGAGACGGGCGTTGCCGGCTCCCTTGTCGAGCACGACTTCGGCCGCCAAGTCCTCGGACTGGCCTGGCTCGACGAGCAGACCCTCCAGGTGCTCATGGCACCGCCCGACGACGGTGAGGACGACCTGGCGGCGCAGGCCGAGGGCCACATCGCCGTCGTACGGCGGCCGGACTGGCGCGCCGTCGCACCCCGCTCGCTGACCGGCGCCGACCTGGCCGGCCCCCGGGTGCCGGCTCCGCGCCCGGACGGACGGGTCGACGCGGAGCGGGCACTGTCCGCGCTCAGCCCGAACTGGGAGGCCCGGGGCCACGTCCTCTCCGTCGAAGAGCGGCCCGACGGCGCGGTGTTGGCCACCATCGCCCGGGCGGAGGACGACCCGGAGCCACCCGTACCCACCGGCCTCACCGACGGCCTGCTGATCCGTCACCGGACCACGCCGTACCGCGACCGGCACGATCGCCTGCGGATCCGGCACGGCAGCCGGAACTACGCCAACGTGACCGGGCGGAGTCGCCGGGAGCGGAAGCAGCACTGGCTCGCGGTGCGCTCCGCCGTGGGCGCGGGGGTCCGGCACCTGTTCCCGTTCTCCTGGGAGCCCGGGGAGGTTCACTATCCCGGCCCGGGCGTGGAGACGGCCGACGGCGACCTCGTGCACGCCGGTACCGTCCACCACGGCCACGGGCTGCAGCCCGGCGGCTCCTTCGTGGTCCGCCGCGCGGCCGCCGACGGCGCGCCGCGCTGGGTGTTCCGGACCGACCACGTCGCCACCGACCTCGACATGGCGGCGGACACCGTCTACGTGGCCTATCGCGACGGTGAACTGCTGGCCCTCGACCTGCACAGCGGCGCCGTCCGCCGGCGCGACCGGCCGGCCGTCGCGGGCGTGCCCGTCGTCCCGACGGCGCTCACCGCCACCGCGGACGGCCGACTGTTGGTCGGCACGGCGGACGGCCGGGTCCTGGACTGCGCGACCACCTGATCCGGCCGCCTCCCGCCGCGCCCGGTCAGGGGCCGCCCCCGGCGGACGCCGCCTCGCCCTCGGGCGCGGCGGGCTCCGGCTCCTCCACGGGCGCGGCGGGTTCCGGCTCGTCCTCGGGCGCGGCGGGTTCCGGCTCGTCCTCGGGCGCGGCGGGCTCCGGCAGGGCGCGGAACAGCGCCCAGCTGAGCAGCGGCATCGCCACCAGCGGCAGCAGCGCCGTGCGCAGCGAGGTCGCGTCCGCGAGAACGCCGATCAGCGGACCGGCCAGGCCACCGATGCTGACCGTCAACCCCAGGGTGATCCCGCTCGCGGTGCCGATCCGGGTGGGCAGGTAGTCCTGTCCGAGCGTCACCTGGAGCGAGAACGGCACGTACAGGCCGGCCGAGGTGAGTGCGACGAACAGGTACAGCGCGGGGCCAGGTACCAGCAGCACCCCGGCCAGCGCCACCGCCGCGACCAGGTACGACCAGCGGGCCACCGCGACCCGGCCCCACCGGTCCGCCAGCGCGCCGCCCAGCACCGAGCCGACCGCACCGCCCGCGTAGAGCACCACCAGCGCCGCCGTGCCGGGCGCCGTGCCGCCGCCGAGCCGCTGGGTGGCGAACAACGACAGGAAGGTGCTCAGGCCCACGAAGGCGATCGAGCGGCACACCACCGCCAGCGACAGTCTCACGAAGGAGGCCCGGTCGTCCCGTCCTCGCTTCGCCGCCGCGTCCGCCGCGGAGGCGCGGCGGCGGGCCAGGTCGCGCAGCACCGGGATGCAGAGCGCGGCGCCCGCGAGGGCCGGCAGTGCCAGCAGCGGGGTGAGGCGCAGCCCGCCCGTCCCGACCACGGCGGCGACCAGCAACGGCGCGGCCGCGAAGCCCAGGTTGCCGCCCAGCGAGAACCAGGCCATCCCCCGGTGGCCGGCGCCGGTGCCTCGCGTGACCGACCTGGCCACCCGCGCCGACTCCGGGTGGTAGGCGGCGACCCCGACGCCCGACAGCGCCACGCAGGCGAGCGTCAGCCCGTACGAGCCGCCCACACCGCTGAGCGCGATGCCCGCGCCGCCCAGCAGCGTGCTGACCGGCAGCAGCCAGGGCAGCGGCCGGCGGTCGGTGAGCGCCCCGAACAGCGGCTGCGCCACCGAGGACAGCAGCGAGGCGGCCAGCACCACACCCGACACGGCGGCATAGCCGTAGCCGCGCTCGGCCACGAGGAAGGGCACCAGCGCCGCCACCGCACCCTGGTAGACGTCCACGCAGGAGTGTCCGACGGACAGCAGTGCGATCGACCTGAGGCACGGTCGCGAGCGCGAGGTCGGCCCCGGTGAAGGTCTTCCCGATGGGTTTCCCGGCTGGTTCCTCGAGTGGTTCGCCGGCTCGCCCTCCGGCGCGCCGGCCGGCCGAGTCTGTTCCTCTGACGGTCGTTTCAGCACTCCGCCATGCTGGGCCGCACGCCCCCTGTCCGACTTCCGATAACCTGCCAGCCGATGTCGAAAATCCGCCACGATCCCGTCGCACCGACCCGTGCCCGGCTCCTGCCGCCCGGCGCCGGGATCGACGCCCACCGCCACGACGACCACCAGATCGCCTACGCGGCCCGGGGCGTCGTCGCGATCACCACCGACGCCGGCTCCTGGGTCGCCCCCGGCAACCGCGCGCTCTGGATCCCGGCCGGCACCGTCCACGCCCACCAGGCGCACGGCCTGCTCGAGCTCCACCTCGTCGGCCTGCCCGCCGACGACAACCCGCTCGCCCTCGCCCGCCCCACTGTGCTCGCCGTCGGCCCGCTGCTGCGCGAGCTGATCATCGCCTACACCCGGGCCCCCGGGGAGGACAGTCCCGAACGCTCCCGGCTGCGTGCCGTCCTGCTCGACCAGCTACGTGCCTCGCCCCAGCAGCCGCTGCACCTGCCCACCCCCGCCGAGCCGCTCCTCCAGGCCGTGTGCGCACGGCTGCGCGCCGATCCGGCCGACTCCCGGACCCTCGCCGAGCTCGGCCGCGCCGTCGGCGCCAGTAGCCGCACGCTCTCCCGGCTCTTCCGCGCCGACCTCGGCATGACCTTCCCCCAGTGGCGCACCCAGCTGCGCCTTCACCACGCCCTGGTGCTGCTCGCCGAGGGCGTGCCCGTCACGGCCGTCGCGCACCGCTGCGGCTGGTCCTCGGCCAGCGCGTTCATCGACGTCTTCCGCCGGACGTTCGGCCACACCCCGGGCGGCCACACCGCTCAGAACCGCTCGCGGGGCGGCCGCTCGCCGGACGGCCGGTCGCCGGACGTGCACCCGGCGGGCAGCCGCCCGGCGCGCTGAACCGCCCCCGTACTCGCCGATCGGCTGCGGCGGGTGGCAGGCTGGGGGCATGTGCGGCCGCTTCGTCTCCACCACCACGCCCCAGGACCTCGTCTCACTGCTCGGAGAACTCCGCTGGGACCCGGCCGAGACCCTCGCGCCGAGCTGGAACGTCGCCCCCACCGACCCGATCCCCGCCGTGCTCGAACGCGTCGACCGGGAGACCGGCGAGGTGCAGCGCCAACTGCGCGCGCTGCGCTGGGGACTGGTCCCGTCCTGGTCGAAGGACCCGTCCGGCGCCGCCCGGATGATCAACGCGCGCTCGGAGACCGTCGACACCAAGCCCGCCTTCCGCAAGGCCTTCGCCGCCCGCCGCTGCGTCATCCCGGCCGACGGCTATTTCGAGTGGCGCGAAGTCCCCGCCACCGCCGACCGCAAGAAGTACAAGCAGCCGTACTTCCTCAGCACGGGCGGCGTGATGCTCATGGCCGGGCTCTACGAGTTCTGGCGCGACCCCGGCCGGCCCGAGGCCGACCCGCTCGCCTGGCTCGCCACCGCCACCGTCATCACCACCGACGCCACCGACTCGGCCGGCCGCGTCCACGACCGGATGCCGCTGACCATCGCCCCCGACGACGTGCCCACCTGGCTCTCCCCCGCCCACACCGATCCCACGGACCTCCACCACCTGCTGCGCCGCCCCGGCGACGGCGACCTGCGGGTGCGCGCCGTCCCGCCCGCCGTCAACAGCGTCCGCGCGCCCAACGGCCCGGAGCTGCTCGCCACCGCCCCCGATCCGCTGGGCCTGGCGGACTGACGCGCCTGCCTCCGGGAAGCCTCACACCCCCCAGGCCCTCGGGCGGCCGCTCTCCGGGCTCCCGGCCGGGCCCGACCGCTCGCCGTCAGCGCTGCCGCACCGCCGAGAACCCGCAGACGGGTGTGCAGAGGGTGACGATGCCGCTGTAGCGGTACGTCGTCCGCCCGCGGGAGATGCTGTGCACCGTCAACTTCTCGCGCAGCGTAGGCTGGTGGCAGCGCGGGCAGGCCTCGGCGACCGGCTTGCCCCAGGGGCGCTTCGGATCGAGCCTGGTGGCCGCGACGACCATCCCGACCACGGCCAGGCCCGCACCGCCGAAGCCGACCACCCGCCACACGCCGTTCGAGGACTCCCGGCGGTCGATCATCTCGTCGTAGCTGTACGTGCCCCCGCCGCCGTGGTTGGACCAGATCCGGCACTCGGAGTCCCGCGTCATGGTCTGGCCGTCGCAGGTCGGCGCGCTGGTCGGATCGGACTTGCCCACCACCAGCGCCAGGAACAGGCCCAGGGCGGCGAAGAAGCCCAGCACCACCAGGGTCGTCGTCCGGCTCCGGCCGGTCTGGAGCCGTGTGCGCTCCTTCACCGCCGTCTCGATCACAGCGTGCGCCATGTTGCTGCCGTCGACCGCCACCATGTCTCCTGTTGTTCGCGTCTGCGCTCAGATGTTCCCCGGCGGGCCGGGGTCGACACGAACCCACCATGATCAGGCGCCGTTTGCACGGGACTTGGCGAGACCGTGACCTTGGAGCCCGGAGGTCGGCGCGTCCGAGGCCGCGGCGAGGGACGACGGGCGTCCGCGGGCGCGAGGCGGCTGGGGATCGGTTCAGCACCCACAACTCCGTTCTGTAACCGCCGTGTTGGGGGCTTGATGACGGGCAGCCGCGCCGAGCTCCGACCCGGCCGCGGCCGGCGCTTGCCGGGCCGACGATCGTCCGCTCCCGGGCCGGTACTACCCTGGTCCGGGCCCGAACGACCCGTCGCCGGACCGCGCGGTGCGGGGAACGGGGAGAAGTCGGGCCGTGATCAGGACATTCTCATGGGGGGAAGAAGCAGGATGGCTGACGAGCAGGCGCGCGCCGACGACGCCGGGTACACGGAGTACGGGAAGTACGGGGAGTACGGGGGTTGCGAGGAGTACCAGGAGTACGAGGACGACCTGGACCTCCGGGAGCACACCGGCCAGGAGGAGGAGCCGGCGCGGCGCTCGGGCGCGCGCCGGGCGGTGCTGGTGGCCGTAGGCGGGGTCTTCGCCGCGCTGGTCGGGGTCGGCGGCTACGGCGCGTACAACCTGGTGAGCGCCGTATCGGGCGGCTCCTCCGGGGACGGCGGCGGCAGGCCGGCCGCCGCGACGGGGGCGGCGCAGCAGCCGCCGAGCGCGGAGCAGGCCGAGGCGGTGGCCAAGGAGTTCCTGGCGGCCTGGGAGCGGGGGGACTTCACGGTCGCGGGTGGGATGACCGACCGCCCGGAGGCGGCCCGGGCGGCGCTGGCCGCGTTCCACGAGGGGGTGCCCGCCAAGACCCTCACCCTGACCGGAACGGGCCCGGCCCCGGCCGGGACCCCGAGCGAGCCGGCCGTCGGTTTCAAGGTGCGGGCGGAGTTCGACAGCACGCCGGACGCCTGGGAGTACCACAGCGTCATGGGTGTGATGCGGGCCGCGGACGGGCGGATGCTGGTGCGCTGGGTGCCGAGTGTGGTGCACCCCAAGCTCGGTGCGGGCAGGACGATCGGCGTACGTCCGCTGGCCAACCCGGTGTCGAAGCCGACCGACCGCAAGGGCCGTCCGCTGGACGCCTTCCCGTCGCTGCGCAGCGTGCTGCCGCAGATCGCCCCGGCGGACGGTGCGACGGTCGTCACCGGACAGGCGGTGGTGCTGTCCGGCGGCGGTGCCCAGGATCCGGAGCAGTTGTTCGTCCTGACCCCGTCGAGCGCACCGCAGGTCAAGCTCACCTTGGACGCCGATCTCCAGCAGGTCGCCGAAGAGGCGGTCAAGCAGCAGTCGGCGGGTGGCAAGCCGGCCTCGCTGGTGGCCGTCCAGCCGAGCACCGGGCGGATCCTGGCGATGGCCTACTCCCCGCAGGGCGGTTTCAACCGCGCGGTCGGGGGCGGGCAGCCGCCGGGCTCGACGATGAAGGTGATCACCTCCGCCGCGCTGCTGGAGGCGGGCGTGAGCCCGGACACCGTCGTGCCGTGCAAGGAGACCACCTACTCCCCCAGGGCCTGGCACAACGACGAGCCGGGGGACTTCCCCAACGCCACGCTCACCGATGACTTCGCCCGTTCCTGCAACACCGGATTCATCGACAAGGGGCTGGAGAAACTACAGCCGGGCACCCTGGCCGCGGTGGCCCGCGACCAGTTCGGCCTCGGCCTGCAGTGGCACATCGGCATCCCGAGCCGGGACGCCACGATCCCGTTGCCGGGCACCAAGGACGAGGCGGCGGCCGAGTACATCGGGCAGGGCCAGATCCAGGTGAACTCCCTGCTGATGGCCTCGGTCGCCGCGACCGTGCAGAGCGGAACGTTCCGTCAGCCCGTCCTGCGGGAGGACGTCAAGCGCGTCACCGCGCCCGGGAAGCTGCCGGCGGACGTCGCCCGCGACCTGCGCGCCATGATGGCCAGGACCGCGACCCAGGGCACCGCCCGCGCACCGATGTCGGGGCTGAACGGCCAGATCGGGGCCAAGACCGGTACGGTCGAGACCGGCTCCGGCCAGTCCACCAACAGCTGGTTCATCGCCTACCGCGACGACCTCGCCGTCGCCGCCGAGGTCGAGGGCGGCGGCCACGGCAACAGTGCGGCCGGCGTGGCCGCGGCCCAGGTCCTCAAGGCGGGCGGCGGCAACGGCTGACGGCAGTTCCCGCGCCGGCGGCGGTCCCGCACCCGGGGCCGCCGCCGGCCGTCCTCGCACAAGAACCTTCCGGCCGCGAGGCCGAACCGCCGTACTCGCCCCGCACCGTTGGCCTGGAGACCGACGTCAGGGCCGTGCCGCATCCGAACCGGCCGCCACCACAGGCTCGGTGGCGGGGCTGCCCCTGTCCAGGCCGAGCAGGCGGGCCAGGTGCCCGGCCGTACCGGGGAGTCCGTCGGCCAGCACGGTGGTGATACCGAGTTCGGCGGCCGGGAGCAGGTTCGCCGGCTGGTCGTCGACGAACACGCAGGAGGCGGCGGCCAGGCCCATGCGGTCGAGGACCGTCCGGTAGATCGTCGGATCGGGCTTGGCGATGCCCTCGCGCTCGGACACCACCGCGACGTCGAACAGCTCCCAGACGCCCGTCGCCCCGTACGGGTCGTACGGATCCAGCCCGAAGCTGTTGGAGAGCAGCGCCACGGTGTACCCGGCGCGGCGGGCCTCCCGGGCGAACCGGACCATCTCGGCTGCCGGGCGGACCGCCGCCCAGGCCCGACCCATCAGGTTGTCGCCGTCCACCCCGAGGACGGCCCCCGTGCGGGCGTTCCACTCGGCCTGCGGGAGCCGGCCGAGCTCCAGTTCGGTGTACAGCCGCCGCACCACGGGGTCGGTGGTCAGGGTGCGGCGCCACGCGTCCGCGTCGAGGCCTTCGGCCAGGGCCCAGGCGGCGATCGACTCGCGGACGCCCTCGGTGAGGACGCCGACGAAGTCCAGGATCAAGCCGCGGTAGCCGGGCGGTTGTTCCTCCTCGACGGAGCGCTGTGCCATGCCGGGTCCTTCCTCCGCGGTCGTGGCGCCACGGTATCGGCCAGGCCGGCTCCATGGACACGGCGGCCGCTTCGCCGCTCCCCTGTTCGGCGGACAGCGAACCGCGTCCCGGGCTGCGGCGCCTGGGTCCTGGTCCTCGGCGCTGTGGGACCAGTGACGATCCGTCAGCCACGGGCGACGTCACTCGAGTGTTCGAGAGGACCGGTGGTCAGCGGAACCAGGTGCGGATCGCGGCCGCCGTCTCGCGGACGTCAATGTCGTCGGCACGGATGCGGGCGGCGAGCGCGACGGCCTGCTTGGGTTCGGCGGTGACGATGACGCCGGAGGCGCTGAGGTAGGAGGCGGCGACCACCGCGGCGAAGAGCTCGCTGCCGGACTCCAGCGCGGGGACGCGGATCAGTTGGTGCATCAGGGCCGCGGCGCGCTGCTGAACGGTGCCGTAGACGGGGACGTCCATCACGGCGTCGGCGTGGCGGGCGACCGCGGCGGCCAGGGTGCCGTAGTCGGTGACGTCCGGGTCGTGCGGCAGGAACTGGTGGGCGAGGTCGAGCAGCCAGGCCCGGTCGATCCGCAGGATCACGCCGCGTCCGCCGCGGTGTCGCGCGAGCGGTGCGGGTAGGGCCCGAACTCCGCCTCGAAGGCCGGTGCCCAGGCCTGGGCGAAGTGGGCGGCCGCGGTCAGGAACCGTTCGCGCCGCTCGTCCGCCTCCTCTGCGAGCACCTTGCGCGCGTAGTCCGGCAGGCTCATCCCGGCCGCCTCGGCGCGCTGCTCCAGGGCCTCGTGCACGGCGTCGTCCAGTCGGACGTTCAGCTGCTTCATGGCGGCGAGCGTAGCGAGGCGTAGCGCCCGCTACAAGGCGGGCTCGCCACGTCGGCGGACGCCCCGAGGGCGTCATCCGCGGGTGCGGATCCCGGGGCCGGCCGGCCCGGCCACCCGTCGTCGGGTGACCGCGCCCCCGGCCGCGCCCGTCCGTGACCGCAACGGGCCGTTCCCGCTACCCGCCAGCCCCGCTACGAGCGGCCCCGCAGGTCCTCGACCCGGAGGTCCAGGGCGGGCCAGTGCGCGGCCCACCGGGCCAGCCGGTCCGCGTCCAACGGGCTCTGCGGGAGCAACGACGCGTCCGGCAGGAAGGTCACGCAGGTGCCGGTGGTGCCGTCCGGCTCGATCGTGTCGAGGCCGGTCACCGGGATGCCGTGCTCGTAGCGCTGGGTCCAGGCCCCGTTGTGACGCCGGTTGGTGTGGACCAGCCGGCTGCTGAGCGCCGCGACGACGGACATGCCCCGGCGCGGCCGGCCGTCCGGAAGCCGTTCCGCCTCCGCGGATCCGTCCGGGCAGTTCTCCGAGGAGTCGAAGAAGCGCAGGTCCTTGGTCGCCATCACCGGCTTCTTGACCACCTCGCCGCGTTCGTCGACCCGGGTGTCGGTGCCCCGGCCGTCGTCCCGTACCGAGACCGAGCCGTCGGCCCGCAGGGTGACGACGCACCGCCCCGCGCCCCGGCCTGCCGCCTCGTCGGCCGCGTAGGCGACCACCTCGAGCACGAGGTGGTCCACGCCGCCCGGAGCGTAGCGCCCGGGGTCGCGGCGGATGCCCGCGAGGTGGTCCGCGTCCACGGCGGCGGCCCAGTCGTGGGTGGTGTTGGTCCAGGAGGCCCTTGATCCGTGATCCATCCGACGAGTATGCCCCGGAGGCCGCGATCGGCCTTCCCGGCCCACGGCACCAGCGGCCCGCCCAACGTGCCGCGCCGGCAGGGCACTTGCCGCCCGGAGCGGTCCGGACCGAGGGGTGCCCCGGCTGCCGCCCCGGTCAGCCGGTGACCAGTCGGCGGCCGGTGATCTCGGCGGGTCGGATCCGTACCCAGCAGGGTCTGTCCCCGCCCGCCCAGGGGGCCGCGCCGGGGAGGCCGTCGAGGTGCCGTGTCTCCTCCTGGTCGTCCACGTAGTGGGCCGTGCCGACCGCGAGGACGCTCCAGCCGCGCCCGAGGTACTCGTCGATGTGGTCGACCTGGAACGACACCTCGGCGCCTTCCTGGGGGGCGGTGCCGACGTGGGGGCCCGTACGGTAGGCGAACGAGGCCCGGTCGACGACGTAGTTGACGGGGTAGACCGCCGGCCCCGGCCGCACCGGCAGGCCGATCCGGCCGACGCCGTGGGTGCCCACCATGTCCCAGCACTCGGCCTCGGTCAGGCTGAGCAGCCGGGGGCGCGGGCCGGGGCCGCCCTGCCCGGGCGGGGCGTCGCGACGGCCCGTCAGGAGCTCCTCCCGGCTCATGCCGAGGGCGGCGGCGATCCGGACGAACCCGCCGGGGTCGAACGTCGGTCCGGCTTCGAGCAGGTGGTGCAGGTAGCGGGGAGCCATCGCCGCCTGGCGGGCCAGCGAATCCTCGGTGATGCCGAGTCGCTCCCGCTGTTCGGTGATCCGGTGGGCCACGTCGGCGGGGGCGCCATCGTGCTCGGGATCGCGGTCGGGACCGGGACCCGGGCCGGGATCACGGTCGGAACCGGGACCAGAACCGGAACCGGGGCCGGAATCGGGGTCGGTCGTGTCGTTCACGGTGATGGCTCCTCGGCTCGCCAAGGGAGGTCGTCCGGACGGCACCCGGACGGCACCCGGACGGTGACCAGGCCGGACGCGTCCGGGGACCGGGCCGGACCCATCCAAGCGTCCAGCCCAGCGCAAGTCGAGGAAGGCCACGGGCCCGTGCGTGTCGAAGCGGCCCGGCCGTGGGCGCCGCCGACCGGCGCACACGCGGGGCGAAGCCCTCCCGGTCGTGCGCGGGCCCGTAGGGGCGCCTCAGCGGCGCAGTTCCTCCTGAAGGGCTTCCTGGCCCGCCAGGAGGCTCTCCAGGAACTGCCCGTGCTTGGCGAGCGTGCTGCTCTGCGCTTCCAGGGTCCGGGCGTGGGCCCGCAGCACCCGGGTCTGTTCGTTCTGTCCGGAGACCATGACGCCGACGACGTCGGCGAGGCTGGTCATCGACTGGGGCCGCTCGACCCGGTCCCCGTGGCCGCCCTCCGGCGCCCGGGTGCGGACGGGCACGACGGCGCGGTCCTCCGTGCCGTCCCGGTCGGTCCTTGCCCCGGCCGTGTCCGTCGTGCCCGCGTCCGGACGCTCAGCCGCCGCACTCGTCGCGCGCCCCGTCGCTACCGTGCGCTCCCCCGCCGTCGTACGCCCCGTCGCCGTACGCACCGTCGCCGCCGCACGGGCCGCCGCGGACTCCTCGCGCAGCCGGTCGACCTCCGCCTCCAACGCCGTCAGCCGCGCCCGCAGGTCCTCCAGCTCGCCCATCTTCTCCACCGTCCCGAACCCTCCCGGCCGCCCACGGCCATTGACGTGCGGATTCAGCCTATCCGCAGCCCGCACCACCGGCCGGCGCCCGGGACGGACGACCGCTCGGCCCGCCGAGGAACAGACGGACAACGCCGCGGTGGTCATCCTGGGGATCGCGCTCGCCTACGCGCTGACGGCGGTCGCGAACACCTTGATCATGGCGATGGCGGCGGCGGCGGGAGTTCGCGTTGCTCGGGCTGGCCGGCGCGGTACGCGGCCAGATCGTCCGGGTGGCCGCGGCCGAGTCGGTCATAACGGTGGTCGTCGGCACCGTGCTCGCCGCCGTCGCCACCGGGCTGGCGGCGGCCACCCAACGCGCCTCCCCGGCACAGCTGGTGGCCTCGGCCCCACGGTGGTCCTGTGGCCGCAGCTCCTGGCGACCATCGCGCTGTGCGCCCTCGTCACCGTGGTCACCTCGTCGGTGGCGACGGGGCGGGCGACTCACCGGCGAGCGGCGGAGGCAGTCGGCGTCCGCGAGTAGCACACTCCGACCGGCCCGGCCCGCCCCGACCCAGCCGGGTCAGGCCGGGGCGGCGGCACGGGAGCGCCGATCACCGCGGGCACCCGCCGGTCCGGCCCGCCCGGTCGGTGTCGGCTGCCCGGCCGGGCGCACTCGGGCGGCGAACCGGCGTACGGCCGCCCGCGCCGAGGACGCACCGGGGCCGCGTCAACGATGCGTCAAGATCCGGGTCCGCACGCCTTACCGTCCGGTCGGCCCGGGCGCATACTGTGCTGCGCGCGGCGCGCCCCGGCGACAGGGCCACTCCGGACCCGGCCCGGCCGCACCGCGACGGGGAGAAGGTAGAACAGGCGTGGCAGTACTCGTGATCGTCGTCGTGGTCGCCCTGCTGTGGCTGGTGACCGGCGTGCGGGTGGTGCAGCAGTACGAGCGCGGTGTGGTGTTCCGGCTGGGCCGGGTGCGCGGGTCGGTCCGCGAGCCGGGCATGACGCTGCTGGTGCCGCTGCTCGATCGGATGCGCAAGGTGAACGTCCAGGTCATCACGATGCCGGTGCCCGCCCAGGAGGGCATCACCAAGGACAACGTCTCGGTGAGCGTCGACGCGGTGCTGTACTTCCGCGTGATCGAGCCGATCAAGGCCACCGTGGACGTGCAGAACTACGGCTTCGCCATGCTGCAGGTCGCCCAGACCTCGCTGCGTTCGATCATCGGCAAGAGCGAGCTGGACGACCTGCTCTCCGGCCGGGAGCAGCTGCACCAGGGCCTCGAGGTCATGCTGGAGAGCCCAGCGGCGGGTTGGGGCGTGCACATCGACCGGGTGGAGATCAAGGACGTCAGCCTGCCCGACTCGATGAAGCGCTCGATGGCCCGTCAGGCCGAGGCCGACCGCGAGCGCCGGGCCCGGATCATCACGGCCGACGGTGAGTTCCAGGCGGCTGCCAAGCTGGCCGAGGCGGCGGCGAAGATGGCCGAGACCCCGGCGGCGATGCAGCTGCGCATGCTGCAGACGGTGGTCGAGGTCGCGGCGGAGAAGAACTCGACGCTCGTGCTGCCGTTCCCGGTGGAGCTGCTGCGCTTCTTCGAGGCCTCCACGGCCCGGCTCGCCGAGGGCGCCGCCGTCCCCGCGCCCGCCGCTGCCCGGACCGCGTCGCCGCAGGCGCCCGCCGTCCCGCCGCAGGCGGCCGCCCAGGGCGACTGACGCCCGATCAGCCCCGGTCCCGTCTCACGGACGGACGATCGGCAGCAGCACCTCGTCCACGATCGCTGCCGGGTCGAGGAGTTCGGCGTCGCCGCCGCACATCTTGATCCGGTACAGCATCAACGCCGGCACCACGTCGGTGACCAGCGGGGTGACCGACCCGGGGCGGACCTCGCCCCGGGCGGTGCCCCGGTCGAGCACGTCGGCGATCAGCGCGGTGGTGGGCTCGACCACCCGCTCCAGGACGAGCGCCAGGAAGGCGTGCGCCCGACGGTGGTCGAGCTCGCTCATGATCGCCCGGACGGCGGCGCCGAGTTCGCTGAACATCGCGGTGCGCAGCCCGGTCACCACCTCCAGCAGGTCCCCGCGCAGGCTGCCGGTGTCGGGGGCCGGGCCGGCCGGGGGCAGGCTGGCCCGCAGCGCGTCCATCACCAGGTCCTCCTTGGAGGACCATCGGCGGTAGAGCGCCGCCTTCCCGGTCTGCGCGGCGGCGGCGACGCCCTCCATGGTGAGTCGCGCGTAGCCGTCGGTGGTGAGCTGCTGGAGGGCCGCCTCGTAGATGGCGCTCTCCAGCGCCTCCCCGCGCCGCCGGAGCCGGGCGGCCGTCACCGCCGCTCGCGCGGTGTCGGTTTCAGCGGACATGGCTGCGCACCTTCCGGGGTTCTCTGGTCACCACGCCTGCCTCCAATGTTAGTGAACGAACCCGTTCCCTCCCAGCCACCGGGCGCCGCTCGGAGCGGCCCGGGCGCCGCCGCCCGTGTCCCGGACCCGGCCTGAACCCGCGGCCTGAACCCGCGGCCTGAACGCGGGACCTGAACCCGTTCGGGTGACTCCCGGGCACTGCTGCCGTCGCAGCGGCGAACGGTTCCGCTACCAACGGAGGGCACCATCCCCGACGGAGAGGCGGACCCCCACGTGGCCGCACCCACCACCTGCGACCGGAGCGCGACCGGCGACGGTCCCGCCCACACCTCCAACCCGGCCAGAGCCGACAACCCGGCCAGAGCCGCCGACCCCGCCCACCAGGACGGGGCCGCCCTCGGCCGCCAGGGCGCCGGCGGCCTCCGCGCGGGCGCCGCCGACCGCGCCGGGGGCCTGAGCGCCGCCGCGTTCGAGCCCACCGGCGTGGGCGTGCCCGACCACGACCTGCGCAACCACCTGACGGCGTCGGAGGAGAACCTGTGATCGCTCGGATCGCCAAGGCCGCGCTGGCGCTGCTGCTCGCCCTCGGTCTGCTGATCGTCGTCGGCCTCCGCCTGGACGATGACGACGACGACGCGGACTTCCGCGAGTTCGCCGACAGCTGCTGACGGCCGACCGCCGCCGGGGCTGTTCCGTGCAGAAGGCTCGCGACGAGGCTCGCGGTGACGGCAGGGAGCGGGCCGAGCGGCCCCGAGCGGAACGGTCGTCATGCGGTGCGGCGGCGCGCCCGGTGCGGCCTGCGATCAGTTCGCGACCGGCGGGTTGGGCCGGGTCAGCCCGCGGTCGTAGGCGAAGATCACGGCCTGCACGCGGTCCCGGGCGCCGATCTTCGAGAGCACCCGGCTGACGTGCGTCTTGACGGTCGACTCGGCCAGCACCAGGCGCCGGGCGATCTCGCTGTTCGTCCAGCCCCGGGCGATGGCCGTCAGGATCTCCCGCTCGCGCTCGGTCAGCGCGTCCAGCCGGGCGTCCTCGACCGCCGCCGCGCCCGCCGGGCGGACCGGCAGGTGGTGGGCGTAGGCGTCGAGCAGGCGGCGGGTGATGGCGGGGGCCACCACCGCGTCGCCCTCGGCGACCGCGCGGATCCCGGCGAGCAGTTCCTCCGGGCGGGCGTCCTTCAGCAGGAAGCCGCTGGCTCCGGCGCGCAGCGCGGCGTGGGCGTACTCGTCGAGGTCGAAGGTGGTGAGCACGAGGATGCGCGAGCGTCCGCCCGTCGCGACGATCTGCCGGGTGGCCTCGATGCCGTCCATCCCGGGCATCCGGATGTCCATCAGGACGACGTCGGGCCGCAGGCCGGCGGTCAGCCGGACGGCCTCGCCGCCGTGGGCGGCCTCGCCGACCACCTCGGTGTCGGGCTGGCTCTCCAGCAGCATCCGGAAGCCGTAGCGCTGCAGTGGCTGGTCGTCCACGATGAGGACGGTGGTCACGTCGGGCCGCCTGTCGGTTCGGGGGTGAGGTCCAGTACGGCCTCCACGGTCCATCCTGCCCCAGGGCCGGGGCCCGCCGTGACGGTGCCGCGGTACAGGGCCGCGCGTTCGCGCATGCCGGCCAGGCCGTGGCCCTCGCCGGCCGGCCGCACCGGCCCGGGGTCGGCGCCGGGCGGACCGCTGTCCCGCACGCGCACCCGCAGCCGGGCGGTGTCGGCGGTCAGGGTCACGTGCGCGCGGGTCCCGGCGCCGGCGTGCTTGAGGGAGTTGGTGAGCGCCTCCTGCACGATCCGGTAGGCCATCAGCTGGACTCCGCGGTCGAGCTGGTCGACGTCGCCGCCGACGGTGTAGAGCACCTGGGGGCCGGCGGCGCGGATGCGGGCGCACAGCGCGTCGAGGTCGGCGATGCCGGGCTGGGGGTTGAACTCGGCGGCCTGGTCGCCCTGGTCGCGCAGCACGCCGAGCATCCGGCGCAGTTCGCCGAGCGCCTGGCGGCTGGTCTCGCCGATCAGTTGGAGCGCCTCCCGGCCGCGATCGGGGGACGTCTGGGCGGCGTAGGCGCCGCCGTCGGCGAGGGTGACGATGACGGAGAGGTTGTGGCCGATGATGTCGTGCATCTCCCGGGCCACCCGGGTGCGTTCGGTGGCGGCGGCGAGTCGGCTGCGTTGGTCGCGCTCGATCTCCAGCCGGGCGGCCCGCTCGCGCAGCCCGGCGAGCTGGGCGCGGCGGATGCGCACCGCGATGCCGAGGGCGACGGCCGCCGTGGCGGCGCTGACCAGGAAGAACAGTGCGTCGCCGACCGGCAGCCCGCCGCCGGAGACCTGCACGGCCACCAGGGCCATCGCGCCCACCATCACGGCGCAGGACCAGGCCAGGTGCCGCAGCCGCCCGTGCAGGGCGAGGCTGTAGAGGGCGACCAGCAGGGCGGCGTCGGCGCGCAGGGCGACGCCGAGCGACCACTGCAGCACGAAGACCGCCATGATCGCCGCGAGCGCCTCGGTGGGCCGCCGGCGCCGCCACAGCAAGGGCAGGACCAGACCCGCCTGGAAGGCCAGCATGGCGGGCAGCGGTGGGCGGGCGAAGACGATCCGGTGCTCGTGCGCGGGCTCGTCGCGGCCGGCGAAGGGGAAGAGGTCGGGGAGGCAGAACATCAGGACGACCACCGCGACCACGGCGGCGTCCAGGACCCAGGGGTGGTCGCGGTCCGCCTGCCGCACGCGCTGGCCGATCCCGGCCAGCCGGACGAACAGCGGGTGGCCGGACAGCGCGTCGGCGGCCAAGCCGTCGGGAATGGCTCGGTCCTCGCTCACCGGTGGCTTCTCCCTGGTGGTGGTACGGGTGGTGCGGCGCCGGGAGTTCCGACGCCGCACCGGGAGTCTCTCAGGCGTCCGTGCGGACCAGCCGTACGGCGGCGCCGGCGAGGGCGAGCACCGTCCAGCCGAGGAAGACCAGCAGTCCGGCCGTCGGCGAGAGGGTGGTCGTGTCGTGGTGGAGGGCGAACATCGCCTCACCCGCGTGGCTCGGCAGGTAGGGGCTGATGTGGTCCTGCCACGAGCTGGGCAGCAGCGACACCAGCCCGGGGATCAGCATCAGCGAGGCGACCAGCACCGAGATGCCGCCGGCCACCGAGCGTAGCAGCGCACCGAGGGCGACGCCGATCACGCCGACCAGGCCCAGGTAGAGCGCGGCGCCGAGCAGGCCGCGCACCACCCCGGCGTCCGAGAGGGTCATCGCCGCCCGCGTCCCGGAGAGGATGCGGGTGTCCACCAGGAAGGCGACGAACACCCCGACCGTGGCGAGGACCAGCGCGATCAGGCCGTACACCGCGGCCTTGGACCAGAGCACCGGCAGACGGCGCGGCACCGCGGCCAGGGTCGAGCGGATCATGCCGGTCGAGTACTCGCCGGCCGCGACCAGCACGCCGAGGACGCCGAGCGCCAGCTGCGCGAAGTTGGTGCCGAACAGCGACAGGCTGAGGGTGCTCGCGGCGGCGAAGTCCCGGTCCATCGGGCGGCCGGAGGTGATCCGCGACTTGAACTGGGAGGCCGCGATCAGGCCGAAGGCGATCAGGAAGAGCAGCGCCAGCCCGAGGGTGATCCAGGTCGAGCGCAGCGACCACAGCTTGGCCCACTCGGAGCGCAGCACGCGTGCGGCCGTCACCTTGTACGCGGGGCGGGCGGCACGCGGTTCGGTGGACGTGGCGGGCTCGGAGGTCACGATGGTGCTCATGCCGCGCTCCTCGGGGTCTCGGTCTCGGCGTCGTTCTCGGGCGTGCTCGCGGCCTTGCCCTCGGTTCCGGCGGTGGTGGTGCCGTGGTACTCCACGGCGTCCCTGGTCAGGTCCATGAACGCCTCTTCGAGGGAGACCGTCCGCGGGGTGAGCTCGAAGACGGCGATGCCGTGTTCGGCGGCGGTCAGGCCGATCTCGCGGGCGGTACGGCCGCTGACCAGGAGTTCCTCGGAGCCGGAGCGGCCGGTGATCTCCACACCGGGGCCGGCCAGCGCCGAGCGCAGCCGGGCCGGGTCGGCGCTGGCCACCTTGACGACGTCGCCACCGGCCTCCCGGACCAGGTCCTGCACGGTGGTGTCGGCGAGCAGCCGGCCGCGGCCGACGATGATGAGATGGTCGGCGACCAGCGAGACCTCGCTCATCAGGTGCGAGGAGACGAAGACGGTGCGCCCCTCGGCGGCGAGGGAGGTGAGCAGGTTGCGGATCCACAGGACGCCCTCGGGGTCGAGACCGTTGACCGGCTCGTCCAGCATCACCGTGGCCGGGTCGCCCAGCAGGGCGGCCGCGATGCCGAGCCGCTGGCCCATGCCGAGCGAGAACGCCCCGGCCCGCTTGCGGGCGACGCTCTGCAGGCCGGTCATCTCGATGACCTCCTCCACCCGGCGGCGCGGGATGCCGTGGGTGTGCGCCTGGGCCATCAGGTGGTTGAAGGCCGAACGGCCTGGGTGGATCGACTTGGCCTCCAGCAGCGCGCCGACCTCCTGCAACGGCGCGGCGTGCTCGGCGTAGCGGCGGCCGTTGACCCGCACCGACCCGCTGGTGGGTGCGTCCAGGCCGACGACCATCCGCATGGTGGTGGACTTCCCGGCCCCGTTGGGCCCGAGGAACCCGGTCACCGTTCCCGGTCGGACGGTGAAGTCCAGCCTGTCCACGGCGGTCTTCTCCCCGTACCGCTTCGTCAGCTGGTGCGCCTCGATCATCGCTCGCCCTTACGTCCAGGGGCCGGGCCGTCCCGGCCGCCCACGGTTCCACGCTAGGTGCGGCCCGGGCCGGATCCGTGGCACCGCGGGCTGATCATCGGGCCGTCCGTAGTACCGCGGTACCACGACGCCCACTCCGGCTCGGTGCGGCTCCCGCCGGGCCGCCGACCTGCCCGGCGACGCTCCACGCCGACGCCGGCGGCGGAGCACCGGCGGCGGGGCACCGGCAGCCGCCCCGGCCCGGGAGGCGGCGGGCGCGGGAGACGCCGATACTGGGGCCGCAACCCGAGGCGGCCCCGGCGGCCGGGGACGGCCGTCGACGCGCCGCGGAACCGAGGAGTACGCCGTGACCGGACCAGTTGTCGTCGGCTTCGACGGCTCGCCCGAGAGCCTCGCCGCCACCGAATGGGCCGCCCGCGAGGCACAGCGCCGCGGACTCGGCCTCGAAGTCCTCCACGCGTGGCCCTGGCCGAAGCGCGACGTGGTCGGCAGCGACCAGACCTACCACCGCGCCCTGGCGCAGCTGGCCGAGCGCGAGGGAGCCCTGCGCGCCCTGGCACCGGAGGTGCCGATCGTCTCCTCGCCGGTCTCCGGCGACCCGGTGGAGGCGCTGGAGGCCGCCTCGCGCACGGCGGCCGTGGTGGTCCTCGGCTCACGCGGGCTGGGCACCCTGCGCGGCTACCTGACCGGCTCGGTGAGCCAGGAGGTGCTGCGCCGGGCCGCCTGCCCGGTGGTGCTGGTGCGGGCCCACGAGAGCGAGCCGGCCGGCGACGTGACGGTCGGCCTCGACCTGACGCACCCGGCGGAGGAGGTCCTGGCCTTCGCCTTCGAGGCCGCCGCGCTCCGCTCCGCGCCGCTGCGGGTCGTCCACGTCTGGAACCCGCCCGCCGGCAGCGAGTACATGGCCTACGGCGCCATCGGCGGGCTGGAGCGCGAGGTCTCCGCCGTCGAGCGGACCGGGCTCGCCGAGGCCCTGGAGCCCTGGCGCGGCCGCCACCCCGAGGTGGAGGTGACGGACGAGCTGGTGCGGGGCAAGGCCGCCGTCGAGCTGGTGGACGCGGCGGCGACGGCCCGGCTGCTGGTCGTCGGCCGCCGTACCCACCACGCGCCGCTGCGCCACCACCACCTCGGCCCGGTGGCACACGCGGTCGTCCACCACGTCCACTGCCCGGTCGCCGTCGTCCCGTACGGCTGAGCGGGCCGGCACGACCGCCGGGGCGGCCCCACCGCGGACGTCGTGTACGTTCGATGCGATTCCCGAGCCTCCGCCCGGCCGATCCCCGAGGAGCACGTCATGGCCGATGACACCCGCGCCCACCTGCTCGCGACCCTCGACATCGCGGCCTCCGCCCGCGCGCACGGCAACCACCCCTTCGGCGCGCTGCTGACGGACGCCGACGGGAGCGTCCTGCTCACCGCCGAGAACACCGTGCTGACGGACCACGACGTGACCGCCCACGCGGAGACCAACCTGGTCCGGCGGGCCTCCCGCACCCTGGCCCCGGCCCAGCTCGCCAAGGCCACCCTGTACTCCAGCACCGAGCCGTGCGCGATGTGCGCGGGCGCCATCTTCTGGAGCGGCATCCGGCGGGTCGTGTACGCGCTGGCGGCGACCGAACTGAACGTCATCGCGGGGGTGGATCCGGAGGAGCCGGTGCTCCACCTGCCCTGCCGTCAGGTCTTCGCCGCCGGCGGCAGCCCGGTGGAGGTCTCGGGGCCGCACCTGTACGAGGAGGCGGCCGCGGTGCACACGGGGTACTGGGGCTGACGGGTGCGGCCGGACCGGCGCCGCCCGTAGCCGTCCGTCAGACTGTTCCCGCGCCGCGGGCGGCGGAGCCCGGTCCGCGCGCGGTCGGCAGCACGCGGGGAGGAGAAGCGGTGGGGGCGGAGCTGATCGGGGCGGTGGCGGCGGCACTCGGCTGCGGCGATTCGGCGGTGGTGGACGTCGGCCCGGGGCACCGGCGGCTGGCCGTCCCGGACCGGCAGGGCGGGCGGTTCACCGTCGACGTCCTCGGCGACGGCGGCGGGGCGCACCGGGTGGTCCACCTGCTGCCGGGTGGCGGGCTCAACGTCGCCGCCGACTACTGCACCGCACGGGGCCGGAGCCTTGCGCGCTTCCTCGCCGACCACGGGTACCTGGTCGTCGGCACCACGCCGCGCGAGGACGCGTTGACGCCCGACCTGATCGGCCCGCACTGCGCGGACCGGGGCCTGGACGCCCAGCGGGCCGACCTCCGGCGGGTCGTCGCCGCCGTCGAGTCCGTCACCGGCCTGCCGTACGAGTTGCTCGGCCACTCGGCCGGGGCCGCGCTCGCGCTGGCGACCGCCGCACGGGACGGCGGCGAGCGGCTGCGCCGGGTGCTCGTCCTCGACACCACCGGCCCCTACGACCCGGAGACCGAGCCGGAGCTCGTCGCGAGAGCCTCGGCGCTGACCGACGGGTTCCGGCAGCTGTTGGCTGCGGGCACCTGGACCGTCGACCCCGGGCTGAAGGGCCTGTTCGCCCGCGCGGCCGCCGCCCCGGACGCCCCGAGCGGGGTGCCGCGACCGGTGCCCGGGGCGGCGCAGTTCAGCAACCTCGGCCTGCTGCACTACGCGCTGACCCGCACCCGGGAGCTGCCCGGGGCGGCGAACTGGATCTACCACCGGGGCCACAGCGCCGGTGAGTACGCCTTCGGCGCCACGCCCACCGAGGACCGCTTCGTCCTGGACCACGCACCGCTGCCGGTCTGGACGGCGGCGGTCTCCCGGCTCGGCAGCGGCCTGCAGGCGACCGCCCTGCTCCGCGACCTGGCGGCGCTCTGGGCCGGCCGGGCGGAGGTCCACCGCATCGACTGGTCCGCGATCCGGGCCGATGTCGTCTGGCTGAACGCCGAGCTCGGACGCGGCGACCACGACCTCGGCCCCCGCCTGGTCAGCCGGGGCGGCGCCCGGGTCGACTACCGGGTGGTGCCGGGCTACGGCCACGGCGACGTGGTCTGGTCGGCCACCGCCGAACGCGACGTGTGGCGGTGGCTCCTGCCCGGCCGCTGAACGGCCGGCCGGGCCCCGGTCGGCCCTTCAGGCCTGGGCGAGGGCTTCGCTGAGGCGGTTGGCCGCCTCGACGGCGGCCTGGGCCAGGTGCGGGCCGGGGTGCCGGGTGAGGCGCTCGATCGGGCCGGAGACGGAGACGGCGGCCACCACCCGGTTGGACGGGCCGCGGACGGGCGCGGCGACGGAGGCGACCCCGGGCTCGCGCTCGCCGATGGACTGCGCCCAGCCGCGGCGCCGCACCCCGGCGAGCGCGGTGGCCGTGAAGCGGGCGCCCAGGAGGCCGCGGTGGAGGCGCTCGGGTTCCTCCCAGGCGAGCAGCACCTGGGCGGCGGATCCCGCCTTCATGGACAGCGTGACGCCGACCGGGACGGTGTCGCGGAGGCCGGAGAGCCGCTCGGCGGCGGCCACGCAGATGCGGACCTCGCCCTGGCGCCGGTAGAGCTGCGCGCTCTCGCCCGTGACGTCACGCAGGTGCGTGAGGACCGAGCCGGCGGCGGCCAGCAGCCGGTCCTCACCGGCGGCCGCCGAGAGTTCCGTCAGCCGGGGGCCGAGGACGAACCGGCCCTGCAGGTCCCTGCTGACCAGGCGGTGGTGTTCCAGCGCGACGGCGAGCCGGTGCGCGGTGGGCCGCGCCATACCGGTCGCGGCGACGAGTCCGGCCAGTGTGGTGGGGCCGGACTCCAGGGTGCCGAGGATCGAGGTGACCTTGTCGAGCACGCCGACGCCGCTCGTGTTCTGCATGGGATGGGTACTCCAGTCTCGTACCCGTGAGCGGGGGGCGGATTCGCGCTCACGGGGGCTCCCCGCGGGGAGCGGGGGTGGTCAGCGAGGACGGGCCGGAGAGATCGGCCGAGTGCCTGCGCCGGGCACGAGACGGGTACGCGGAACGGCCGGGGCGGCGGAGAGCGCCCGGGCGAAGGACAGCACAGAGAGCACCGTGTCTCCTCATCTTTCCCGCGCCACGTTGGCGACAGGCCGGAGTTGGCACTGATCCCGGGCGGCGCGGCGCGTACTTCGGACGCCGGGTCGACCGGGGAGTTGCCGGGGCTTCGTAGGGCCGGTCCCTCCACCCCTCTGGATGATTCGCCAGGAACCATACAAGACTCCCCGGCCGGCCCGCCAAACCGGCCCCCCCGGCGGAGCCCGGCCGGTCAGCGGCGCTCGGGACGGGGGCCGGGCCGGTACGGCGGCCCGCACCCATTCGGGGAGGGATTCCCCCCGCGCCCGTCCGTCGCCGACCGTTCCCACCGCTCCGGCTGCTTCAATCTGCGGGACGAGGCCTTCCGGGCTTTCCAACTCTCTTCACTGAATTCGGTTTTAATCATTCGTTATGCGCGGGCCCTTCACTCCACCCGGCCGAACCGCGAGGCTTCCGACTGTTTCCGCCGGAGCCGCGCGACCGCGCGGCCCGCCGCATGGGGAGGACCCACCATCGTGCCCAACAGGCAACGCCGACGGCTGCTACTGCCCGCCGTGACCCTCACCGCGCTCGGACTGACCACCACCCAGGCCCTCGCCGCGCCGTCCGGGACACCCGGGCCTCGTCCGCACCAGGCCCAGCACCAGGCCGAGATCGGGGCGAAGCACGCGAAGAGGGTCCGGGGCGGCACGGGCTCCACCGCCGGTCCCGCCTTCAGCGCCAGGGCGGACGCCCCCGGCGAGGACGAAGGCGACGAGGCGGAGAACTCCGCCGAGGGCACCGCCCAGTACACCGAGGCCCGCACCGCCCCCGGGGTGGTCGCGCCCGGCGCGTACGGCGCCGCCTGGGCCCAGCTGCAGTCCATGCCGCACACCGGCGGCAGCTGGGACCACGTCACCGACAAGCCGTACAACTCCGACGACCCGCGCTACCGCGACGTCAACTCCAACTCCAGCGGCGGCTCCGGGTTCGTGACCGGCCGGATCACCGGCATCGCGGCCGACGACGACGGCTACGTCTACGCGGGCGGCGCCAACGGGGGCGTGTTCCGCTCCCGCACCGGCGGCGGGCAGTGGCAGTCCATCTCGGACAAGCTGCCGTCCCTCTCCACCGGCACGCTGAACCTCGACGGCGGTGGCCGGCTCTGGTACGCGACCGGTGAGTCCAACACCGGCGCGACCTCGTACGTCGGCACCGGCGTGTACGTGCTCGGCGACCCGAAGCACGGCGAGTTCCAGCCCGGCATGCGGGTGGGCGGCGCGGAGCTGGAGTCGACGATCATCCACGCGCTGCGCTTCGGCGGCGGCAAGGTGTGGGCGGCCACCAGCCGGGGCGTGTGGAGCCACTCCACCACGGACCTGTCCGGCCCCTGGGCGCTGGAGTTCGCACCCAACCCGGACTACCTGCCGGGCGGTTCGAGGGCGGGCGACCCGGCCGCGCCGTACAAGAACATCGCCAACGACATCGCGATCGACCCGAAGGACCCGACCAAGGTGGTCCTGGCGGTCGGCTGGCGCGGCGGCGACACCTACAACGGCTTCTACGCCAAGGCCACCGACGGCACCTGGCAGCGCGTCGGCTCGCTCGGCGACCTGCCGACCGACGCCGCGAACGTGGGCAACGTGACCTTCGCAGCCTCCGCCGACGGTTCCCGGTACTACGCGATCGACCAGTCCCCGGCGGTCATGGCGAGCGACCCGGACACCGGCCTGAAGGGCATCTACGTCTCCAAATCGGGCTCGCCGTTCGGCCCGTGGACCCAGATCGCGGACAAGGACAAGCTGAAGAACTCCGGCTCCGCGCTGCAGGACGCCGGCTACCAACCGGGCATCCAGGCCTGGTACAACCAGTTCCTCCAGGTCGACCCGGCCAACCCGGACCACCTCTACGCCGGCCTGGAGGAGGTCCTGGAGACCAAGGACGGCGGCTCCAGCTGGACCGTCCCGGGCCCGTACTGGAACTTCGGCTTCCCCTGTTGGAGCATCGACCCGGCCAAGCAGACCGGTGACTGCTCCCAGACCACCCACTCCGACCAGCACGCCATCGCCGTGGGGTCGTACCGGGGCAGGACCAGCGTGTACGTCGGCAACGACGGCGGGATCTACAGCCGTCCGATCAACGGCGCGGCCGACGCCTCCGGCCACGCCACCGACTGGAAGTCCCTGGCCGACGGCACCATGGACACCCTCCAGTACTACTCGGTGGGCGTCGGAAAGGACCCCGCGGACCGCTCCGGCCGGGGCGTCATCGTCAGCGGCGGCCTCCAGGACAACGGCGAGTCCATCCTGCGCGCCCACGACAAGGTGATGGGCTCCGACTTCGGCGGCGACGGCGCCGACACCCTGGTCGACCCGAACAACGGCTGCAACATCGCCGAGGAGTACGTCTACCTCGACATGTGGGTCACCCAGAACTGCGCCGTCAACGACGGCTCCTGGAGGAGCGACCCGAGCAAGGCCACCTCCTACGAGGTCGCCCCGCCCGACAAGGACACCAGCGCCGCGCGCTTCATCGCCCCGATCACCAGCGACCCGAAGGACGTCAACACCTGGATCGCCGGCGGCCGGCACGTCTGGGTCCAGCACAAGGGCTACGCCATCCGCAGCGGCAGCGAGTGGACCTCCGCCTACGACCTCGGCGCCGGCCACGTCGCCACCGCCGTCGCCACCGTCAACGGCACCGTGTACGCGGGCTGGTGCGGCCCCTGCAACAACCAGGGCTTCAGCCGCGGCATCGCCGTCGGCAACACGGACGGCACCGGCTGGCACCAGCTCAACCTGCCCGTCGACGGCACCCTGCCCAACCGCTACGTCTCCTCCTTCGCCGTCGACGAGAACGACGCCCGGCACGTCTTCGTCGCCTTCAACGGCTTCTCCCGCACCTGGACGGAAGGCCCCGGCGCCGGCAACGGCCACCTCTTCGAGACCCACGACGGCGGCGCCACCTGGACCGACGTCTCGGCCAACCTGCCGGACGTCCCCGCCACCTCCGTCAAGATCCTCCCCAACGGCGGCCTCGCCCTCGGCACCGACCTCGCCGCCTTCTACCGCGCCCCCGGCACCACCGACTGGCGCGTCCTCGGCCGCAACCTGCCCACCACCGCGGTGCAGCAGCTCAAAATCGGCCCGGACGGCAGGCTCTACGCCGCCACCTTCGGCCGCGGCATCTGGTCCTTCAACCTGCACAGCCTGGGCCGCGGCCGCTACGACGAGACCGACGACTGATCCCGTCCCTCCCGGCTCGCCTCCCACCGGTGCCCGGCACGCTGCTCACGAGCGTGCCGGGCACCGGCCTACCAGGCGCCGAGAGGTCGGCGCAGGCCGGAACCAGCGCTTCGCCGGTGCCGTCCAAGGTGGACGGATGTCAGCTGGACACCAGAACACCGGAGGCTCCCGCCATGAACCGACCCGCCGCCGTCGTGGCCGCCGTCCTGCTCCTCGGCCTCGCCACCGGAGCCTGCACGTCCGGAGCGGGCACCTCGACCCCACCGTCCTCGCCCGGCCGGAGCGCACCCGCGGATGCGACCGGCGCTCCGAGCCCCACGCCCACCACCGCAGCCGGCCAGCCGGCTTCTGCTGCGGACGCCTCCCCGGCGGTCACCGCGCCGGCTGTCCGTCCGACCGGGGCCGGCCGCCCCGCCGTGCCGAGCGGGGCACCGTCCGGTGAACCCGCCTCCAACCGGAGCCATCCGCCCACGGCGACGAGCGCCGCCGCCAGCCCGCCACCGGCCGATGCCGAGAACCCGGTGGACCTCCAGCACCGCCCGGGCTCCGCCGCCTCGCACCCGGCGCGCTGATGATCCGTCATCGCGTTTGACGCACCCGGTGCTTGAGGATTTCCGGAACGGGACCGGTGCCGCCGAGGCGGCGCCCCGCCCGGCCGGACGAGCGGCCGATGCCGTCCGGGTTGTCATGACTGAAACACCGTCGGACTGGGCATACCGTCGATAGCCCACCGACGGGCCCGGCTGAAGCTCCCCCACGAGCGCAACCGGGCCCTTGGCCGGCGACCGGGCCTGGACGTGACTCCCCCCACGGAGTGGCGGCCAGGCCCGCCTCTGTTCTACCAGCGACACGCAGCGTACATGTCATATCCACGTAACGCTACCGGGCGGCAGCGGACAACCCGACCTGGCCGGAAATCCCGGGTCGGCGGGCTCCCGGCAGCCGGCCGGGGCCGCCCGCCGGGACCGGGCCCCGGGTCGGCGCCCGTCAGCTCACGGCGGTCACGGCGGCCGTGGTGGTGGCGACGGTCGCCGCCGCGATGGCCGCGACGGCGACGTGCATGTTCCGGATCGCCTGACCGACGGACTCCGCCGCCCAGTCGCCCGCGGCTATCTCCGCGAAGCGCAGCTCGACCCGCGCCCGGGGGAGGTCGGCGAAGGCCAGACCGTGCAGCCGCGCAGCGTGCAGCAGCGCGATCAGGGTCGCGGTGCGGACGTCGGGCGTCTCATGGTGCCGGATCACGGCGGCCAGTCGGCCCCGGAGTTCGCGCTCCACCGAGCCGTCCGCCTCCGGGTAGCGCCGGACCGGAAACAGCCCGAGGAGCCGGTGCCGCTCCTCGACGACCAGGCCGCGCTCGCACAGGCGCTGCACGGTGGCCCGGACGGCCGTGGCGTGGTCCTTGGTCAGCCAGTCCGTCGCCTTCGCCCTGTCGGGGCCCTTGCGCCCGACCCACTCGACGAGCCGCTCCAACCGCTCGTCGAGCAGCGGGTCACCGGTCGGGGTCCGGTCGGTGACGCTGATCCGGCCGCCGTCGAGCGCGACCCGGCCGGCCAGCGCGAGGTCGGCCAGGAGCCCTCCCGCCACCGCCCATCCGGCGCCCGAACCGTCCTTCGCCACACCGGACTCGTCGTCCAGCGAGAGCAGCATCAGCTCCTCGGCGAGGGTGACGTGCATGTGCCATTCCTTTCCCTGGTGCGAACCGGCCACCCGCAGCGCGCCTGCCAGCCGGCGCGCCCGGGTGTCCTCAGCCAGCAACGCCCACCCGGGCGGCTCGGTTCCCCGCGCCGCTCCCGACGGCCGGCGCGGCGCGGGCGGGCAGTTGTCGCCCCCTCAGCGACGGACCCGCCCGCACGGATCCGGGGTGGCACCCGGGGTCAGTCCACGGTGACGGCCATCTTGCCCAGCGCGCCGCCCGCCTCCATCACCCGGTGGGCTTCGACGATCTCGTCGAAACGGAAGACCCGCACCGGTCGCGCCCGGAAGGCCCCGGACTCGACCTTGGCGTAGATCGCCTGCAAGGGGACCTCGGCGAGCGGGAACTCGGGGGTGCCCAGGACGAACGCGCTGCCGAAGAAGCTGAGCTGGACACCGGTCGGAAGGTCGGCGATCGGGTCGAAGTCGCGCACCGGCTCGAAGCCTCCGAGGAAGCCGAGCTGGCAGACCCGTCCGCGCGGGCGGACAGTGGCCAGGGAGTCCCGCAGGACGCTGTTGCCGACGAGGTCGAAGACCGCGTCGACCGGGGCGGTCGCCTTGTCGACCTGCGCGGCCAGGTGGCCGTCGTCGACGAGGACGTCCTCGGCGCCGAGCTCCTTCAGGAGCGCGGCGTGCGCCGCGTTGCGGGTGGTGGCGAGCACGCGCGCGCCGTGGTCGACGGCGAGGTTGACGGCGGCCTGGCCGAGGGAGGAGGTCGCCCCGCGCACCAGGACGCGCTCGCCGGGGCGCAGGCCCAGGTTGCCGAACAGCCCGTACCAGGCCGTCGCGTAGACCTCGGGGACGGCCGCCAGGTCGGCCCACCCCAGCGGGGAGTCCACCGCGGCCACGTTGGCGGCCGGTACGGTGACCAGCTCGGCGTGGCTGCCGTTGCGGGTGCGGCCCATGCCGCCGAGGATCGCGACGACGCGGGTCCCGGGGGCCAGTCGGCCCGACGGGTCGGCCTCGACCACACCGGCGCACTCGATGCCGGGGACGGCCGCGACCTCGCCCCAGGCCCCTGCGCGCATGTACGCCTCGGCGTGGTTGAGACCGAACGCCCTGACCCTGATCAGCACCTCGCCCTGCGCGGGCACGGGGTCGGGCAGGTCGGTGAGGTGCAGGACCTCGGGGGCGCCGTAGGAGGAGATGACGATGGCCTTCATGGACGGATCCATTCTTGAATAGTGGTTCAACTATCGGGCCGAACAAGAGGGCCACCGCGTGCGGTGGCCCTCGGGACGAGCGCCTAGACGAGGACGGCGAAGGCGTTGTCGACGATGGCGCGCAGGACCGCCGCGTCGGGGTTCGCCTTCCCGACGACCATCAGCCCCTGGCAGGTCGCGACCAGCACCTTGGCGCTGCCGGCCGGGTCCACGCCGGCCCGCACCTCGCCCGCGTCGCGAGCGTTGCGCAGGGCGGTGGTCATGCAGGCCTCCAGGCGCGCCAGGTGCCCGCGCACGACGGCGGCCGCCTCGTCGTCCTCGGCCGCGTTCTCGATGGCGGTGTTCACCAGCAGGCACCCCTGCCGGCCCTCCGTGCTGAGCAGGTCCTGCACCAGCCCGTCGAAGTAGCCGCGCAGCGCGGCCAGCGAGGCGCCGGGCGCCGCCAGCTCGCCCAGCTTCTGCGGAACGACCAGCTTGGAGTACCGCTCCAGCGACTTCAGGAACAGCGCGTGCTTGCCGCCGGGGAAGGCGCTGTAGAGGCTGCCGGGCTTCACCCCGGTCGCCTTGACGAGGTCCTCGACGGACGTGGCCCGGTAGCCCCGCCACCAGAAGCGCAGCATGGCCTGTTCCACCACGGCGTCGGGCTCGAACTCTCGGGGTCTGGGCATGCGGGAACCATATCTGAACACCCATTCAAGAACAAGGGCGTTCCGCGCCTCCGGCCCCGACGAGCCGGGCCCGTGACCACCCGTCGGGTACTGCTCCGTTCGGCTGGCCGCCCCGCGTGGCGGGTCCGCCGCCGGAGCACCGCCGCGCCGCGCCCGGCTACCGTCGTCCGGTCCGTCCCCCACAGATCCGGGAGAGCGATGCCGGGTACCCGCGCCCTCCGCTCACGGTGGTCCACCGCCGCCGCGGGCCTGCTCGTGCTCGCGCAGGCCCTGGCGGGCTGCGGGAGCAGCGGACACGGCGGACCGGTCACGCTCAACTGGTACAACTTCCCGGACGACTCCGGCGCGCTCCAGCAGGCCGCCGACCGCTGCGGCCGGCAGTCCGGCGGCCGGTACACCATCAACTACAACAAGCTGCCGCGCGGCGCCGACGGGCAGCGGCAGCAACTCGTGCGCCGGATGGCCGCGCACGACACCGGGGTGGACATCCTCGGCCTGGACGTGACCTGGTCGGCGGAGTTCGCGGAGGCCGGCTGGATCCGCGAGTGGACCGGCGCCATGAAGGAGCAGGCCACCGCGGACACCCTGGACGCCGCCGTACGGACCGCGACCTGGCAGGGCCGCCTGTTCGCCGCGCCGTACAACTCGAACACCCAGCTGCTCTGGTACCGGGACGACCTGGTGCCGAACCCGCCGGGGACCTGGTCGGAGATGCTCGCCCAGGCGGACGCGCTGGCCAAGGCGGGCAAGCCGCACTACGTCGAGATCCAGGGCGCCCAGTACGAGGGCCTGACGGTGTGGTTCAACACCCTGGTCACCAGCGCGGGCGGCTCCGTCCTCACCCCGGACGCGCAGGCACCCTCGCTCGGCGCCCCGGCGGTGCTGGCCGCGCAGGTGATGCACGACACCGCGACCTCGGCGGCCGCCGACCCGTCGCTGCCCAACCAGATGGAGGACCAGAACCGGCTGGCGATGGAGTCGGGAACGGCCGCGTTCGAACTCAACTACCCCTTCGTCTACCCGTCGATGAAGGCCAACCAGCCCGAGCTGTTCAAGCACTTCCGCTGGGCGCCCTACCCGGCGGTGCTGCCCGGCCGGCCGGCCACCGTCACCATCGGCGGGATCGACCTGGCCGTCGGCGCGTACGGCCGGCACCCGGACCTCGCCTTCGAGGCCACCCTGTGCCTGCGGGACCGCGGGAACCAGCTCACCAACGCGCTCAAGGGCGGGCTGCCGCCGTCGCTGCGCAGCCTGTACCAGGCCGCCGAGCTCACCGCGAGCTATCCGTTCGCCGCGGACGTGCTGGCCGCGCTGGACACCGCCAGCGTGCGGCCGCAGACCCCCGCGTACCAGAACGTCTCCATCGCGATCTCGCACGCCCTCTCCCCGCCCGCCGACATCCAACCGGAGAGCACCATGGCCGACGTCCGCCGGCAGATCCAGGACGCGCTCGGCTCCAAGGGGCTGATCCCGTGACACCTGCCACCGCCCTCGGCGATCCCGCCGCCAAGAAGGTCGCCGAGCGTTCCGAGGGCGCCCGCCAGGAGCGCCGGCTCGGCCTGCTGCTGTGCGCGCCCGCCGCCCTCGTGATGCTCGCCGTCACCGCCTACCCGATCGTCTACGCGATCTACCTCTCGCTCCAGCGCTACGACCTGCGGTTCCCCCAGCAGGCGCACTGGGTCGGACTGGCCAACTACGGCGCGGTGCTCACCTCGAAGTTCTGGTGGCAGGCCCTGTGGGTCACCGTGCTGATCACCGTGGTCTCGGTGGCGATCGAGCTGGTGATCGGCCTGGCCCTCGCCCTGGTGATGCACCGCGCGGCGTTCGGCCGCGGCACCGTCCGCACCGCGGTCCTGGTCCCCTACGGCATCGTCACCGTGGTCGCCGCCTACTCCTGGCAGTACGCCTGGACGCCCGGCGTCGGCTACCTCGCCGCGCTCCTGCCGGAGGGCAGCGCCCCGCTGACCGACCAGTGGCAGGCGATCGGCCTGATCATCCTGGCCGAGGTGTGGAAGACCACGCCGTTCATGGCCCTGCTGCTGCTCGCGGGGCTGGCCCTGGTGCCGGAGGAGACCGTCCGGGCGGCCATGGTGGACGGCGCGACGTTCTGGCAGCGGCTGCGTCTGGTGGTCCTGCCCCTGATGAAGCCGGCGATCCTGGTCGCGCTGCTGTTCCGCACCCTCGACGCCTTCCGCGTGTTCGACAACATCTACGTGCTGACCGGCGGTTCCAACGACACCGGATCGGTGTCGATCCTCGGCTACGACAACCTGTTCACCGCCCTGAACCTGGGCATCGGGTCGGCCATCTCGGTGCTGATCTTCCTCTGCGTGGCCGTCATCGCCTTCGTCTTCATCAAGGTCTTCGGCGCCGCCGCGCCGGGTGGCGAGCCGGAGCGCCGATGAGCAACCGCACCCGCACCCTGACCAGCTGGGGCATCGCCAACCTGGTCGTCGTCCTGTACGCGCTGTTCCCGGTGTGGTGGATCGTGGCGCTCTCCTTCAAGGAGCCGAGCACCCTCACCGACGGCGACTTCATCCCGCGGAAGTGGACCTGGGAGAACTACCGGGGCATCTTCCGGACCTCCGAGTTCACCCGCGCGCTGGTCAACTCGATCGGCATCTCGGTGATCGCGACCACCGTCGCCGTCGTCCTCGGCACCATGGCCGCCTACGCGGTGGCGCGGCTGCGGTTCCCCGGCAAGCGGCTGCTGATCGGCGTCTCGCTGCTGATCGCCATGTTCCCGCCGATCTCTCTGGTCTCCCCGCTGTTCAACATCGAGCGGGTGCTGGGGATCTTCGACACCTGGGGCGGCCTGATCATCCCCTACATGACCTTCTCGCTGCCACTGGCGATCTACACGCTGTCGGCGTTCTTCCGCGAGATCCCGTGGGACCTGGAGAAGGCGGCCAAGGTGGACGGCGCCACCCCGTGGCAGGCCTTCCGGCTGGTCATCGCCCCGCTGGCGGCGCCCGGCGTGTTCACCACGGGCATCCTCGTCTTCATCTTCTGCTGGAACGACTTCCTGTTCGCCATCTCCCTGACCTCGACCACCTCGGCCAGGACGGTGCCGGCGGCCATCGCCTTCTTCACCGGCAGCTCGCAGTTCCAGCAGCCGACCGGGTCCATCGCCGCCGCGGCGGTGGTCATCACCATCCCGATCGTGATCTTCGTCCTGCTGTTCCAGCGCCGTATCGTCGCCGGCCTCACCGCCGGCGCAGTCAAGGGATGAGTCCGCCCCCACCGGGCGGGACCAGGAAGGCGGACCGTGGCCGAGATCGTCCTCGACGGCATCACCAAGCGCTACCCCGACGGCGCGCTCGCCGTCCACGACTTCAACCTCACCGTCGCCGACGGGGAGTTCGTGATCCTGGTGGGCCCCTCCGGCTGCGGGAAGTCCACCACGCTCAACATGATCGCCGGGCTGGAGGACATCACCGAGGGCACCCTGCGCATCGCCGGACAGGTCGTCAACGACCGGGCGCCCAAGGACCGCGACATCGCCATGGTGTTCCAGAGCTACGCGCTCTACCCCCACATGAGCGTGCGCGACAACATGGGCTTCGCGCTGCGCCTCGCCAAGGTGGACAAGGCCACCATCGCCGCCAAGGTCGAGGAGGCCGCCCGGATCCTCGACCTGACCCAGCACCTCGACCGCCGGCCGGCCAACCTCTCCGGCGGTCAGCGCCAGCGCGTCGCGATGGGCCGCGCCATCGTCCGGGACCCCAAGGCGTTCCTGATGGACGAGCCGCTGTCCAACCTCGACGCCAAGCTCCGGGTCCAGATGCGCACCCAGATCGCCGCCCTCCAGCGGCGCCTGGGCACCACGACCGTCTACGTCACCCACGACCAGGTCGAGGCGATGACCCTCGGCGACCGGGTGGTCGTCATGCGCGCCGGCGTCGTCCAGCAGGTCGGCTCGCCGGAGCACCTCTACGACACGCCGGTGAACCTCTTCGTCGCCGGCTTCATCGGCTCGCCCGGCATGAACTTCCTCGCCGCCACCCTGGAACACGGCGCCCTGCGCACCTCCCTCGGCGACCTGCCCGTCGACGACCGCACGCGCCGCGCGCTGGAGCGGGCGGACGCGCCGCGCGACGTCATCGTGGGCATCCGCCCCGAGGACTTCGAGGACGCCGCCCTCGTCGAGGGCCACGACGAGCGTTCCGTGTGCACCGTCACCGTGGACGTCCGGGAATCCGTCGGCTCCGACGTGTACGTGCACTTCACCGAGGCCGGCGGGCCGGCGCACTCCGAGGAGCTCGCCGAGATCGCCGTCGACTCCGGCCGCGCCGACACCGGCATGAGCGAGCACCGCATCGTCGCCCGGCTCAACACCGCGACCCGCGCCACCGAGGGCGCCCGCCTGGACCTGGCGATCGACACCTCCCGCCTCCACGTGTTCGACCTGCGCAACGGGGCCAACCTGACCCGCGTGCCCGACGCCCCGCGGTGACCGCGCCCGGGTCGAGGACCCGGCGCCGAGCGCGCGCCCCCCCCCCCCGGGGGGGGGGGGGGGCCGGCGGGGGCCCCCGGGGGGGGCCCCCCCACCGGGGGGGGGCCGGAGGGCCCGGGGAGGCCCCCGGCCCCGGGGGGCCCGGCCCGGGGGGGGCGCCCGGGGGCCCGCCCCCCCCCCCGCCCCGGGCGGGGGGGGGCCCCGCGCTCGGCGTCCTCCGGGGGCGGCCCCCGCTACTGCGGCGTCACGTAGGCGCCGGAGATGCCGCCGTCGACGAGGAAGGTGTTGGCGGTCATGAAGGACGAGTCGTCGGAGGCGAGGAAGGCCACCGCGGCGGCGATCTCCTCGGGTTCGGCGAAGCGGCCGAGCGGGATGTGCACCAGTCGGCGGGCGGCCCGCTCCGGGTCCTTGGCGAACAGCTCCCGCAGCAGCGGGGTGTTCACCGGGCCGGGGCAGAGGGCGTTGACCCGGATGCCCTCGCGGGCGAACTGCACGCCCAGCTCGCGGGACATCGCCAGCACCCCGCCCTTGGAGGCGCTGTAGGAGATCTGCGAGGTGGCCGCGCCCATCACCGCGACGAACGACGCGGTGTTGATGATCGAGCCCTTGCCCTGGCGCTGCATGTGCGGGATCGCGTACTTGCAGCAGAGGTAGACGCTGGTCAGGTTGACCTCCTGGACCCGCTTCCAGGCGTCCAGGCCGGTGGTGAGGATGGAGTCGTCGTCCGGCGGCGAGATGCCCGCGTTGTTGAAGGCGATGTCGAGCCGCCCGTACTCGTCGACCACCCGCTGGAAGAGGTCGCGCACGGCCTGCTCGTCGGTCACGTCGGCCTCGACGAACAGGCCGCCGACCTCGTTCGCGGCCTTGGCCCCGGTCTCCGCGTCGAGGTCGACGCAGACCACCTTGGCGCCCTCGGCGGCGAAACGGCGGGCGGTCGCCAGGCCGATGCCGCTGCCCGCGCCGGTGATGACGGCCACCCGGCCGTCGAGTCGCTGGGTCATGCTGATCACTCCTCCGTGGAGATGAAGACGTTCTTGGTCTGGGTGAAGGCGTCGAGGGCGTCCGGGCCGAGCTCGCGACCGAGGCCGGACTGCTTGAACCCGCCGAACGGCGTGGTGTAGCGCACCGAGGAGTGCGAGTTGACGGACAGGTTGCCGGCGTCGACGCCGCGCGAGACCCGCAGGGCGCGCCCGAGGTCCCTGGTCCAGATGGAGCCGGACAGCCCGTACTCGGTCGCGTTGGCGATCCGCAGCGCGTCCTGTTCGTCCTGGAAGGGGACGACGGCGACGACCGGCCCGAAGATCTCCTCGGTGAAGGCGCGGTCGTCGTGCCGCACCGGGGCGAGCACCGTCGGCGGGTACCAGAAGCCCGGCCCGTCGGGGGCGCTGCCGCGGAAGGCGACGGCCGACCCGTCCGGGACGTAGGAGGAGACCCGGGCCCGGTGGGCGGCCGAGATCAGCGGGCCCATCTCGGTCTTCTCGTCCGTCGGGTCACCGACCCGCACGCCGCGGACGGCCGGCTCCAGGAGCGCCAGGAAGTCCTCGAGCACGGATGCCTCGACGAGGATCCGGGAGCGGGCGCAGCAGTCCTGCCCGGCGTTGTCGAAGACCGCGTAGGGCGCGGTGGCGGCGGCCTTGGCGAGGTCGGCGTCGGCGAAGACGATGTTGGCGCTCTTGCCGCCGAGTTCGAGGGTGACGGGCTTCACCTGGGCGGCGCAGCCCGCCATGATCTCCTTGCCGACCCGGGTGGAGCCGGTGAACACGACCTTGCGCACGTCGGGGTGGGTGACGAAGCGCTGCCCGACGACCGGGCCGCGGCCGGGCAGGATCTGGAGCACGCCCTCCGGGATCCCGGCCTCCAGGGCGAGTTCGCCGAGGCGCAGGGCGGTGAGCGGGGTGAGCTCGGCCGGTTTGACGATGACGGTGTTGCCGGCGGCCAGCGCGGGGGCCAGGGCCCAGGCGGCGATCGGCATCGGGAAGTTCCAGGGCACGATGACCCCGACCACGCCGATCGGTTCCTGGAAGGTGACGTCGATGCCGCCGGCGACGGGGATCTGCCGGCCGAACAGCCGCTCCGGCGCGGCGGCGTAGTACTCGATGACGTCCCGCGCGTTGCCCGCCTCCCAGCGTGCGTTGCCGATGGTGTGGCCGGCGTTGGCGACCTCCAGTGCGGCGAGGTGTTCGCGGTCGGCGTCGACGGCGGCGGCGAAGGAGCGCAGCAGCCGGGCCCGGTCGGCGGGGGCCACCCGGCGCCAGGTGTCGAAGGCGGCGCGGGCGCGGGCGACGGCGGCATCGGTTCCGGCGAGGCCGGCCAGTTCGACGGTGGTGATCACCTCCTCGGTGGCGGGGTTGACGACCTCGAAGAGGTCCGGTTCGGTCATGGAGCTGTCTCCCTGTGCGTGGGTGTGGTCCGGCCGGCGGTGAGCAGGGCTTCGAAGAGGCGCAGGTCGTCGGGGTCGGTCTCGGGGTGCCACTGGACGCCCACCGCGAAGCGGTGGCCGCCCAGTTCGAGTGCCTCGACGGTGCCGTCCGCGGCCCAGGCGGTGGCCCGCAGGCCGGTGCCGAGCCGGTCGACGGCCTGGTGGTGGTAGCAGGAGACGTCGGCGGCCGGCCCGAGGACGGCGGCGAGGCTGCTGCCGTCCACCAGGCCGATCCGGTGCCGGACGAAGCGGGCGGGGACGATCTGGTGGCTTCCGTCGGGCAGGTGCTGGCGGAGGGTGCCGCCGAGTTCGACGTTGAGCAGTTGCATGCCGCGGCAGACGCCGAGCAGCGGGAGGTTGCGGGCGAGGGCGGCTGCGAGCAGCCGGCTCTCCCAGTCGTCGCGGGCGGGGTGGGGCGGGCCGGTGCGCGGATCGGCGGGCGCCGCGTAGCGGGCCGGGTCGATGTCCGGTCCGCCGGCGAGGACGAGCCCGTCCAGGGCGTCGAGCAGGTGGTCGACCCCGCCCGGTTGCGGTGGCAGCAGCACCGGGGTGCCGCCCGCGCGTGCGACGGCGTCGACGTACGTCTGGGGCACCAGGGCGGCGCGCTGGTTCCAGACGGACCAGGCCGCGTCGTCCTGGTAGGCGGTGATGCCGATCAGTGGTCGTCGGCCGTCGTCGCGGCTCACAGCCGCTCGAATCCGCGGCGCCGCTCCCAGTCGGTCACCGCCCGCTCGTAGGAGGCGAGTTCGGCGCGTCCGGCGTGGGTGTAGTGCCGGACGACGTCCTTGCCGAAGGCCGCGGTGGCGACGGCGCTGCGTTCGAAGGCGTCGACCGCGTCGCGCAGGGTGGAGGGCACCCGGGGCGCGGCGGAGGCGTACGCGTTGCCGGTGAACTCCGCTTCGAGTTCGAGCTGTTGCTCGACGCCGTGGAGTCCGGCGGCGATCAGGGCGGCGACCGCGAGGTACGGGTTGACGTCGCCGCCGGGGACGCGGTTCTCGAAGCGCAGTGACGGGCCGTGGCCGACCACGCGCAGGGCGCAGGTGCGGTTGTCGCGCCCCCAGGCGATGGCGGTGGGCGCGAAGCTGCCGGGCACGTAGCGCTTGTAGGAGTTGACGGTGGGTGCGAGCAGCAGGGCGAAGTCGGCCAGGCAGGCGAGCTGTCCGGCGAGGAAGTGCTCCATGGTGCGGGAGAAGCCGTGCGGACCGTCGCCGGGGAACACCGGGGCGCCCTGTTCGTCGCGCAGGCTCAGGTGGATGTGGCAGGAGTTGCCCTCGCGTTCGTCGTACTTCGCCATGAACGTGAGGCTGCAGCCCTCCTGGGCGGCGATCTCCTTGGCGCCGGTCTTGTAGACGGCGTGGTTGTCGCAGGTGGTGAGGGCGTCGGCGTACTTGAAGGCGATCTCGTGCTGGCCGAGGTTGCACTCGCCCTTGGCGGACTCGACGGTGAGGCCGGCGCCGGCCATGTCGTTGCGGAGCCGGCGCAGGAGGGGCTCGATCCGGCCGGTGCCCAGGATGGAGTAGTCGACGTTGTACTGGTTGGCCGGGGTGAGCCGGGTGTAGTCCTTGTCCCAGGCCTGTTCGTAGCTGTCCCGGAAGACGATGAACTCCAGCTCGGTGGCGGCGTGGGCCTGCCAGCCGTAGCCGGCCAGCCGGTCCAGCTGCCGTTGCAGGACCTGGCGCGGGGAGACGGCGACGGGGCTGCCGTCGTGGTGGGTGACGTCGCACTGGACCATGACGGTGGCGGGGTGCCAGGGGATGGGCCGCAGGGTGGCGAGGTCGGGGCGCAGCACCAGGTCGCCGTAGCCGTTGTCCCAGGAGGAGATCTCGTACCCGTCGACGGTGTTCATCTCGACGTCGACGGCGAGGAGGTAGCCGCAGCCCTCCGCCGCGCCGGGTACGACGTCGTCGAGGAAGTACTCGGCGGCGACGCGTTTGCCCTGGAGGCGCCCCTGCATGTCGGTCATGGCGAGCACGACGGTGTCGACGGACCCGTCGGCGACGCGGGCGCGCAGCTCGTCGAGGGTGAGCCGGGGGGTGGTCATCGGGCCTCCAGTTCGGTGTCCCGGGCGTCAGGGGCGGGCGGTGTGCCGTGGACGTGGGGGCCGGTGAACCAGTGCCGGGCGGAGGCCAGCCACCACAGGCCGGCGAAGCCGACCACGACGGCCACGGCGACGGGGGTGTAGTTGAAGCTCTCGGCGGTGATCGGGCTCGCGGTGGGGAGCATGAACAGGACGGTGATCACCGCCGTCCAGGCGACCGCGACGACGCCGACCGGGCGGCTCCACCGGCCCAGGTGCCAGGGGCCGCGCGGGAAGTCCGCGCCCTGACGCAGCCGCAGGTACACCGGGATGACGTAGGAGATGTAGAGACCGATGACGGAGATCGAGGTCACGGCGGTGTAGGCGGTGCTGTTCCAGAGCGCGGGCAGCCCGAGCAGCAGGGCACCGCCGGTCGCGAGCCAGACCGCGTTGGTCGGGGTCTGGGTGCGCGGGTCGATGCGGTGCCACAGGCGGGAGCCGGGCAGCGCGCCGTCCCGGGAGAAGGCGTAGATCATGCGGGAGTTGGCGGTGACGGAGGCCATGCCGCAGAAGAACTGGGCGCCGATGACGATGAGCAGCAGCAGTTGGGCGCCTCCGTCGCCGATCGCGTCGATGAAGATCTGCGCGGGTGGCACGGCCGTGTCGCTGGCGAGCGCGCCGTCGTAGTCGCGGATCGCGAAGGTGATGCCGAGCAGCAGGATCCAGCCCGCCACCAGGGAGACGGTGATGGCGTTGACGATGCCGCGCGGTCCGGAACGGGCGGCGTCGCGGGTCTCCTCGGTCATGTGGGCGGAGGCGTCGTAGCCGGTGAGGGTGTACTGGGCCATCAGCAGGCCGAGCATGGCGACGTAGAACTGGCTGTGGAAGCCGGTCTGGTTGACGAACTCGGTGAGCACGAAGGACACGGAGGCGTGCCGGTCGGGGAGCACGGCGAGCGCGCCGACGATGACCGCGACACCGACCAGGTGCCACCACACGGACACGCTGTTGAGGACGGCGACCAGGCGCACGCCCCGGGTGTTGAGCAGGCCGTGCACCAGCAGGATGACGGCGAAGATCTCCATGGTGTGCGCGGGGGTGGCCTCGACGCCGAAGCGGAGGGTGAGGAAGGCGTTGGTGAAGAAGGCGGCGCCGTAGTCGACGCTGGCGGTCACCGCGACCTGGCCGAGGAAGTTGAACCAGCCGGTGAACCAGCTCCAGGCCGGGCCCCGACTGCGGGTCAGTTTGGCGGACCAGTAGTACAGCCCGCCGGCCGTCGGATAGCTGGAACAGATCTCGGCCATCGCCAGCCCGACGCAGAGCGTCAGCAGGCCGACCACCGGCCAGCCCCAGATGATCAGGGCCGGGCCCCCGGTCTTCATCCCCGTCCCGTACAGGGTCAGGCAGCCGGAGAGGATCGAGACGATGGAGAAGGACACGGCGAAGTTGGAGAAGCCCGACATCGAGCGGGCCAGTTCCTGGGTGTAGCCCAGCTCGCGGAGTCGTTGTTCGTCGGCCGAAACGGGGGCGGTGGGCTCCGGAAACCGTTCGGGGGCAGGGTGGTCGGGTGAGCGTGCGTCGGTCATGGGCACCCCTGGGGGTTGAGGGTGTGCCGGGGAGCCACCCGGCCACGACGGCGTGGCAGGGTCCCCCCGACGGGTTCGACGGTCGGACGGCTCTTCAATGGTCTGGAATCAGTCCATTGGGTGGGTGAGCAGCATCGTTCCGGCTGGATCCGGGCCGCGTCAAGAGCGACGGGGGACGAATCCGGAAACCCGTTCGTAGGTACGATTCCGGCGTGGACGCGGACGAAACACGTGAGCGGGCGCGGCTGGACTGGCGGGCGGGCGCGATCTTCCGGCCGGTCCGGACCGGGAACGCCTTCGAGGAGACCGTCGAGAGGCTGCTCCAGGCGATCAAGCTCGGCGTCTTCGGCTTCGGCGACCGACTGCCCGCCGAGCGGGACCTCGCCGCCCGGCTCGGTGTCAGCCGGGAGACCCTACGCGAGGCGCTCCGCACGCTCCAGCAGGCCGGCTGCGTCGAGCCCCGGCGCGGCCGGTACGGCGGCACCTTCGTCACCTACCGGATGCCGGCGCCGGACGTCGCCGACCTGCGCCGCGCGGCCCGCGACCTCGGCGGCGCACTGGAGGACGCGCTGACCTACCGCCAGGTCCTGGAGGTCGGCGCCGCCGAGGCGGCGGCCCGCCACCCCCTCTCCCCCGACCAGCGGGCCCACCTGGAGAGCCGGCTGACCGACCTGGAGGGGGCCCCGCCCGAGCAGTACCGCCAACTGGACTCGCGCTTCCACCTGGCGATCGGCGAACTCACCGGCTCCCCGACCCTGGCCGCGGCCATCGCCGAGGCCCGGATGCGCCTCAACGACCTGCTCAACGCCATCCCCATGCTGGACCGGAACATCGAGCACGCCGCCGAGCAGCACCGGGCGATGGTCCGGGCGATCCTCGCCGGCGACGGTGACGCCGCCCGACGCGCCACCGAGGAACACCTCGCCGCCACCGCCGCACTGCTGCGGGGCTTCCTCGCCTGAACCTCCGGGACGGTCCGGCTCGACGGGCGGACCGGCCGCGCAGTCTTCACGACCCGCGCGGTCCTCGAGACTGCGCAGTATTCAAGACCGCGCAGTCTTCAAGAAGTGAACGCGCTCGGGCTTAAGGACCATTTATGGTGACAGATATTGACGTGTTCACCGCCGAGCGGAAGGGTGACAGCCGGACGGCGCAGTCCGCGCCGCCCGCCCTCCCCCACCGCTCCCGGAGCCTCCCGTGATCACTCGCCGGACCATCCTCGGCGCCTCCGTCGCGGCCCTGACCGCCCCCGCACTCTTCGCCCTGTCGCAAACCGCCGACGGCAGCACCACACCGCAGCGGCTCGACGTCGACCTCGTCAACACCCTGTCGTCCCAGCCCGTCTACGCCTACGTCCTCGGCCTCGACCCCGCCCAGGGCAACAGCTGGGCCTTCCTGCGCTCCGACGGCAGCACGCTCTACCACCCGCCCTCCCCCACGGCTCCGGGCGCACCGCTCGGCGCCGACTGCGCCATCGCCCTGGCCGCGCCCGGCGGCACCCCGCGGCGGATCCGACTGCCGTACCTCTCCAGCGGACGGATCTACTTCTCCGTCGGTCACGAACTGGTCTTCCTGATCAACCCGGGGCCGGGCATCGCCCTGCCCTCGGTGAGCAACCCGACCGACCCCAACATCGCCACCTCGTACGGGTTCTGCGAGTTCACCTACGGGCCGGACCAGCTGTACGCCAACATCAGCTACGTCGACTTCGCCGCCGTCCCGATCGCCTTCGACCTGACCACCGGCAACGGGCGGCAGAGCGTCAGCGGCCTGCCCGCCGGCGGCCTGGAATCTGCCGCGAACGCGCTGCGCGCGCAGGCCGCCGCCGACGGCGGCGACTGGGCCCGGCTGATCGTCCCGGACTCCGCCGGCCGGACCCTGCGCATCCTCAGCCCCAACACGGCGATCAGCGCCAACCCTTCACTCTTCAACGGTTATCTCGACAGCTACATCGCCGCCGTGTGGCAGAAGTACCAGGGCACCGACCTGGTGATCGACACCCAGGCCGGCTGGGGCACCGTCACCGGCCGGGTCAGCAACGGCGTGCTCACCTTCCCCGGCGTCGGCGGCTTCGCCAAACCCTCCACCGCCGCCGTGTTCAACTGCAGTTCGGCGCCGTTCACCACCGGCAACGACCTGATGGGCAACCTCAGCGCGCGCCTCGCCGCCGCCCTCAACCGCACCACCCTGCTGGACGACCCGCACCAGCCGGACGGCGAGAACCCCGCCGCCTTCTACACCGCCGCGCGCACCAACCACTACGCCCGCGTCCTGCACGCGACCAACCCCGACCACCTCGGCTACGCGTTCCCGTACGACGACGTCCACCCGGCCGGCGTGGACTTCGAGGGCAGGGTGCAGTCGGCGAACCCGACCCTGCTCACCGTCACCGTCGGCGGCGGCCGGGGCCCGGTCGACCCCGGGCCCTCCCCGCAACCCGGCGGCGGACGGAGCGCGTTCGGCACCATCGAGGCCGAGTCCTACACCGCGCAGTCCGGTACCGCCCTGGAGACCTGCGGCGACAACGGCGGCGGCCAGGACGTCGGCTGGATCGCCAACGGCGACTGGCTCGCCTACGCCGGTGTGGACTTCGGCGCCTCCGGCGCGACCCGGTTCCAGGCCAGGGTCGCCTCCGGCGCCGCGCCCGGGGTCAGCGGGCTGGTCCAGGTACGGCTGGACAGCCCGACCGCCGCGCCGGTCGGCAGCTTCGCCGTCGCCAACACCGGAGGATGGCAGACCTGGCGGACGGTGCCCGCCGACATCGCCCGGACCACCGGCACCCACACCGTGTACCTCACCTTCGCCAGCGGGCAGAGCGCCGACTTCGTCAACCTCAACTGGTTCACCTTCGGCTGAGCCCGGGCCGCGCGACGGGCGCGGCGCGGAACGCGGTCCGGCCGGCCGCGTTCCGCGCCTGCGTCCGTGCTCACGCCCGCGCTCACGCCCGCGCGCGTCTGCGGCGGACCTCACCTGCGCGCCGGCCACACGAACGACACCTGACCTGCGCAGAAGCCTCGCATCGACCGGGTGTCGCGAACCCGGGCGGTCTGCGTACGCTCGCACCCGACCGACCCGGCCCGCGGGCGGCGTGGCAGCCACCGCCCGGATCCCGGTCGTGCCGCACCTACCGAAAAGATCCCATGAGTTACTGCACGCCCTGCCGACGCCACCTCAACGGCGCGCTCTCCTGCCCCGGTTGCGGCCGGGCCGCCGAAACCCCTGCCGGGGACGCGGTGCACCGCGCCACGACCCCGGACGAGGTGCCGTCCGCCGCCTCCGCGCCGCCGCGCCGCTCGCCAGGGCGCTCGACCCGGCGGCGGGGCGGCCGGTTCCGGCGGCCCGCCCTGGCCGCGTCGGCCGCCGGTGTGGTGGTCTGCGGGCTGGCCACCGTCCTGTTGGCCGGCGGCAACTCGGACGGCGCGGTGTCCCCCGCCTCCGCCGGCACCGACTCGCCCTCGCCGAACACCGCCGCCGTTTCGGGCGCGCCCGTCGCACCGGCGCCGGCCACCACGACGGCCGCGGCCCGCCCGCAGCCTTCGGCCACCTCCACCCGGCCGAAGCCGTCCGGCAGCGCCACCGCAGCGCTCCCCTCGGGCCCGCCCGCGTCCTCCGCCTCCCGTCCTCCGGCGGACCCGCCCGCGAAACCCTCCCCGAGCACCACGGGGGCGAACCCCGGCCCCGTCCCACCGCCCTCCGCCACCCCGCACCCGAGCGGCACACCGACCTGCACGCGCTTCCTGCTGTGGTGCACCTGAGCGAGCCACCTCCCCGGGCTCCGACGGCCCGGGCGAGGTCACCGCGCGCTGCGGGGAGGGACGGGCTCGGTCCAGGCCCCGCGCCCGGCGCAGCCGGACACCGAGGCCCTCCGGTGCGATGATCGACTCCGGGTAGTCGAGGGCGGCCCCGGCCCCGGCCCCGTCCCACCGCCCTCCGCCACCCCGCACGCAAGCGGCACACCGAGCTGCACGCGTTTCCTGCTGTGGTGCACCTGAGCGAGCCACCTCCCCGGGCTCCGACGGCCCGGGCGAGGTCACCGCGCGCTGCGGGGAGGGACGGGCTCAGTCCAGGCCCCGCGCCCGGCGCAGCCGGACACCGAGGGCCTCCGGGGCGATGATCGGCTCCGGGTAGTCGGGGGCGAGCGGCCACGGGCGGTGGACGGTGGGGCCGGGGAGGTGGGCGAGCTCGGGCAGCCAGCGGCGGACGTAGGCGCCGTCGGGGTCGTACCGGTCGGCCTGGCGGAGCGGGTTGAGGACCCGGTTGGGCCGGGTGTCGGTGCCGGTGCCCGCGACCCACTGCCAGTTGAGCTGGTTGTTCGCGATGTCACCGTCGACCAGCAGGGACAGGAAGTGGGCCGCGCCGATCCGCCAGTCCAGGTACAGCGTCTTGGCGAGGAAGCTCGCGGTGAGCAGACGGGCGCGGTTGTGCATCCAGCCCTCGTGGGCGAGCTGGCGCATCCCGGCGTCGATGATCGGGTAGCCGGTGCGGCCCTGCCGCCAGGCTTCGGCCTCGTCCTCGTCCTGGTGCCAGTGGTCGTCCCTGCCGCGGTAGTCGCGGTGCGCCGCGTCGGGGCGGGCGGCGAGGACCTGGTGGTGGAAGTCCCGCCAGGCGAGTTGCCGGACGAAGGCCTCGGCCCCGTCGCCGCCGCGCTCGAGGGCCCGAACGGTCAGCTCCGTGGGTGACAGGCAGCCGAAGTGCAGGTACGGGGAGAGCCGGGAGGTGGAGTCCGCCGCGAGGTCGTCGTGCACGTCCTCGTAGGCGTCGACGTCCCAGCGCCGCCAGCGCGCCCGGGCCGCCGTCTCGCCACCGCGCAGGAGGCCCGGGGAGAACGGGCCGCTGACGACCAGGTTCTCGCTGCCGATGCCCTCCGGCGTCCGGATCACCCGGGGCGCGCCGAGCACCGTACGGCGGGGGGACTGCTGCCACGCGCGGTGGTACGGGGTGAAGACCGCGTAGTGGTCGCGGCCGGCCGGGGCGATCCGGCCCGGCGGGATGACGGTCACCGAGGCGTCGTGGACGTGCAGTCGCGCCCCGAACAGTGCCTGCAGCCCGGCCTCGCGCCGGCGGGCGAAGGCGCTCACCCCGGCGGCGACGTGCACGGTCGCGGCGCCGGTCTCGGCTGACACCCGGGCCGTCTCCTCGGCGGTTCCGCCGCGGCGCACGACCAGGCGGGAGCCCGCCCGGCGCAGCGAGGCGTCCAGGTCGGCGAGGCAGTCACTCAGGAAGGCCTGCCGGTTGGGCGCGGCGAAGCCCGCCTTCTCCACGCCGGGGTCGAGGACGAACAGCGGGACCACCTGGTCCGCCGCGTCACGTGCGGCGTGCAGGACGGGGTTGTCGTGGAGGCGAAGGTCCTGGGTGAACAGGGCGATCGAGACGGTCATCGGCGGGCCTTCGGGAATGTCGGAGACGGATGCGGTCGGGTTCCCCGGTCGGGGCGGGGACCGGCCGGACGGACGGGCAGACGGACAGGCGGGCGGCGGACAGGCTGGACGGACCCTCCCCACTCTCTACGTCCTTCGGAGCCGGGCGCATCGCGGATTGGTACGACTGCCACGCCCCGCGGTCAGGCCGCTTCGCCGTCGCCGGTCGGACGGCCCGCACGAGCGCGGGGGGCACGGATCAGGCGGCGCCGAGTGCGCGCGCCGCGATGTTGCGGGCCATCGCGTCGAACACCAGGCCGTGGAAGGGGGCCACCGACCACCAGTAGGCGTGGCCGGCCAGTCCGTGCGGGTGGAACAGTGCCCGCTGGTGGTAGCAGGCGCCGCCGTCGCCGTCCGGGGTGACCCGCAGTTCGAGCCAGGCCAGGCCGGGGAGGCGCATCTCGGCCCGCAGTCGCAGCAGGCGCCCGGGTTCGATCTCCTCCACCCGCCAGAAGTCGAGGGCGTCGCCGACCCGCAGGTGGTCGCGGTCGCGTCGGCCGCGGCGCAGCCCGACGCCGCCGACCAGCCGGTCGACGATGCCGCGCACGCCCCAGGCGAACGGGAGGGAGTACCAGCCGTTCTCGCCGCCGACGCCTTCGACGACCCGCCACAGGGCTGCGGGGTCGGCTGCCACCCGTCGCTCGCGGAGGTCCTGGTAGAGGCTGCCGCCGGCCCAGTCCGGGTCGGTGGGCAGCGGGTCGCTGGGGGCACCCGGCAGTGAGGCGGAGGACCACCGGGTGGTGACCCGGGCCTCGCGGATGCGGCGCAGGGCGAGTTCGACGGCGCGGTCGAACCCGGTCAGCCCTGCCGGCGGGTCGGGGATCCACCGCGCGATGTCGTGCTCGCCGCAGACGACCTCGTGCCGCAGCGACTCCACCAGCGGACGGGCGAGCGGTCCGGGTACGGGGGTGACCAGGCCGACCCAGAGGCTGGACAGCGCCGGGGACAGCACGGGCACGGGCACGATCAGTCGGCGGGGCAGGCCGGCCGCCCTGGCGTAGCGCTGCATCATCAGCCGGTAGGTGAGGACGTCCGGCCCGCCGATGTCGAAGGCCCGGTCGACCTCGGGCGGCAGGGCGGCGGCACCGACGAGGTAGTGGAGCACGTCGCGCACGGCGATGGGCTGGATGCGGGTGTCGACCCAGCGGGGCGTGACCATGGCGGGCAGGCGCTCGGTCAGGTAGCGGAGCATCTCGAAGGAGGCGGAGCCGGAGCCGATGATGACGGCGGCCCGCAGTTCGGCGGTGGGCACGCCGCCGGTCCGCAGGGCCCGGCCGACCTCCGCCCGGAAGCGCAGGTGCGGTGAGAGCTCGGCCTCGGGGACTCCGGAGGGCACCAGCCCGCTGAGGTAGACGATCCGGCCGACGCCCGCCTCCGCGGCCGCCCGGGCGAAGGACCGGGCGGCGCGCCGGTCGGTGTCCTCGAAGCCCCGCCCGGTGCCCAGGGAGTGGACCAGGTAGTAGGCGACGTCGACACCGTCGAGGGCGCCCGCCAGGGTCTCGGGCCGGGTGACGTCACCGGTCGCCACCTCCACCTCGGAGCGCCAGGGCTGGTCGCGCAGGCGCCCGGGGTCGCGGGCCAGGCAGCGCACCCGGTATCCGGCGGAGAGCAGTTCGGGAACCAGCCGTCCGCCGATGTAGCCGGTGGCTCCGGTGACCAGGCAGCGCGCGCCGGTCGGGATTCGGTCCTCCACCGTCGGCTCCTTCCGTGCAGCTCACCTCACCTCCCCCATCCTTCAACGGACGGGGGACGCGTGGTATTCGGAGCGGAGGGGTGCCCGGATGGGCCGGGGGGCGCCGAGCCGGGCGGACAGGGCTGCGGCGGGGCGGGGGCGAGGGGCTTCCGGTCAGCGGAGCAGGGCAGCCAGCTGGTCGAGGGCGGTGGCGAGGTCGCGGGGCCGCAGGGCGCCGGGCGGGCGGCGCGGGCCGGACCAGCCGGGCCCGGCGGCCAGGACGACGGGGCGGAGCCGTGCGCCGGGCGGCCCCCACTCGACCCGGGCGACGCAGCCGGCCAGGGCCCGGTCCGCTGTGCGGGCGGCCTGGGACCAGAGCAGCACGGCGGGCGGCCCGGTGCGGCGGACGGCTTCCAGGAGCGCGTCGGGCGGCAGGGCGGGGCCGAACATCCGGAAGGGCAGGCCACGTTCGGCGAGGCCCGCGGCGACCGCCTCCAGGGCGAGGCTGTGCAGTTCCGCCGGCATGCCGGCGAGCAGCACGGCCGGTCCGCCGGGCGGCTCCGGCCGGTCGGCGGCACGGCGCAGCGCGACGGCGACGTGCCAGGACAGCAGGTGTTCCACCTCCACGTACCGTTCGCCCTCGGTGGCCCATTTGCGTCCGACCGCCCGGAGGGCCGGCGTCATCACCTCGTTCCAGGCGGCGACCGGGCCGAGCTCCTCGACGGTGCGGCGCAGGATCCGTGCCATCTCGGGCGCGTCGAGGCGCACCGCGGCGCGGGCCAGGCCCCGGCACTCGGGGCGGACGGTGCCCACGCCCAGGGTGGCGCCCCCGCGGGCCGACACCGCTGCCCCCGGTTCCGGGGCCGAGGGCCGGGCGGGAGTCGAGGGCGTGGACCGGGCTCCGGCCAGGGCCGCGCGGGCGGCTTCGGCCGGGGGCACTCCGCGGGCGGTGAGCCGGCACATCTCCTCCAGCACCGCCACGTCCCCCGGCTCCCACCGGCGGTGCCGCCCGGGGGCGCGGTGCGCGGGGCCCAGGCCGTAGCGGCGTTCCCAGGAGCGGATCGTGGTGGGCGAGACCCCGAGCCGCAGGGCGAGGGCTCCGGTGGTCAGTCCGGGCGCCTCGAGGCCGAGGGGCCCGGACTGACCGGGCGGACCTGCGGGGTCCGCGGGGTCGGGCGCGTCGGCTGGGTCGGCCGGAGGGGCCGGGGATTTCGGGGACGTCGGCGGGTTGGGGGACTTCCGAGCCGTCGGAGTGGTCGGGGCGGTCACGGGTGCGAGCCTACGGCCTGGCGGCGCGGACCGGTCGGCGGGCACGCGTGCCGGAGGGAGGGCGCCTCGGGCAGGTCACCGAGGTGGCGGCGCAGCCGCGAGAGGGCGTCACGGATGCGGGTCTTGACGGTTCCCAGGGGCGCTCCGGTGACGGCGGCCGCCTGGGCCTGGGTGCAGCCTCCGAAGTAGACCAGCAGCAGGCACTCGCGTTGCACGTCGGACAGTGCGGCCAGGGCCCGTCGGACGCGGTCGCGGTCGAGATTGCCCTCGACCCGGTCGGCGACCTCGTCGAAGACCGGCGCGTAGGCGCGTACGGCGACGGCGCGGTCGCGGTCGGCGGCGGCCTGGGCGGAGCGGACCCGGTCGACGGCGCGCCGGTGGGCGAGGGTGAGGATCCAGGGCAGGACCTCGCCCCGCCCGGGGCGGTAGCGCGGAGCCTCCCGCCACACCTGCCAGAACGTCTCCTGGAGGACCTCCTCGGCCTGGGCGTGATCGCGGACCACCCGCAGGACGAGCCCGTGGACGGTGTCGGCCGTGGCCCGGTAGAGGTCCTCGAAGGCCGGCTCGTCGGCGTGGGCGGTGCGGGCCACCAGGGCGCGCAGCCGGGCGGCCCCGCCGTCGGCGGGCTCGGGAACGGCTCGGCGGACGATCCGGGCGGGGGTGGGCGGGGCGAACGGCCCGTCGGTGAATGCCTCCACCGTCCGACCGTCGCGCAGCCATGACGCGGGGTCCCATCCGCAGCGTTTCCGCATCGTTTGCGGCGGGGTGTGGCGGCTGGCGGTGCGGCGCCCTGGCCGCCCGGACGGGTTGGTCGCGAGGACGCGGCCGCAACGGGCGGCTCGGGCCCCGCCGCGGGAGCCGGGCGGGGACCGGAGTCCTCGTCAGCTGTCGCGGGTGGCCCCGTCGTACCGGAAGCACGGGTAGCCCGGCAGCGGGTCCGCCGCCCATCCGCCCGCGACCTCGCGCAGCAGCAGCCGCATCGTCTCCGCGAACGCCGGGAACCCGTCCGTCGCCGCAGCCGTCTCCCAGCGGTGCCTGAGCACCTGCCGCCTGGTCGGCACCGGGCGACGGGTGCGGTGCATCGGACCGTCCTCGACCGTGCGGGGCAGCAGTCGCACGGTCGCGTTGACCGTCCACACGGCGACGGCCCGGCGAATGCCGTCCTCCCACACGGCGTCCTCGGCGAGCGCCGGGTAGACCGGGACGACCGCGGCCCGGTACGCCGCCTCGATCCTGCGGGCGAGGCCGCCCGGAAGGTCGAACACGCACCAGCAGGTGGAGAACGGCATCCGGCAGTACGCCGCGGTGAGGAACACCGACTGGAAGCAGGCCACTTCGAAGTCCAGCAGCCGCAGGCCCTCGGGGGTGATCAGGTTGTTGTCCGGGCAGGTGTCCCCCGGGGTGAACGCCGGGTACTCCGCACCGACCGCGGTCACGATCCGGGCGAGCTCCCCGTCCAGCCCGACCGGAGCGGCCATACCGGCCGCTTCGAGGACGCGGGGGAACTCGGCGGCGGCCTTCGCGATCCACGGCTCCTGTGCCCAGGTCGGCATTCCCCGGTCGTACCGCGCCCACAGCCCGGCCAGTTCCTCATCCCGTCCGACCGACCGCGCCGCGAGCGTGCCGAGCCCGCGTGCCCAGGCCAGCAGTCCCTCCTCGGCGGCCTTCGGGTCGGTCCCCAGCAGGAGGTCGGCGAGCGTGGGCGAGTCCCCGAGGTCCGCCAGGACCAGCAGCGGCACCTCGGGATCCACTCCGAGGAGCGGCGGGCCGGCCAGGCCGAGCGTGAGCCCGGCGGCCTCCGCCGTGAAACCGCGCAGGGCGTCCGGGCCACCCGTGTAGGCCTTGACGATGACGCTTCGCCCCTCGGCCGTGCGGCAGCGCAGCACGGCGGTGCGGGAGCTGCCGCCCAGGCCGACCGGTTCGCAGAGCCGGGTTCCGAGGAGTTCACCGGCGGCGCGCAGGATCTCGTTCGTCCCGGCATCCTCCATCCGCCGGCGGACCGGCTTCCACACGATTTCGGTCGAGTTGGTTCCGTCGGTCGGCCGCAGTCGGCCGCGGGCGGCCGGTGATGGGTGGCCGGTGATGGGTGGCCGGTGGTGGGTGCCCGGTGGTGGGTCCCGCGGTGGTGGGTGGCCGGTGGTCCGGTTCGGTCCGCCGTCTCCTGCGTCCAGTAGGGTGCGCCGACATCGGAACTCACCGGAGGGTACGGATCCATGAGCACGTCGGCGCCGACGAGCGGGCCCCAGGAGCTGCGGCGGCGGCTGGGCGTGGTCGACGCGGTGGTGATCGGACTGGGGTCGATGATCGGCGCGGGCGTCTTCGCCGCGCTCGCGCCCGCCGCCGGCGCCGCCGGCTCGGGGCTGCTCGTCGGTCTGGGCCTGGCCGGCGCGGTGGCGTACTGCAACGCGACCTCCTCCGCCCGGCTGGCCGCCCGCTACCCGCAGTCCGGCGGCACCTACGTGTACGGCCGCGAGCGGCTCGGCGAGTTCTGGGGGTACCTCGCCGGGTGGGGCTTCGTGGTCGGCAAGACGGCCTCGTGCGCGGCGATGGCCCTCACCGTCGGCTCTTACGTGTGGCCCGGGCAGGCGCACGCCGTCGCGGCCGCGACGGTCGTCGTGCTGACCGGGGTCAACTACGTCGGCGTGCAGAAGGCCGCCTGGCTGACGCGGGGGATCGTCGCCGTGGTGCTGGCCGTGCTCGCCGCGGTCGTGGTCGGCTGCCTGTTCGGGGGCGACGTCGACACCGGCCGCTGGGCGGTCGGCGCGGACACGGGCTTCCACGGGGTGCTGCAGGCCGCGGGGCTGCTGTTCTTCGCCTTCGCCGGGTACGCCCGGATCGCCACCCTCGGCGAGGAGGTCCGCGATCCGCAGCGCACGATCCCCCGGGCGATCCCACTGGCGCTCGGCATCACGCTGGTCGTCTACGCCGCCGTCGCGCTGGCCGTGCTGGCGGTGCTCGGCCCCGTGCGGCTGGCCCACGCCGGGGCGCCGCTGGCGGACGCCGTCCGGGCGGCCGGTTCGCCGGGCCTCGCCCCGGTCGTCCGGGTCGGTGCGGCCGTGGCCGCGCTCGGCTCGCTGCTGGCGCTGATCCTCGGTGTCTCCCGCACCACCCTGGCGATGGCCCGGGACCGGCACCTGCCGCACCGTCTGGCCGCCGTGCACCCCCGCTTCGGCGTGCCGCACCGGGCCGAGCTGGCCGTCGGCGCGGTGGTCGCCGCGGTCGCGGCCGTCGGCGACCTGCGGGGCGCGATCGGCTTCTCCTCGTTCGGCGTGCTCGCCTACTACGCCGTCGCCAACGCCTCGGCCTGGACGCTCACTTCCGCGGAGGGGCGGCCCCCGAGGGTGGTGCCCGTCGTCGGTGCGGCCGGCTGCCTGGTGCTGGCCCTGGCCCTGCCGGCGGCCTCGGTGCTGTGGGGGGCGGTGGTGCTCGCGGTCGGGGCGGCCGCCTACGGCGTGCGCCGAGCCCTCGCACGCCGGTCCGGCTGAGTCCGCGCGGCGGCGGCCGGCTGTGGCCGCTGCGGCGGCGGGGCCCGCTGAGGCGGCTGGGGCAGGAGGGGCGGTCGATCGCGGCTGGTCCGGCGGGGTCCGCCGCACGCGGTCCGATCAACGGCCGTCGGGATGTCGCCGTGTCCGTAATGAACGGTTGTGTTCCCTATCTCCCCGCACTACTGTCGAGGGAGGTGAACGAATCCGTCCCCCTCCCATCGTTCGCTCCCGAGCCATTGGGGAACCTGCCATGGCCACCTCGCGTGCCCTGGCCACGGCTCCGCCCGCGACCGCACGTCGGGGCCAGCACCCAGGGATAGCACTCACCGTCATCGCGGCCACGCAGCTCATGGTCGTCCTCGACATCACGATCGTGAACATCGCGCTGCCGCACATCCAGCAGGCGCTGAAGTTCAACACCACCGACCTGTCGTGGGTCATCAACGCGTACACCCTCACCTTCGGCGGGCTGCTGCTGCTCGGCGGACGGGCGGGCGACATCCTCGGCCGACGGCGGGTGTTCATCGTCGGCGTGCTGGTCTTCGGCCTCGCCTCGCTGCTCGGCGGGGTCGCACAGTCCTCCGCCTGGCTGCTGGCCGCCCGCGCCCTGCAAGGCCTCGGCGGCGCGATCGCCTCACCGACGGCGCTGGCGCTGATCGCCACCAACTTCAAGGAGGGCCCGGAGCGCAACCGGGCCTTCGGCGTGTTCTCCGCCGTCGCCGGAGCGGGCGGGGCGATCGGGCTGCTGCTCGGCGGCATGCTGACCTCCTGGCTGTCCTGGCGTTGGGTGTTCTTCGTCAACGTGCCGATCGGCATCGCCATCGCCCTGCTGGCGCCGCTCTACATCAACGAGTCGGACCGCCACCCGGGACACTTCGACCTGACCGGCGCGTTCACCTCCACCGCGGGCATGGTCTCGCTGGTGTACGGCTTCATCCGCGCCTCCGAACACGGCTGGACCGACGCCGTCACCCTGACCGCGTTCGGCCTCGCGGTGGTCCTGCTGGCCGCCTTCGTGCTCAACGAGCGGCACGCCCGGCAGCCGATCACGCCGCTCCACCTCCTGCGCGAGCGCAACCGCTCCGGGGCCTACGGGTTGATGCTCTGCGTGGCCGCGGCGATGTTCAGCATCTTCTTCTTCATCACCCTGTTCGTGCAGGAGATCCTCGGCTTCAGCCCCTTGCGGGCCGGCTTCGCGTTCCTGCCGATCAGCGTGGCCATCATCGGCGCCGCCCAGTTCGCCGCCCGCAACCAGGTGCGGTGGGGCCCGAAGCCGTTCCTGGTCACCGGGTCGATCCTGGTGCTGGCCGGGGTCGCCTGGGCGTCCCGGATCGACATCAACAGCACCTACGTCGACGGCATCCTCGGGCCGACCCTGCTGTTCGGCCTCGGCATGGGTTCGATCTTCGTCCCGGTGATGCTCACCGCCGTCTCCCGGGTCGCCCCGCACGAGACCGGCGCGGCCACCGGCATGCTCAACACCACCCAGCAGGTGGGCGGTTCGCTGGGCCTGTCGATCCTGGTCACGGTGTACGGCACGGCGAGCCGCAACGAGGCCCGGAACCAGGTGGGGGCGTTCCTCCAGCACGCCACCCCGCAGCAGGCCGCCCAGTTCAGGGCGAGCGGCAAGCTGCCGGCGCCGTACTCCTCGGAGGTACTGGTGCACGGCATCTCCAGCGCCTTCCAGCTGGGCCTGGTCTTCGCGGCGCTCGCGGCGTTGATCGCGGTGTTCGTCATCAAGGCACCGCGGCTGCCCGAACCGCCACCCGTCAGCCCTTCGGGGGCCGATACTTGACAGGGCGTCGGGCGTCCAGCAGAGTCCTTTTCCGCAAATGGTTTTCATCTTCGATAGCCATCCCCCAGCGCGTGCCCACGCGCTCCGCGAAAGAGGACATCCATGTCGCTCGACGTCTCCCCCGCCCTCCTCGACCAGGCCCGCAACGGCCACGTGGACCAGGCCGACTTCCTCGACACCGTCCGCAGCTCGCTCCCGTACGCCTACCAGGTCGTCGCCGGGCTGAGCACCGAACTGGCCGCCGGTGACGCCGAGTTCACCACCGACAACACCACCCCCAGCGACGAGCAGCGGGCCCAGTTGCTGCGCGCGCTGGCCAGCAACGCCATCCGGGGCAGCCTGGAGGACCACTTCGGCGTCAAGCTCGCCTTCGTCAACTGCCACCGGGTCGGCGCGTTCCGGCCCGGGGCCGAGGACAGCCAGGCGTACCGGGAGTTCACCTCGCTGCACAACCAGATCCGCAACCAGAGCCCGGAGCTGCGCAGCTGCTGAGCCCCCACGGGTTGGTGGCGGCTCCCCGCCCCACGCGGCGGGGGCCCGCCGCGGGGTCGCCCGGTGGCCGGCCGCCGCCTCGGCCCCGACGGGCCGGCGTTGCGCCGCATTGCCGCCCATTGCCGCCCGTTGCGGCCCGGTGTCCGGATCCGGCGCCGATCTTGTGGCAGCCTGCGCGGCCCGCGTACGGTCGACGGGCAACCCCGACCGGCCCCTTCCCGGGGCGCCAGATCCCCGCGGAGCCGCCACCATGCCGCCCTCCTCCCGACCGCTGCGGAAACTCGGCTTCCTGACCATCGGGCTCTTCGACGAGGCCGACCCGCGCCGCGGCCACGAATCCACCCTGGAGCTGATCGTCCTCGGCGAGCAGCTCGGCTTCGACAGCGCCTGGCTGCGCCACCGCCACCTCCAGTACGGGATCTCCTCCCCCGTCGCCGTGCTCGCCGCCGCCACCCAGCGCACCAGCCGCATCCAGCTCGGCACCGCCGTCACCCCGCTCGGCTGGGAGAACCCGCTCCGGCTCGCCGAGGACCTGGCCACCGTCGACGTGCTCTCCGGCGGCCGGCTCAACCCCGGCTTCAGCGTCGGCCCGCCCGTCCACTACGAGCAGGTGCGCGGCGCGCTCTACCCCGACACCGGCGCGGACGAGGACTTCAGCCACCGCCGCGCCGAGCGCCTGCTCGCGCTGGTCCGCGGTGAGGCCGCCTCGGACTTCGAGGGGACCGAGGGCATCGAGGAGTACTCGCGCCGGGTCCAGCCCCACTCCCCCGGCCTGGCCGACCGGCTCTGGTACGGCGCGGCCGGCCTCCGCTCGGCGCGTTGGGCGGGCGAGCACGGGCTCAACCTGCTCACCAGCAGCGTGGTCAAGCCCGAGCCGGCCGACGAGGCACCGGACTTCGCCACGATCCAGGCCGGGCAGATCCGCGCCTTCCGCGCCCTGCACCCCGCCGGCGAGCGGGCCCGGGTCTCCCAGGGACTGGTGGTCATCCCCACCGACAGCGCGACCGCCGGGCAGCGCGCCAAGTACGAGGCCTACGCCCGCGCCCGCACACCGCGCACCCTAGCCCCGCAGGGGCCGAACCGGCTGCTCTTCGCACCCGACCTGGTCGGCCCCTCCGAGGAGCTCGCCGAGCGGCTGCACGCCCACGCCGGGTACCGCGAGGTGGACGAGGTCGCGTTCGCGCTGCCGTTCACCTTCGAGCACGAGGACTACGTGCAGATCCTCACCGACCTCGCCACCCGGCTCGCTCCCGCTCTCGGCTGGGCCCCCGGGCGCGATTGAGCAGCCGACCGGCAAGCGTCGGCGGCACGGCTCGCCCGTCGGGGCGCCGGCCGGGGAGGCCGGCCGCCGGCCGGCGCGACCCCCTCGCCCCGAGCCGGACTCGACCTCGACCGCACCTGGCGTCCTGGCGCCACGACCAGGACGACCGGCAACACGGCGCGGACCGACACCACGGAGCACGACCGGCGGCCCATCGCCGTGGTCGAGTGGCGCGCCACCGATGCGGTCCTGCGGCACTCGCAGGCCACCCTGGCACGCATCGACACCACCCGGCCCCCGTAGTGGGCGCTCGACGACATCGCCCGCGCGCCGCGCCCGGCCGCGCCAGGGCGGAGCTCCGTGCCGTGCCCGACGGCACCGGACTCGAAGGTGATCGCCCACTCCGCCGACGCCCTCGTCCACCGGAGCCGGCGCGCCACCGGCGCGGACGGCCGGCCGGCCCTCGCGGAACAGGGCCGTCAGGGCCTGGCGGCGGCGAAGGAGCACACGGACCGGGTGCGCGCCGACATCCTCGGCAACCTCACGGACGAGCAGTGCGCGACCGCCGAATCCGTCCTCCAGCGCGCCACCGGCAGCCTGCTCGGCCGAGGACCGCGGGCGCGGTGGCCGGCCCGGTCGGACCACCGTCCCGACCGTCACTCGGGACCGCGCTCCGGCCGGCGGTGAACGCGGCCCGCCGGGCCGGGACCAGCCGCCCGGCCCCCGGGGCGGCCGCGGCGCTGCCGCTAGACGAGTAGTTCCGAAGTCGGCTGGGTTTGCCGGTTCTGCTCCGGGCATGCAGGGAGGGTGTCCAGCATTCGGGTTGTGACGACCGAAGAG